>NZ_JACKXD010000005.1 GCF_014212355.1 Halobellus ruber
AATAGCAATGGCCTCCGGCAGGATCAACCGGAATGGGTTCCCCGCGTGAACGGGGAGGGTTGGCGGGATTTCTCCTCGTGAAAGGAGGAATCACCAAATTGTGGATTGCACAGATCCTACTGCATTGCATCGCGTCGCATTGCATTGGTTGCGTGGTCCGTGTGGTTCGGGCGACACCGAACAGGTGTCACCGAACCACCAAGGCTAACATCAGATTCCATCGTGTACGGCGGACCGCAGGGGTGGAATCCTCATTTCTTGCGGACCTGAACGTACACCGGACGAAGCCATAAAGGCATCGGTCCGGGTCCGTTGCCGGCCGAAGCCGGCACCCAGGTCCACACTCGAACGGTCCCCGACCGGGGTGTCCCGGGCGGGCTTCCGCGTATTAATCCGAACGGCTGGGTAACATAAAACCCCGTCGAACCGTCCCCGCCTCGTTATGCGGTTTCACACCGTGGCGGGGAGGCGTGCCGCGTCGGGGACGACCCGGACCGACAGAGCGGGCCGAGAGCGGCGGCTGACGGTACTCGGAGTGTGGCGCGGCAGGAGGCCGACACGTCATCCCACGCGTTCGACGTGTGGTCGGGTCGGATGGTGACCGCGCGGTCGGCACTCGCCACGGAACGGATAAACCGGTGTCGGACGCCGTCGGAGCCCCGACGGCGCCGGCGTGAGGACGGAAGGGAGCGGCTGTTCGGCCCCGATTTGCGGCCGGAACGGTGGATCGGACTGACGCGGGCCGCTACGTGTCGATGTGTTCGATCCCTTGTTTGGAGACGTTGCCCCGCGTGACCGTCGACACGTCGTTGTCTTCCATCCAGTCCGGTTTGGTGTCGGGCGCGCTGTCCTCCCACGCCCAGGCGTGGTAGACGTGGACCCGGTCGGTGCCGCGTTCGAGCAGCCGGATCTCGGTCGGGTTCTGCTCGGCCTCCGACTCGGAATCGTAGGACTCGTAGCCCTCCAGCCGCCGGGCGGCTTTCAGTGCGGCCTGCCGCGGCATCTCGCCGGTGAACTGTTTCGTCTTTTCGCCGTCCTCGAGCATTACGAAGTTTCGTTTACCGTCCTCGCGTACCATCGGGTGACACCCTGTGTCAAACCAGCACACAGTTCGGCATAAATATATCGGCAAAATAAGGTGCGGCGTCGGGGTGGCGGCCGTTCCGTTCGGAACAGTGTCGTTGCGCGGGCGCCGACGACATCCATCCCCCGGCCACGACGGCGCCCGAAGGACGCTGCGTGCGCCCGCCTATCGGAGACCCGGTACCACCGGGGGTAACGGAGCGACACATATGTATATCGGGCGCCGAATTGGTCCGTAGACACCGCCGATGGTTCGGAAAAAGAAGCTCTCTCCGAGTGGCGCCAAGGGCGAAGACGGCGAGTACCACAACGTCCACGTCAACCTCCACGAGGACGAACTCGCCGTCGCCGGGATGGACATCGGGGACGAAGTGTTCGTTCGCGTCCGTGACGGCAAGATCATCATCCAGAAGGCCGACACCGACGCGGTCGAACACGACTTCTGAGTCGCGATGACCGACCGATCGGCGAGGGGTCGGGTGATCCGCCCCGCGTACCGCGCCCTCCGGCCGGTGCTGTTCTCCGTCCCTGCCGAGACCGCCCACCGGACGGTCCACGCCGGGCTGCGGGCGGTCCAGCACACCCCGGTCGAGGACCGACTTCGCGACCGGTTCGCGGTCGACGACGGCCGGCTCGCGGTCGACGCCTTCGGGCAGTCCTTTCGGAACCCCGTCGGCGTCGCGGCCGGGTTCGACAAGAACGCCGAACTCCCCGCGGTGCTCGGCGCCCTCGGGTTCGGGCACGTCGAGGTCGGGGGCGTCACCGCCGACCCCCAGCCCGGTAATCCCCGGCCGCGGATGTTCCGGTTGGTCGAGGACCGCGCCCTGGTCAACCGGATGGGGCTGAACAACGAGGGCGCGGCGGCCGTCGGCGACCGGCTCCGGACCGGCCCCGACCCCGGGATCCCCGTCGGCGTCAACGTCGCGCTCTCGGAGACCGCCGACGCCGACGACGCCCCCGCGGACTACCGCGAGACCTACGAGCACGTCGGCGACGCCGCCGACTACGTCGCGGTCAACGTCTCGTGTCCGAACAGCGAAGGGGTCCGTGACCTCCAGAACCGCGACTCCCTTGAGGCGATCCTCGGGGCGCTGGTCGACGCCGGCGCCTCCCCGCTGCTCGTGAAGCTCTCGCCGGACCTCCCGGGGCTGGCGATCGAGGAGGCGCTCGCGGTCGTCGACGACTACGACCTCGACGGCGTGATCGCGGTCAACACCACCACCGACCGCCCGGAGGGGCTGGAGAGCCCCAACCGGGCCGAACGGGGCGGACTCTCCGGCGCGCCCATCGAGGACCGTGCCACCGAGACAGTCCGGTTCGTGGCCGAACGGGTCGACGTCCCCGTGATCGGCGTCGGCGGCGTCTCCGACGCCCCGGGGGCGTACGCGAAGATCCGTGCGGGGGCGAGCCTGGTCCAGTTGTACACCGGGCTGGTCTACGAGGGGCCGACGCTCGCCCGCGACATCAACGAGGGACTCCTGGACCTGCTGGACCGGGACGGCTTCGACAGCGTCGCCGAGGCCATCGGCGCCGATCTGTAGCGGGACGAAGGAAAACGGCGGGTGGCACTACCCCTCGCGGCGGACGATCACGACCGCGTCGCCGGCTTCGATCATCTCGCCGTCGCCGGTGTACTGCCGTTCCTCCTCGATCTCGAACGTCTCCGGATCGAGTTCGGCGCCCGCGGCGTGGAGGTGGCCGTCGACGACCTCGTAGTCGCCGGCCTCGATCGCGGCCTCGATGTCGGGCACCTGGCTCCCGTACTCCGGACCGACCAGCGAGTAGTCCAGGTCGACGCCGGTCACGACCGACTCGATCGCGGGGCGTTCCGCGAGGGAGCGAAGCTCCGCGACGTGCATCACGCCGGAGATGTCGGCCTCGAACCCGGAGATGTCGCCCCACACGTCCACGCGGGCCAGCGGCTCGTTCATCGGGAGCTGGCGGTCGCTCTTGTACTTCCGGAGCGCGCCGACGACCGCCATTGCGGTCTCGCCGGCCGCGAAGTCGGCGTCGATCCCGAGCGGTTCGGGCCACCCGCTGGTGTGGACGCTCTCTCCGCCGTGCAGATCGTGCCACAGCTCCTCGGTGACGTGCGCGAGGATCGGGGAGAACAGCTTCAGGAACCGGCGGTGGGCGACCGCGAGGGTGTACGCCGCCGAGTCGGCCGCGGCGTCATCGTCCGCCGACCTGATCCGCTGTTTCGCGATCTCCAAGTAGTCGTCACAGAAGGTGTGCCAGAAGAACCCCCGAAGCTCGTCGCGGGCCTTCGAGAACTCCCGGCTCTCGAACCAGTCGGTGAGCCGCTCGATCTCCCGGTCCAGCGAAGCCAACAGCCACCGGTCGAGTTCGGTGAGGTCGTCGTGGTCGACGTCGTCGTAGTCGGGCGCGTCGTCGGTGAGGCTCTCCACGAGCTTCGAGGCGTTCCACAGCTTCCGGAGCAGCTTCTCGCCCGCCCGCAGCCCCTTCTCGGAGTACGGGAGGTCGTCGCCGACCGCCGACCCCGCCGCCCAGTAGCGCGCGGCGTCGACCGGGAACTTCGAGACCACCTCGTCGGGGTCGACGACGTTGCCCTTCGATTTCGACATCTTTTCGCGGTTCTCGTCGAGCACCATCCCGTTTATCATCACGGAATCGAACGGGACCTCGCCGGTGTGCTCGTAGCACTTCACGACCGTGTGGAACAGCCAGAAGGAGATGATGTCGTGGCCCTGCGGCCGGAGGTCGAACTGGTAGAGTTCGGGGTTCTCGAAGGTGAACTCCTCGGCCTCGTCGTCCCAGTCCCACCCGGCGTTGATCAGCGGCGTCAAAGAGGAGGTCGCCCACGTGTCGAAGACGTCGTCCTCGGGGACGAACGCGTCGTGGCCACACTCCGGGCAGGCCTCGACCGGCGGGTCGTCGGCGAGGGGATCAACCGGGAGGTCGGCCTTCTCGGCGACGACGGCGTGATCGCAGTCGTCGCAGTACCACACCGGGAACGGGATCCCCGACGAGCGCTGTCGGGAGATGGCCCAGTCCCACTGGAGCCCCTCGATCCAGTTCCGGTATCGGGTAAACATCTTCTCGGGGTACCAGTCCATCTCCCGGCCGGCCGCGAGGTACTCGTCGGTCTTGTCGAGGAGTTCGACGTACCACTGCTCTTTCACCAGGAACTCGACCCCGGTGCCGCAGCGCTCGTGGACGTTCACCGTGTGGGTGATCGCCCGTCGGTCTAAGAGTGCGCCCGCCTCGTCGAGATCCTCAACGATCGCCTCGCCCGCCTCGTCGGCCGAGAGCCCCTCGTACTCGCCGGCGACCTCGGTGAGTGTCCCCGATTCGTCGATCGCGAGCCGGAGGTCGAGGTCGTGGGCCTGGTACCACTCGATGTCGGTCTGGTCGCCGAAGGTACAGCACATCACGATCCCCGAGCCGGTCTCCATATCCACCCGCTCGTCCTCGATGATGGGGACCTCCTGCCCGAACAGCGGGACCGCCGCCGTCTCGCCGACGAGGTACTGGTTCTCCTCGTCGTCGGGGTGGACGAACACCGCCACACACGCCGGCAGGAGTTCCGGCCGGGTGGTTGAGACGGTGAACGTCTCGTCGCTGCCGGCAACGCCGAAGGCGATGTCGTGGAAGTGGCTCGGCTGCTCGTCGTCCTCGGTTTCGACCTGCGAGATCGCGGTTTCACACTCCGGACACCAGATCGCGGGCGCCCGCTGTCTGTACTCCCGACCCTGCTCGTAGAGGTCGACGAAAGAGAGTTGCGAGACCCGCTTGACCTCGGGGGAGATGGTCTGGTAGGTCTGGGTCCAGTCGATGGAGATCCCGAGGCTCTGCATCTTCTCGGTGAATTCGGCCTCGTAGCGGTCACAGACCTCCCGGGTCATCTCCTGGAACTCCCGGCGGCCGTAGTCCTGGTGGCGGACGCCGAGTTCCTCCTCGGCGAGCCGCTCAGAGGCGATCCCGTTGTCGTCGTACCCGAACGGGAAGTACACTTCGTTCCCGCGCATCCGGTTGAACCGAGCGACGAAGTCCTGGAGCGTGAAGCCGTAGACGTGGCCCCAGTGGAGGCTCCCCGATACCGTCGGCGGCGGCGAGTCGATCGAGAAGGCGGTGTCGGGGTCCGCTACGTCCCCGTCGTATGCGTAGCGGTTCGCCTCGACCCACCGGTCCTGCCACTTCACCTCGACGGTCTCGGGATCGTATTCTCCGCTCGGCATTCTCGGGCGAAAATACCGGCCGGCGGGCTGTTAAGTGGCTCGATTGGTGGAGCGATACGGGTTAGAAAAGAACGAGAGTGTGGAAAGAGTGCGGAGACGACCGTGGAAGCCCCCGCGCTCTCGACTCCCAGGACTCGCCGCGCTCCTCGTCGCTCACTGCGTTCGCTCCTGCAGTGCTTGCGTCGTCCGGGTTCGCCGAGAGCGCGGCCCCTTCCATACCCGCCCGCTAGCGGGTTTCCGACCGTCCAACGCACAAGGAAACGGGCCAGCGGAGCGGAGAGAAAGCGAAGTCTTTCGAGAGGTCAGGCTCGGAAAGCGTCGATCGAGCCTACTCCCCGCCGAGCGCCTCGAGCGCGAACTCGAAGCCCGCAACCGGGAGTTCGAGGTCGTGCTCCACCAGAACCGCGGGGTGGATCTCGCCCACGACGCCCACGTCGTCGCCGTCGATCACGACCGACGCCGCGCGGCCGTCGATGAACGAGGGGTGGGCGGTCGGCGGCGTCTCCAGCTCGACGCCGAAGCTCCGGCAGACCGCCTGGAGCCGCGCTTTGGCGTCCTCGTAGGTCGCGTCGGTGCGGGCGAGGACGGCCGCGACGTGTCTGGACTCCGCCACGCGGGTGTTGACGTCGTCGTCGCGCTCGGCCACGAGTCCGACCTCCGCGAGGTCCTGCGGGTACGCGCGGTGGGTGTTGTTCTCCAACACCATCACGAGCGAGGGCAGCGCCCACGGCCGGAGGATGGTGTAATCCTCGCTGTAGGGTTCGGTGATCCCGACGGGGTCGCCGCCGCCGAGGACGTCAGTCCCGGACTCGACGCCCATCCGGTCGTAGACCTCCGGCTCGGAGATCATATGGAAGTTCAGCAGATCCTCGAACCCGAGCCCGGTCAGGACATCTCGTGTGGCGGCCTCCAGCCGCGAGCGCTCGTGGCGGCCGCCGACGGTGCCGACGTCGGGATATCGGGGGTCGAGTTCGTCGAAGCCGTACGCCCGACCGACGTCGTCGACGAGGTCGAGTGGGTGGAGCACGTCGACGCGGTACGGCGGAATCGACACCTCGTAGGTGGTGGCGTCCGCGGGACCGTCGGCGTCGTCGCTCTCGGCATCGTCCGCGACGGCGGCGTCCAGCCCCGACCGCTCGAAGAGGTCGACGACCTCCCGCTCCGTGAGGTCGACCCCGAGCATCGTCTCGATCCGGTCGTGGGTGACGGACTTGCTCCGAACCTCGAAGTCCGGCCGCCGGAGCGTTCGGCCGCCGGCGTCGGAGCCGCCCTCGTATTCGACTTCGACGTCCTCGATCGTGGCACCGCGGGCCGACAGCGCATAGCAGATGATGGCGCACATCCGGTCGATGGTCCACTGGTCGGTCCCGGTGAGTTCGATCAGGAGTTCCCGCGAGTCGGTCGAGACCTCGGTTCGGCGGCCGTTGATGACCGGCGGGAACGAGAACAGCCCGAGTTCGTCGTAGATCGCGGGGTAGCGGTCGTAGTCGGCGACGAGGTCGGCGTACGTGCGACCCGTGGAGTGCTCCTCAAGGACCTCGGCGGGTGTCAGTTCGCGGTCGCTGTCGAGCGGGACGAACGTGTCGCCGCCGGGCGCGATCCCGGTGTAGGTGATGGAGTTGCCGCCGCTGTCCTCCGAGGCGTTGGGCGCCTCGCCGAGCGTGTCGCCTTTGATCGCCACGAGGTCGTGGATCCCGATGGCGCCCTTCGCGCGCTTCCGCCCCATCGTGGCGTGGAGCTTCTCCTGCAGTTGGATCACGGATTCCAAGGCCGCCTCGTCGAGGTCGAGGCCGCGGACGACCGCGCCGGTGACGTACGGCCGCGCGTCGGGCACGTCGCCGTCGACGACGAACGTGAAGTCGGGGTCGTTCGTGTCGGGGACGTCGACCCCGCGGTCGTCACCGTACTGGTACCGCAGCGAGCGCGCGACGCCCTCCACCGACAGGCGGTCCAGGCGGTCGGGGCCGAACTCGAACTGCAACAACCCCTCGTCGGTCTCGCCCTCGAACTCGAGGCCGAGCCCGAACAGGTCGTCCTTCAGATCTTCGTCGCTCTTCTCGTCGTGGCCGGTCAACTCCCGGAGCTCGTCGGGGTCGATGTCGACGACGGGCATCAGTAGGTCACCTCCGCACCGCGGAGGAAGTCGAGATCGGCCAACGTCCCGTGGAGGTCGCGGATGTCCTCCGCGCCCGTGGTCAGCATCGCGAGCCGTTCCAGCGCCAGCCCCCACGCCATCACGTCGCAGTCGACGCCGAGCGGTTCGAGCACCTCGTCGCGGAACATCCCGGAGTTGCCGATCTCGATGAGTTCGCCCGTCGTGGGGTGGCGGCCGAACAGCTCGAAGGACGGCTCGGTGTAGGGGTTGTAATGGGGTTTGAACTGGATGTCGGTGATCCCGAACTGCTCGTAGAACTCCACGAACGTGCCCATCAGATCGCGCACCGAGAGGTCCTCGGCCATCACCCACCCCTCGATCTGGAAGAACTCGAGTAGATGGGTCGCGTCCAGCGTGTCGTTACGGTAGACCTTCTCGACGGAGAAGAACCGCTGCGGCGGGTCGAGGTCGCCGACCTGCTCGCCGGAGAGATACCGCATCGACAGGGAGGTGGTGTGTCCCCGGAGCGCGATCGCCCGCGCGAACTCCTCCGACCACGGCGAGTGGTAGCCGTCGCCGTCCTCACCGACCCCCTCGCGGTGGGCGGCCTCGACGCGGTCGACCAGGTCCTCGGGGAGGTCGTCGATCGGCGGGGTATCGAGGGCGAAGCGGTCCCAGTGGGTCCGCGCGGGGTGGTCCTGGGGCATGAACAGGCAGTCGTTGATCCAGAAGTCCGCGTCGGCGTGGGGGCCGTCCATCTCCCGGAAGCCCATTCCCACGAGCACGTCCTTCACGCGCTCTGCGGTCTGTCGGAGGACGTGCGTGGAACCGCCCTGGACCGCGGGCGCGTCGGCCTCGACGTTGTAGTCGGCGAACTCGACGTCTTCCCACTCCCCGGAGGTCAGCAGTTCCGGAGTCAGCCGGTCGACCGTCTCTGCGGCCTCGACGCCCTCCATCAGCGCGGTCACGCCCGCATCGGTGAGCGTGACCGTCCGGTCGGTCCGGTCGCGGCGGACCGCGAGGTTCCGCGAGACCAGCCGGTCGAGCACGTCGTCGTCGGCGTCGTCGACGCCGTCGCCCGCAACGAGCGCAGCGAGCGCCTCCGCCTCGGGGTCGGCGTCGGGGTCGGCGTCGGGATCCGCCGAGAGGTCGCCGCCCTCGATGGTTCCGTACCCCTTCCGGCCGAAGTTCGCCAGCGCGATGTCGACCGCGTCGCCAGCGAGGTCGGCCGCGCCGATGACCTGCCCCATCGAGACCGACCCCTCGTCGGCGCCGGCGTCGACCGCCGCGCGGTAGAGCCGGGTCTCGGGGAGGTGCTTCTCGACGTACGTGCGGCCCTCGTCGGTGGGTTCGTACTCGACCGTCTCGCGCTCGGCCACGTCGAGGAGGCCCTCGTCCCGCAGCTCGAAGACGGCCCGCGTGGCGGTTTCGGGTTCGAGTCCGGCCGCCTCGGCGAGTCGGTCGATCGGCGTTTCCTCGGTCGCGCTCGCGGCGTTCAACACCGCGACCTGTGGTTCGGGGAGTTGCATCTGTGTGTGTTCGTGTCGGTCGTTGTGAGAGCTACCGACCGGCCGGAAGTTAGGGGTTCCGAAGACTCCGCGGGCGATCGAGGCCCTTTCGGGCGTGATGTTTTATGCTCGGCCGCGTCGTCGTAGGTGTATGCCCGAAGAAGTGCTCTTCGAGACCGAGGACCGCCGGAGCCGGGCCGAGATCGCGTCGTACCTCCGGACGCTGGCGGACAAACTCGACGCCGACGGCCCGATCACGCTGACCGCCGGCGACCAGTCGGTGACCGTCGACCCCCCGGAACGGCCCACCTTCGAGGTGAAGGCCGAGCGCGAGGGACCGGGCGATGGACCGGGCGAACTGAGCGTCGAATTCGAGATCGAGTGGGATGAAGGGGAAGGCGGCGACAGTGGTGACGGCGAACTCTCGATCGAGTAATCCCACCTCGTTACTGCGTCGGGTGCGCCTGCGGCGCACCACTCTTCAGGGGCGACTCGAGAGTCGTCCGCGAAGAAGCCGGACGGCTCTGCCGTCTCGCCCGACTCGCGGATACGCAGTTCGGACGAACGCCGTATCGGATCGGACGTCCACCTGCTGGGGATCCGCTCGGACCGGGCTACTGAGCGTAGACGGTGTCCCGGTCGAAGCGTAGCGGTTATCTGCACCGGGGAGCCGGAGGTTCCGAACCCTGAATCGGCCGATCACGCGTCGATCGCGGTCGGCGAAGGCCCGATCGTCCCGCTTCACGTCCGGGAGAGAGCGGTGTAGACGAGCTGACCGCACCACCGTCTATCGCTGTATGATGATCGGCGCCGGGAGCCACCTTCGACACGCGTTTGGGGCTACTGCGTTCGTTATTCCGTTGCAGCGTCCGGCGCTCGTTGGAGCCGCCCCATCACCTCGGGGACGAACTCGGCAAAGGGGGCGAACGCGGGCGTGTACAGCGGGACGCCGCCGGGTGCCGCGGCCTCGGAGATCAGGTAGCCCGAGTTGCCGACGACCTCCATCACCCGGTCCGGCGTCGAGACCGGCCGGGTGGTCCCCCCGACCGCGATCACGTGGTCGTCGTCGGTGATCCGCGCCACCGACAGCACCACCGCCCACGGACCGTCCTCGCCGCTGACGACGCCGGCGAAAGAGGCGAGGTCGGTCCCGGTGCCAAGCAGCGTCGCCTCCGACGGCGCGTCCTCCGTGAGGACGACCTCCCGGGGGCCGCCGAGCCACTCCACCGTGTCCCCGTCGGTGAGGCCGGTCGCGGCCAGCACCCGCTTTGTGGCGTCCCGCTGGAGCAGGTCCGTCGTCGCCATCCCCACCAGCGGGTTCGCCGACTGGCCGGCCACCGACGCGTTCGGCGTCGCCAGCACACCCACCCCGAACGGCTGGCCACCTAGCGGGGCCGGGACGCCCCTGTCGAACGCTCGGTCGGCGGGGACGTCAATTACGTCCCCCGCGGTGACGATGACGTCCCCCTGGGTGACGAACACCGTGCCGGCCGTATCGATGGTGGCGCCCGGGTCGACCCGCTCGGCACCCTCGGGCAGCCCGTCCATCCCGACGCTGCTCATCACCGTCTCCACGTTCGGCACGAACACCCGCACGTCGTCGGGCGAGTCGGGGGAGAGGGTCTCACTCGGGAAGTACGTCTCACCTGGGAAGTACGTCTCACCCGGGAAGTACGTCTCACCTGGGAAGTACGTCTCACCCGGGAAGAACGCACCCGGCTCGTCGCCGTCGTACGTCACCGTGTCGCTCCCGACGGCCGCGCCGGGCACGAGCGCCATCACTTGCTCGGGGGCAATCCCGTCCCCGCCGCGCGCGCCCTCCGGGATGACCAGGCTGAACTGGTCGCCGGAGACCTGCACCCCGCCTTTGATGAACGACAGCTCCGCCCCGTCGACGCCGATGTCGCTCGCGACGGCGTTGATCGCCGACCCCGACCCGGGGGTCTGGTTGACGCTGCTGACGAACTTCTCCAGTACGGTGGGCGCGCCGCGGGCAGGCCCGCGCTGGTAGACCGCGCTGTGGCTGGTGATCGACACCTCCACGTTGCCGGAGGGGCCCTCCCGTTCGATGGTTTCGGACTCGTTTGCGGTCTCGGCTAGCAGTACCTCCTCGCGGGCGCTCTCGGGCAAGACAACCGACGTAGCCTCGAAGGACTGGTCGGTCACGTCCGAACAGCCGGCCAACCCGGCCAGCACCGCGCCGCCCACCGCCGCCAGCGTCCGTCGCCGCGACACCCGCCGGCTTCTATCGGTCGGGAATGTCATACGATATATATTGTCAACTGTCGTGATAAAAGATGTGGCGTGACACGGTTACTCCACCCGTGTACTGCGTCGGGTCGCGCTCCGCCGTCTCGCGCTGCTTGTACGGATCCGTCTCGCCCGGCTCGCGGATGCGCAGTTCGGGCGACCCATACATCGTTCATACTGTTGGCTATAACTACGTGAAGATGTTCGACACCCCGGGGTGTCGAAATCCGTCACGGGACGATAGCCGACAGTATCAGAACGGACGAACGCTGTACCGTACCCGCTCCGCAGCCGTTCGTGTTCCGCCAGGAGCCGGGTGCCGACTATAGTAGCGTTTGCAACTGGTTTCATATCCGATCGCACGCCGTCGTGCGATCGAGTGAGCGAAGACTTGCAAACGCTACTATAGGGAGCCTGCATCTTGCACTCCGATATCAGTCCTCTGTTGGCGTGCTCGGGTTGTTAGGTGACAGATTACACCGATTTCCGGGTAGACGGCTTCACGCACTAAAGGAGTCGACCCGATCAACGAAGTTTGCAAGGGCAACTCGGAGATGCGGTAGTCGCGCCCGTTCGGGGACGAACGAGATAGTGACGTCCTCCTCGATCAGACCCGAATACTGTTCGTGGCTGTCACTTCTCCAACGGACCGCGGTTTCATTGGTGACATCACCGGGGGAGCCGTGGACGTGGTACCCGGGAGGTCCGTACAGAAGCAACCGATCCGCTCCCGGATACGGAGTGCCTTCTCCACCACTGGCGAACGGTGGTGCACCACGCGTGTGGAACGCGTCGAACTGCACGATGCCAAGGGTTTTGTGTGCTACTTCGTCGGAGGAATAGCGGACACGTAACGTATCTCCAACTACGGACGTTCGGAGGTTTCGCCGGTCGTCGACTACAGTATAGGATACCTCTTTGACGATCGCATGTCGAAGCGAGTCGTTGTTGAGCTGTTCGGCGCCCTTCAGTAGTTCGACACCGGCGACGAACTCCGCACGTCCGGTTTCCGACACTCGGATAGTCATTGTACTCTGGCCGCGCTCGACCGTCACTCCGCGCTCGCGTGCGGCCTCATCGAGAGCGCCCGTACACACGCCACAGACTGGCTCAGGCGGTGCTTTGGCCGTTCCTGAGCCGATAAGTGCTGGACTGGCGATGAGGAGTCCGAACACGAATACGCCGATGAGAAGGCGGTGCCGACTGGACGAGCACATCGTGGCTATCGTATCGTGGGAGATGTAGATGGAAAGTATCTCCGTAAAGTACAGTCACCACTTGTGTCAAAGCGACTCTTTGTTCCTCCGAGTCCGCGGCGATATGGCCACGTTGACTGACACGTGAATCGGTCCATCCGCCGCTAATACTGTCGGCTATCGTCCCGTGACGGATTTCGACACCCCGGGGTGTGGAACATCTTCACGTAGTTATAGCCGACAGTATGAATCGACATACGACACCGTCGATACGCGGTGGCCGGCTACGGCGGGCCGTATCACGCCCCGGTCGTTCCGACCCGCCGTGTTACTCGTCACCGGGGGCGACGCCACGCCGCGACGATTCCAGCGAGACGTCCAGATCCTCCAGCAGCGCTTCGGCCTCCGCACGCTTCTCCTGGTGGTCCGCCAGGAACTCAGCCATTAGCTCCGCGGCCTGCTCCTTGCAGTCGCCGCAGAGCCGC
Source organism: Halobellus ruber (assembly GCF_014212355.1). Taxonomy (NCBI): domain Archaea; kingdom Methanobacteriati; phylum Methanobacteriota; class Halobacteria; order Halobacteriales; family Haloferacaceae; genus Halobellus; species Halobellus ruber. The sequence continues at coordinate 12,817 of NZ_JACKXD010000005.1, forward strand.
TCGCCGCCGACGCACTCGTCGTAGACCCGCTTTGCGAACTCGTCGTCGTCGCCCGAGAGCAGGTAGGCGTAGAGTTCGTAGACCGGACACTCGTCGGCCTCACCGCCGAGTTCGCGCTGCTTCTCGGCGGTGTCGCGTCCGCCCGTCGTCGCGGCCTTCACCTTGTCGTACCCCTCCTCGGGGTCGTCGAGAAGCGAGATGTGCGACGCCGGGATCGACGACGACATCTTCCCACCGGTCAGCCCGGTCATAAACCGGTGGTAGATCGAGGAGGGCGGGACGAACCCGTAGCCGCCGTGGTCGAGTTCGACCTCGCGGGCGAGTTCCGCGGCCGCCTCGCGGTCGAGGTCGAAGGCGTCGACGTGGGCGTCGTACCGCCGCTTCTCGCCGTCGATCGCCTCGATCAGCGCCTCGAAGGCGTCGTCGGTGGCGTTGGAATCGAGGAACCGCACCCGGGGACGGAGCGGTTCCATCCCGGCGTTGTCGAGTTTCTCGGCGGCCGACTCCCGGACGTCGCCGGCGACGACGACGCCGAGGGAATCGAGGGCGTCGTCGCCTGCGTCCCGGAGCCACGCGGCGGCCTCCTCACACCGGGGTCGGTCGGGGTCCTCGGCGTAGGCGTCGCGCTCGCCGTAGACCGCGCCGACGAGGGGGCGCTCGGCGTCGGTGAGCTCGAAACTCGCGTACGCCTCGGTGACTTTGAAATACCGCATCCGCGCGGCGAGGTCGCGGGCGAACCGGACGTGGGGGTCCTGGTCGGGGCCGACCGGGATCACGGTGGGTTTCGGCTCCTCCAACTGGGGATAGAGGATGTCCGCCATCTGGGTGACCACCGACTGTATGTGCGAGACGTTGGTCCCGCCGTCGAAGCCGTAGATACCCTGGAACTCCGAGAAGTTGGCCTTCGACCCCAACTCGAAGGCGAGATCCTGGAGCTCTCTGTTGTCGGACTGCCGGTAGAGTTCGCCCTCCTCGGGGTCGAACCCCAGCGCCAGCAGGCTCAGGAGGTAATCGCGGGCGTGCTCGTCGATCTCGGCCCACGTCATCCCGCGGGCGGCGTGGGCTTCGAGGTCGGCGATCAGCCCGTAGGCGTCGGCGCCCTGCTCTTGATGCCAGATGATCTCGTCGAACACCAGCTTGTGGCCGATGTGGGGATCGCCGGTGGGCATAAAGCCCGAGAGCACCGCGGCGTCGCCGCCCGCCCGGAGCGCGTCGGCGACGGGGGAGTAGTCGCGGTGGCCGAAGATGACACCCCGGCGCATCAGGTAGTGGGGGTTCGGGACGCCGGGGAGCACGTCGTCGAACTCCCCGATCCCGAACTCCTCGAAGAGGCTCCGGTAGTCGGCGACCGTCGACGACCCCCACGGGTCGAGGGCGACATCGTCGGCGCCGGCCGCCCCCTCGGTACCGCCGTCGGGGGCGAGCGGCCCGTCGTCGGCCGGTCGCTCTCGCTCGTGATCGCCCTCGGCGACCGGCGGCGTCGCCTGCGGGCCGTCCTCGCCGCGCCGGGAGTCGTCGTCTCGTGTCATAGGGTGAGTCGGGCTACCGAGAGCCAGCGTATGCGTCCGTTGGCCGCGGTACGCGCAAAAACCATTCGCTTCCGGACCCCGCCGGCCAGCCGGACGTCCAAGGAGAGGTCCCGCGGGTAGACGGTGTGCTCGGGGCCGACCACCCGAACCAGGTTCGCGGAGTGCCCCAGGGAATCGACGCCGTCGAAGCCGTCGTACACCCGGAAGTCCGCGCCGAACTTGAACCCGCTTTTCGGAACGACCCCCCGGCCACGGAGCGCGGCGTAGACCCGCAGCCGGCGGTCGAACCGCTCGCCCTCGACGGCCTGGCCGCGGTCGACGATCGCTGCGGGATCGGCGTCGAGGACGCCCCGCTGGGCGAGGTACGCGGCCTCGACGAGCGAAAGCTGGAGCGGCCCCGAGTCGGCGTTGCGGCCGAACAGCCGCTGGCCGTAGAACCGCGACTCGTAGAGGCGATCGGCGGCCTCGTAACAGACCACCCGGTCGTCGAGCAGGTCCGCGTCGACCGATGCGGGGAGGTCGGCGTCGCCCGTGCCGTCCGCGTCGTCGGCGCCTATGTCGGGGGCGGCGTCGGTGTCGAAGTACGTGAGTTCGCCGTCCTCGTCGACCACCGCGAGCACGACCCCGCCGAGCGACGCCGCCGGGACGCCCTCGCGCTCGCCGACCACGCGAACCCGGTGGGCCACCTCGTCGTCCCACGGCCCCTTGCCGCGGGGGTAGACCACGAAGTCGACGTCCGAGTGCCCCTCGGACTCCGCGTCGACCCCCGGCCACGCCGGGCGGGCCGGGGAAAGGTAGAAGCCCCGGTCGCGGAGGTCCTTGTAGACGGTAAACCGGAGCGCGGTCCCGGTCCGGGCCAGGAACGCCCGGAAGTCCAGCCGGTCTTCGTCCGCCGGGGGGTCGGCGTCGCCCGCGGAATCCGCGCCGGACTCGTCGACGACGGCCTCGAGGTCCCCCCGGGAGAGCAGGTGGGCGGCTTCGACGGGCGCCACCTCGATGCGGCTGCGGTCCAGCGGCCGGCCGTAGCCGTGGGCGTCGTGGAACCGCTGTCTGGCGTCGCCGGCGATGCGGACCACGCCGTCGGTCAGGATCCCGTCCATATCCGTCCTGGCGGCCGGCCGCGACATAGGGGCTGCGGTGTGGCCGGCTCGAAGAGAGCCGACTTCTCGACCGCATCACTCCACGAACCGCTCGCAGGTGCCGTCGAGACACCGCCGGCCGCGGTCGGTCTCGAAGACCGGCAGCCCACAGTCGCACTCCCCGTCGACGACCCCTGCGGGGATCGCGAAGGCGGTCTCGCAGTCGGGGTAGGCGTCACACCCCGCCAGCAGCCGGCCGCCGCGGCGGATGATCCGGAGGTCGGAGCCGCACTCCGGACAGGCCCACTCGCGGTCGAACCGCTCGCGGACGGCGTCGTCGAGGGAGTCACACGACCGGTCGAGACACACCTCGAAGGTCTCGCCCGCCGGCGCCCGGATGGTCGGGAGCCCGCAGTCGGAACACGACCCGTCGGTGACGGTCGCGCCGCGGGGAAGCGGATAGCGGACCTCGGAGTCGACGCCGCGGACGTCCCCCCCGGTCCGAACCAGCGGCTCGCCCGTCTCGGGGTCGGAACCGACCGGGACGCCCGCCTCGGAGACGGGGTACTCCGCCCGTCCCGCGGCGCGGTGACAGACCACCCGGAGAACCTGGTCGCCGGCGCGGGCGACGATCCCGAAGCCCTCGTCGTCGACGGCTTCTTCTCGCGGGCCGGGGGACGGCTCCGCCGTCCCGTTCGAGGCGGCTTGGCCGCCTCGCAGCCCGCTCGGACGGCCCGAGGCGCTTTGCGGCTCGCTGTCGCCGGCTGTTCGGGCCGTTTCCGAGGCACCGCCGGTCTCGACGGTCAGGGCGTCGGGGCGGGTCAGCCACGCGACGGGCTGGTAGCCGTCGGCGTCGTGGACCAGGGTGGTGCGGTCGGGCTTGATCACGACCGCGACCCGGCCGCGCTGGGTTCGGGTGCGGTCGCCCTCGAAGGTCGTCGTACAGTCGCCGGCGAAAACGCGGATCGTCTCTGGCATACGGGGGGTCTGATCCCGGCATCGTTCATAGACCCTCGCGACAAGGGCTTTATCCGGTGGCGTTCGACCCGGCGTATGGAGCCGCCCGCCGGTCCGGTGCTGTTCGATATGGACGGCGTGCTGGTCGATTCGGAGACGTACTGGACCCGCTTCGAGTCGGAGTGGGTGTTCGGGACGGCGGTCGCGTCGGGGTCACCCACGCACGCGGAGGTAACCGGAACGTCCGTCCGCGAGCGGTTCGACCTCGACCCGCTGGACCTGGTCGTCAGCGCCGACGACGTCGGCGGGCCGGGGAAGCCCGAGCCCGACATCTACGAGTACGCCGCCGTGGAACTCGGCCGGGAACCCGAGGATGTGTCGTGGTGGAAGACTCCCCGAACGGGATCGCGGCCGCGGTCCGGGCGGGCGCGTTCACGGTCGCGTACCGGTCGACGCACGACGCGGAGTTGGACCTCTCGCGGGCCGATGCTGTGGTCGAAAGCCCCGACGCGCTGCGGTCGTTGCTTCGCGGGTGATCACGCGACTGCGACGGTCCGCGACGCCCGGATCGGATGCAGCGGCTCGTCGGGAAACGTCACCTCGACCGTGAACTCGAGTTCGTCGGCGTCGGCACCGAAGACGCCGACGGGGACCGTCTCGGCGTCGGCGAGATACGTCTCGGTCGCGGTCATCTCGACGCCGTTGACCGTCACCCGGATCCCGACGGTGGCGCCGCCGCCGCCGTTTTCCACCGTCACCTCGCACAGCCGGTTGGCGCCGGCGGCGATCTCGTCGGGGAACGCCCCCCACGACACGTCGATCGCCGGGAACGCCCGTGCGTTCTCGGCGATCTGCTCGGCGACGCCCTCCGAGAGTCCCGCACGCCGGAGTTCGGACGCCCCCGCCGCGGCGACGTCCGCGGGGCTGTGAAGCCCGCCGGTGGCGAGCGTCCGGGCGCGCGCCGGGCCGATCCCGTCGACGGCGGTCAGGCCGACGGCGTCGCGGGGGACGCCGTGTTCGACGCGGGCCTCGACCCGGCGTGCGAGGTTCGCCGCGCGCGGGCCGGCGAAGGCCGCGAGGAACTCCCGGAGCGCCGAGATGAGCCGGAGGGCGTTCTGCCGGATGATCCAGGCGTCCGACCGGAGATCCGCGGGCGTGGCGTCGTCCATCCCCGCCCGCAGGATCGCGAGCACCTTCCGCGGGCCGTCCGCCAGGTCGGTCCCGGTTCCCGAGAGCACCTCGTCGACGGCGTCGGCCTCCGACTGGCGGGCCGACACCGAGTGGAACTCCGCGGCGCCCGCGACGGTCTCTAAGATCCCGCCGGCGGAGATGGTCTCACGACCGGCGAGGTCGCGGAACCGGGCGGCAGTGTCGAGCCGGAGGTAGTACTTCGAGGCGAGCCGACCCAGCGTCGTCGCCGAGACCGACAGGTCCTCGCCCATCTCCACGAACCCCCGGTCGACTAAGGATTCGAGGGTGTCGCGGACGCGCTCCCGGAGCGTGTCGAAGGCGTACGCGTCGGGTTTCGACTGCGCCCGCCGGTAGTAGAAGGTCGTCTCCAGCCACGCCATCACGTCGTCGAGTCCGCGGATGGTCCCCATCGCGATCTCGGCGTTCAGATGCGAATCGAGGTCCTCCGCCAGCCGCGACTCGATCTCCTTGCCCTCCCGGAGCAAGCGTCGGTACTTGTCGGCGTCCGACCGGTCGCAGACCACCCACCCGTAGCCGACGTCGTCGTAGCCGGGGCGGCCGGCGCGGCCGAGCATCTGGAGGATGTCGAGCGGCGACATATCCACCTCGCCCTCCAGCGGATCGTGGTACTTGGTATCGCGGATCACGACACACCGGGCCGGGAGGTTCACCCCCCACGCGAGCGTCGAGGTCGAGAAGAGGAGTTGGATCCGGCCGTCCTTGAACCACTCCTCGACCCGGTCGCGGTCGGCCTTCGCGAGCCCGGCGTGGTGGAAGGCCACCCCGTCGGGGACGCCCTTCGCGAGGGCGTCGTTGCCCAACTCGGCGGCCTCCGTATGGAAGTCGTAGTCGCCGCGGGCGCCCATCGGGATGTCGCGTTTCGCGATCTCGTCTCGGGCCTTCCCGGCGGCCCGGACCGCGTCCTGCCGCGAGGAGACGAACACCAGCGCCTGGCCGTCGTCGCGGAGGTGCTCCTCGGCCAAGTCGAGAGCGCGGTAGAGCCGCCGGTACTTGTCGGCGAAGGAGTTGTCGCCGTGGGAGTACGTTTTCACACCGGCGTGGAGTTTCACCGGGCGATACTCCTCGCCGAACTCGAAGGTCGTTTCGGCGGGAGCGTCGAGCCACGCCGCCACGTCGTCGATGTTGGGCATCGTCGCCGACAGCGCCACGATCCGGGGGGCACACAGCCGGCGGAGCCGCGAAACCGTCACTTCGAGCACGCCGCCGCGCGTGTCGGAATCCAGTAGATGGACCTCGTCGACGACACAGCAGTCGACGTCGGCGACGAACGCGTACCGCGCGGAGTCGTGTTTCCGGGTGGCGGAGTCGGCCTTCTCGGGGGTCATCACCAGGATGTCCGCCCGTTCGGCACGGCGGGGGTTCAGGTCACGCTCGCCGGTGACGACGTACACCGAGTAGCCGAGGTCCTCGAAGCGTTCCCACTCCGATTCCTTCTCGTTGGTGAGCGCCCGCATCGGCGCGACGAAAAGCGCCGTCCCGCCCCGCTGGAGGGTTCGACAGATCGCGAGTTCCGCGAGGGCGGTCTTGCCGCTTGCGGTCGGGGCGGCGGCGACGACGTTGGCGTCGCTTTCGAGGATCGCCGGCGCGGCCTCCCGTTGCATCCGGTTGAACTCCTCGAACCCGAACGCGTCGGCGAACTCCGGGAGGACGTCGGCGACCTTCACGCGGCGCACCTCCGGGGCGCAGGTCGGGACCGGACGCCCGTCTGTCGCGTCGGGAGAGTCGGAAACGCCGTAGCGGAGTGAAAAGCGCGGAGCGACGGCGCGAGGCGAGTCATACGACCCACCGGGGACTCCGGGGGGAAAGACGTTTCTCCATCGCCGCCGGGCCCACCGTCGGCGAAGGTTTATCCGCGAACCCGCGGCCACCCGCCCTGTGACCTGAGAACTGGCCCGGGTCGGGCAGCGATTGCTCGGCATCACCGGCGCGGGCGCGGGAAGCGGGTGCCGACTGTTCGCTTCGAGTCGAGACCGCACAGCCGACACGCCGCCAACCCCCAGCCTTTTGCTCGGGCGCTCGAAGGTGGGGGTATGAGCAGCAGGCGGAAACCCGACTGGCTGAAGATGCGCCCGCCGTCGGGGCGGCAGTTCACCGACATCAAGGAGACGCTCCGGGAGCGCGATCTCCACACGGTCTGTGAGGAGGCCAACTGCCCGAACATGGGGGAGTGCTGGAGCGGCCGCGACGGGCCGGGGACGGCGACGTTTATGCTGATGGGCGACCGCTGCTCGCGCGGCTGTAACTTCTGCGACGTCGAGACCGGCGGGATGGAACCGCTGGATCCCGACGAGCCCGCAAACGTCGCGGAGGCGGTCGCGGAGATCGGGCTCGATTACGTGGTCCTTACTTCGGTCGACCGTGACGACCTCCCCGATCAGGGGGCGGAACACTTCGCCGACACGATCCGCGAGATCAAAGAGCGGGACCCGGGGATCCTCGTCGAAGTGCTGATCCCCGACTTCCAGGGCGACCCCGACCTCGTCCGGAGGATCATCGACGCCGGCCCCGACGTGATCGCCCACAACGTCGAGACCGTCGAACGGCTCCAGTGGCCGGTCCGGGACCGCCGGGCGGGCTACGACCAGTCGCTGTCGGTGCTCGAACAGGTGTCCGAGGAGTCCGACATCTACACCAAGACCAGCCTGATGCTCGGGGTCGGCGAGTACGACCACGAGATCTACCGGACCCTCTCGGACCTCCGGGAGGCCGACGTCGACGTGGTCACGCTGGGCCAGTACCTCCAGCCCTCCCGGTCGCATCTGGACGTCTTCGAGTACGTCCACCCCGACGCCTTCGAGACGTGGCGGCGCGTCGCCGAGGAGGAACTCGACTTCCTCTACTGCGCGTCGGGGCCGATGGTCCGGTCGTCGTACAAAGCCGGGGAGCTGTTCGTCGACGCCGTGATGCGCGAGGGCAAGACCGTCGAGGCCGCGCGGCGTGAGGCCCGAGCGGCGGGCGACTAACCGGTCGTCGCCGACGGTCCGCACACCCGGAGGTATAAACCACCGCCCGGGAGAACGGGGTCGTATGTCGATTCCACAGGGGACCGAAGCGACGACGGCGGGACGGGAGCACAGATGACCGCCGGGGGACTTCAGACGGGCGCGACGGGGGTTGCCGGCTTTCTCGGCGACCTGCTCGCCGACGTCGGCCTCCCGCCACAACTCGCCGACGCCACTGCCGCGGCCGTCGTCTTTCTCGTGGTGTTTCTCGTGATCTACGTCGCCAGCAAGCTCGGGGTCCTCCCGCTGAGCGAGCGGCTCCTGCAACGGCGCGAGATCGACGAACACGTCCGGAAGCCGCTGATCCTCCTGATCTACGGGGTGACGCTCTTCTTCGGGCTTTCGCTTGCGTTCTCGCTTGCGGGGCTCGGGAACATCCTGGTCGCGCTGTCGACGGTCACCGCGGCCGCGACGCTGGCGGTCGGGTTCGCGATGCAGGACGTGCTGAAGAACTTCGTCGCCGGCGTGTTCATCTACACCGACGAGCCGTTCCGGACCGGCGACTGGATCGAGTGGGAGGGCAACTCCGGCTACATCGAGGACATCAGCCTCCGGGTGAGCCGGGTCCGGACCTTCGACAACGAGCACCTCACGGTGCCGAACTCCCAGCTCACCGACGGGGTGATCAAGAACTACGACAAGAACCGGACGCTGCGCGTGAAGTTCACGTTCCGGATCAGCTTCGAGGACGACATCGACGAGGCCACCGACATCATCGTTGAGGAGGCCCGGAAGGTGGAGGGAATCCTCGACGATCCGGAGCCGTCGGTACGGCTGATCGAGATCAACGAGGCGTCGTTCGGCCTGCAGAGCCGGATCTGGATCGAAGAGCCCGGCCAGTCCGACCTCCTGGGGATCCGCGGGCGGTTCGTCCAGTCGGTCACCGAACGGTTCGAGGCGGAAGGGATCACCATTCCGTACCCGCACCGAACCGTCGACGGCGCGATCGAGGGCGTCGGCGGGGGCCAGCCCGCCGGGCGCGGAACGGACGGCTGATCGACAGTGCGGGCCGGGCGCCAGTGTTTTGCGGCTCGGTGTGGAGTCGTGAGTATGGCAGGGATGGACGAGGCGACGGCGGAGTTGATCCAGTCGGTCCGGAGGGACGACAGCCGGACGGCGGTGCTGTCGACCCTCGCGGACGGACCACAGAGCGCGTCCGAGCTCCGGAGCGACCACGCTGGCGACGTCGACGCCCTGCTTTCGGCGTTCGTCGACGACGGCGTTCTCCAAGCCGACGGGGCGACCTACGAACTCACCGAGTTCGGCGAGCGCGTCCACGAGTACGCCACGACCGACTGGAACCCCTCGAACGAGGGCACCAAACGCGCGGCGACCTTCGAGATCCTCGCCGACTGCGAGTGGCACTGCTCGGCGTGTGAACTCCCGAGTTCCCAGCCCGCGAAGGACATCCAGATGCTCCGGAAGGAGGGCTTCGAGTTCGTCCGGAACACCGGCCAGGGGCAGGGCGACTACCGCCACTGTGAGACCTGTGAGGCGACGACGTTCCACCGGAAGCTGCAGTACCCGTTCCCGACGGGGCAGTCGGTCACCAGACAGGGGATGCCCGACTCGTTCAAGCGTCGGGTTCGGGACCTCTACGATCACCGCGACGCGTTCGACGGCTCCTCGCCGAGCACGACGCTGGAAGTCGACCACCGGGTGCCGGAGATCCGCTGGGACTCCTCGGAGGACTTCGACTACGAGTCGATGACGGACGAGGAGGTCAGGGAGCACTTCCAGATCCTCACGCGGAGTCACAACCTGCTCAAAAGTCGAAAGTGCGAGTCCTGCGTCGAGAACGACGAGCGGCCGCCGTTCCTCGGAATCGAGTACTACTACGAGGGCGACGCGGCGTACGACGACTCGCTGGGCTGCGTCGGGTGCGGGTGGTACAATCCCCACGAGTGGCGGGCGTCGCTCCACGCGGAACTCGACGGGTGAATCGACGCCGCGGTCGGGCGGATGGCCCGCTTACAGCCGCTCGGCGTCGCCGGCGACATCGTGGCCGGGGAGCACGCCCTGCGACTCCAGCAGATAGTAGACCGCGACGTGGACGACCACCGCGGCGACGAGCCCGTTCAGCGCCGCGCCCGCGACGCCGGGGAGTAGCTGCGGCGCCGCGACGCCGGGAACGACCTGGCCCGCGGTCAGCACCGCGACGACGGCGCCGACGGCGTACGCGATAACGCCCGTCCACCGAACGCCCGCAAAGCGCACGTCGCCCATCTTCGGCACGCGCAGCCGCCAGCATAGCAGGAAGTCGGCGATGATCACGCCGCCGAGCGGCGGCACGTACTGCCCGAGCGTCGACAGCCACGGGATGAGCAGGCTGTCGGCGCCAACCAAGGCGAGCACGATCCCGATCGTGCCGCCCGCGAGGATGAACGGCCGTTTCCGGTCGAACTCGAAGGCCTCGCTGCCCGCGACCCCGAAGGCGTAGGCGGCGTTGTCGTTGGTCGTCCAGATGTTGAGGATCAGCGCGATCAGCCCGATCGCGGCGAGGCCCTGCGCTGCGAGCACCTCATAGAGGTCCCCCGCGGGCGTGACGTCGTACACCGCCCCGCCGACGGCGCCCGACAGGAAGAGGAAGCCGTTCCCGACGAGGAAGGCGACCAGTCCGGCCCAGAACCCCACGCGGCTGCTGCTCGCGAACCGCGCCCAGTTCGGGGCCTGCGTTCCGCCGCTGATGAACGTCCCGACGACGATGGTCACCGCGGCGGCGAAGCCCATCCCGCCGCCACCGCCGCCGAAGAGGCCGCCGAACCCGCCGGCGTCGCCGACCGCGATGACCATCGAGAGCAGTCCGACGACCACAAGAACCGGGACCGCAACGAGCGAGAGCCGCTCCATCCCCTCGTACCCGAAGTACGCCGTCGCGAGGTGGAGCACGCCCCAGACCAGGATGAGCGCGGCGGTGAACGTCGGCGTGTCGAGCCCGAAGAACGTCGCCGTCGGGATCGCGACCAGCGGGATGGTGACGCCGAACCACCCGACCTGTGTGCCGCCGAGCATCAGATCCGCGAACTTCGCGCCGTACCGGCCGAAGCTGTACCGCGCGAGCAGGACCGTCGTCAGCCCGGCCTTCGCGGCGACGCCACACAGCGTCGCGACGTAGACGCCCAGAATGGCGTACCCGACCGCCATCGCGGTCAGCATCGGCCCGAAACCCATCGCTGCGCCGACCTCCGCGCCGGCCCACAGGGTCCCCGCAAAGAACACGAACCCCAACAGCACGGCGGAGATGCTCACGAGCCCCTTCCGTTCGTCCCCCGGAACGTGATCCAGCGGGTAGTCGGGATCGGGAAGGTTCTCGTCGCCGAACACGAACCGTCGCCACGCGGGCGTGTCGTCCTCCGTTGCCATCGGTCCCGGCTTGTCACCGGTGTGTATAAAATTGTGGATGGAGTCGGTGTTTGTAGGCACGGTTCTGGATTCCCCGACGGGGGGCGGAAATAATTAACCGTCCCCTTCGTGACCACCGGGTATGTCCGATTACATCGTGACCGACGGCCGAACGCTCGCGGGCGAAGCGGTCGACATCGCGATCCGCGGGGGGACGATCGACCGCGTCGCGCCCGCAGGAGAGGTCGATCCCTCGGGGGTGTCCGCCGACCGCCGGTACGACGCCGCGGGGCGGCTGGTGACGCCACCGCTGATCGAACCCCACGTCCACCTCGACGCCACCGGCACGGCGGGCGACCCCGCCTGGAACGAGAGCGGGACGCTCGCGGAGGGGATCGAGATCTGGGCGTCGTACAAGGCGGACATCACCGTCGACGACGTCCTCGAACGGGCGACACGGACGGTGGAGTGGTACGCCGCCCACGGCGTGACCCGGATCCGGACCCACGCCGACGCGACCGAGCCGTCGCTGTCGACTGTGGAGGGGCTTGTCGAACTCAGCGAGGAGGTATCGGACCTGGTGGATCTCCAGGTCGTCGCGTTCCCGCAGGACGGCATCCTCACGGATCCGACACACGAGGACCTGCTCCGGGAGGCCGTCGGGATGGGCGTCGACCTGATCGGTGCGATCCCCCACAACGAGCACACCCGCGAGGACGGGGTCGAGAGCGTCGAAGTTGTCTGCGACATCGCGGAACGCCACGACCTGCCGCTGGATCTGCACATCGACGAGACCGACGACCCGAACTCCCGGTTCACCGAGGTGCTGGCGAGCGAGGCGCTGAAACGCGGAATCGGCGACCGCGTGACCGCGAGCCACACCACCGCCATGCACTCGTATAACAACGCCTACGCCGACAAGCTGATCTCGCTGCTTGCCGACAGCGGCGTGTCGGTCGTGACCAACCCCCCGGACAACTCGATCCTCCAAGGCGCCTACGACGACTACCCGCGGCGGCGCGGCCACACCCGCATCGACCAACTCCGCGAGGCCGGCGTGACCGTCGGCCTGGGCCACGACTCCGTGCTCGACCCGTGGTATCACTACGGCGTCGCCGACCCGCTGGACGCCGCGTTCGTCCTCGCTCACTACGCACATATGGCGGGCCGCGGCGACGTGGCTGCCCTCTGGGAGATGCTGACCGACGCCAACGCGGCCGTCTTCGGTGCAGAACGGTACGGGCTCGACGAAGGGACGGAGGGGTCGCTCGTCGTCTACGACGCCACCGACGGGTTCAACGCGTTGCGGACGCAGGCCCCGCGAACGCTCGTCCTCCGGGAGGGCGATCCGATCGCGCGGACCGAGCCGGCGACGACGGAGGTGCTGCGGGCGGCGGGGTCGAAATCGGTCGATTACAAGCGGTGACGGAAGGCGGTCGGGCGGGAAGGCGGCGCTACTCCACGTCGGGCGCGGACTCGTCGGTCCGGCCGGGGAGTTCGATCTCGATTTCGAGTTCGGGGTCGCCGGCGCCGTCGTAATCGAGTTCGAGTTCGACGGGCTCGCCGAACGCGAACGGCAGCTCCCACTCCTCGTCGACGATGGTAAGCTCGTCGCCGTCGCGGAGCTGCTCGCCGAGGTCAATCAGGAACCGTCCGGCCTCGTCGGCGTCGAGACGGTACTCCCGCTCGAACTCCCGGCCCGATCGAATGACTGTTCGGTCCGATTCCTGGGTGTCGGCGTCCGGGTCCATATCCGCACTGGGGGCTTCGTCCGTCATAGCGCTTACTGGTGGGGGTCGACGGTCAGGTCGGTGGCGATCCAGCCGTCGCTGTTCCCGGACTCGACGAAGACGGCCCGTCCGGGGCAGGTCTCACAGACGTGGACGGCGGGCCGCCGCTCCGGCGACGACGTCGCGTTCGGTTCGACTGACGAGTGGGTTCCGGTTGCCATTACCATCTTTTAGGACGGCCTAAATTGAAAAGGCTACGGGTTCCGGCCGCGGGGCCGGGCCACGAACTGTTAAATACGACCGACGAGGATCGGATACCGAATGCCGGACGCCAACATCGACCGTTCGACGGTCACCGTGCTCGATCTGTTCTGCGGCGGCGGCGGGCTCTCGGAGGGGTTCCTCCGGGCCGGCTACGACGTCGTCGCCGGCGTCGACGTCGACGCGGACTTCCTTGCGACCTTCGAGCACAACCACGACGACGCCTTGGCGATCCGGGCGGACCTCTCCGCGGTCGATCCGGAGACGTTCTTCGAGACCCACCCGATCGACCCCGACGCCGTCGACGTCGTGATCGGCGGTCCGCCGTGCAAGGGGTTCAGCATCGCGGGCCACCGCGACCCCGACGACGAGCGGAACTACCTCGTCGGGAGTTTCATCGACTACGTCGAGTTTCTCGAACCCGAGGCGTTCGTCATGGAGAACGTCCCCGGGATCAAATCGATGGCGGACGGCGACACCCTCCGGTCGATCCTGGAGGGCTTTCGGCGGGCGGGCTACGAGAAGCCCGCCTACGAGACGCTGAACGCCGCGGACTACGGCGTCCCCCAGAACCGCCGGCGCGTGATCTTCCAGGGTCGCCGTGACGGCTCGATCCCGACCTATCCCGACCGCACGCACGGTCCCGCCGAGCAGACCACGCTGACCGGAACGCGGCTGGAGCCGTACGTGACCGTCGCGGAAGCGCTCTTGGAGCGGGACGGCGGGGAGACGGCGATCGAGGACCTCCCGAACCACGAGACCACCGACCACTCCGCGGAGATGGTCGAGCGGATCGCCGAGGTCGACCCCGGCGAGAGCCTCTATGAGAGTTACGGCGACAGCTGGCGCCGGCTCGAAGCGGACGAACCCGCGATCACGATCAAGGAGAACCACAACGCGCCGTTCATCCATCCCGAGGCCGACCGGGTGGGGACGGTCAGGGAGTGTGCGATCCTCCAGTCGTTCCCCGACGACTACGTCTTCCAGGGGCCGAAGAGCACCCAGCTGAAGGTCGTCGGCAACGCGGTCCCCCCGCGGCTCGCGAACGCCGTCGCGGAGGCGCTGGCGGGCGACCTCGCGGCGATGCGGGACGCCGCGGTCGCCGACAGCGAGTGAACCGGGGCGTGGCCCGGCCCGACGGGACAAGGCACTTTCCGGGCGGTGACGTACCGGCGGCGCGTGCGCAACGCCATCCACCTCGTTGACGTGTTCGCGCGCGAGCGGTACGCCGGCAACCAGTTAGCCGTCGTCGAGGACGCCGATTCCCTCGACGACGAGGAGAGGCAGGCGTTCGCGGCCGAGATCGGGTTTTCCGAGACGACGTTCGTCGGTGAGCGGTCGGCCGACGGGTGGGAGGTCCGCATCTTCACCCCCGAGGCCGAGATCCCGTTCGCCGGGCATCCGACGATCGGGACGGCTCACGTCATCCGCGAACACGTCACCGAGGGCCGGCCTGACACCGTCACCCTCGACCTCGACGTGGGTGCGGTTCCCGTCGAGGTCCGCGAGCGCGACGGCCGGGAGACCCTGTGGATGACCCAGCAGCCGCCCGAGTTCGGACCGGAGCTCACGCGGGGGGCGCTGGCGGACGTCCTCTCGCTGAACGTCGCCGACCTCGACGGCGACTGGCCGGTTCAGGTGGTCTCGACGGGCCTGCCGACGATCGTCGTCCCCCTCGAATCGCGGGCGGCGTTGACCGACATCGAGATCGACCGGGAGGCCTACGACGCGGTGACCGGCGACCGCGAGGCGAAGAACGTCCTGGCGTTCTGCCGGGACCCCCGGGACGACGACAACGACCTCGCCGTCCGCGTGTTCGCGCCGTTCTACGGCGTTCCCGAGGATCCCGCGACCGGCTCGTCGAACGGCTGTCTCGCGGCGTATCTGGTTCGCTATCGGGTGCTCGGGAGCGACGAGGTGGACGCTCGCGTCGAGCAGGGATACGAGATGGGTCGGCCCTCGCTGTTGCGGTTGCACGCGCACCCGACGGATGACGGGATCCGTATCGAGGAAGGAGGGACCGTCGTCCCGGTCGCTCGCGGAAACCTGGCCGCCGGCGAGGGGCGATAACTCGCGGTCGAACGGGTCCGTCTCTCCCTCTCGCTCGGGGGAAGGACGTCAGTCGGTCCCCCGCCGAACGACGTTGTGACTCTCCAGTAGCTTCGCCAGCCGCGGCATCGACGCCACCACCGCGTCACAGGCGGGGCGGACCGCCGGCTTCGGGAGGTAGCCGATCGACAGCCCCGCCACCTCCAGCATCGGGAGGTCGTTGGCGCCGTCGCCGACGGCGATGGTTCGGGACAGCGGCACGTCAAGGTCGGCGGCGAGCGACTCTAAGGCGTCGTCCTTGGTCCCGGTCACGAGCGGGCCCTCGACGCCGCCGGTGAGCCGGCGGTTCTCGGTCGGAAGCCGGTTCGCAACGATGGTGTCGACGGCGACGCCCTCCCGCTTCAGTGCGCGTTCGACCCCGGGCTCGAAGCCGCCGGTCAGGATCGCGACGTGGTGGCCGGCGTCGGAAAGCCGCTGGATCACCTCCGCGGCCCCGGGACGGAGCCGCACCCGGTCGAAGGCGGCCTCGGCGTCGGACTCCTGGAGGTCCGCCAGCAGCGACGCCCGCTCCCGCAGGCTCTCGGCGTAGGAGAGTTCGTCGTTCATCGCCCGCTCGGTGATCTCCGCCATCCGGTCGGCGACGCCGGCCCGCTCGCCGAGGAGCACGGTCATCTCCGAGTCCGAGAGGGTGCCGTCGAAGTCGAACGCGACGAGTCGCATACCGGGGGGTGGGCGGCGGAGGGTTTCAACCCACCTGTTCCGGGCGGCTCGTGCCCCGTGGCTGCGACTGCCACGCGAGTCGCTAACAGGCCACAGGGGGCCGGATACGCCGAGGAAGAAACGTTTAACCGCGAACCCGGGTAGGTTGAGATGTGAAGGTGGTTATTACGGACCCGATCGACGACGCGGGGATCGAACGGCTCCGCGAGTCGGGTCACGACGTCGAGACGGCCTACGGTCTGTCGGAGGGGGCGCTGCGTTCGGCTGTTTCCGACGCCAACGCCCTGGTCGTCCGCTCCGGAACCGAGGTCACCGAGGCGGTGTTCGAGGCCGCTCCGGACCTGGTCATCGTCGGGCGGGCGGGAATCGGCGTCGACAACATCGACATCGACGCCGCCACCGACCACGGCGTCATCGTCGCGAACGCCCCCGAAGGGAACGTCCGGGCGGCCGCCGAGCACACCGTCGCGATGTCGTTTGCGGTCGCGCGGTCGATCCCGCAGGCCCACGCGCGGCTGAAAGCGGGCGAGTGGGCCAAATCCGACTACCTCGGCACCGAACTCAACGGCAAAGTGCTGGGGATCGTCGGACTCGGCCGGGTGGGCCAGGAGGTCGCCAAACGCCTCGACGGCCTCGGGATGGAGCTCGTCGCTTACGACCCCTACATCAGCGAGGAGCGCGCCGACCGGCTTGGCGCGGAGCTCGTCGACCTGAACACCTGCCTCTCGTCGGCGGACTTCGTGACGGTCCACACGCCGCTGACCCCCGAGACCGAGGGGATGATCTCCACCGCGGAGCTGGAACTGATGGGCGGCGGGTTCCTGATCAACTGCGCCCGCGGCGGGGTGGTCGACGAGGATGCCCTCGCGGCCGCGGTCGCCGAGGGGACGCTCGACGGCGCGGCGATCGACGTCTTCGCCGAGGAGCCGGTCTCGCCCGACAGCCCGCTGCTCGACGTCGAGGAGGTCGTCGTCACCCCCCACCTGGGCGCGTCGACGGAGGCCGCCCAGGAGAACGTCGCGACCTCCATCGCCGACCAGGTCGACGCGGCGTTCGCGGGCGAGCCGGTGGTGAACGCGCTGAACGCCCCCTCCGTCGACGAGAGCGCCTTCCCCCGGATCCGGCCGTACATCGGGCTGGCCGAGACCGCGGGGATCATCGCCGCGCAGCTACTCGGCGGCCGGATCTCCGAGATCGAGGTGGCCTACGAGGGCGACATCGCCGACGAGGACGTCGACCTCGTGACCGCGTCGGCGCTGAAGGGCGTCTTCGAGCCGCTGGAGTGGCAGGTCAACGCGGTCAACGCCCCCCGGATCGCGGAGGATCGCGGGATCGAAGTCACCGAGTCCAAGCGCCTCCAGTCCGACGACTTCCAGAGCCTGGTGACCGTCCGGGTCGGCAACGACGACGACTCGCTTGCGGTCTCCGGGACGCTGTTTGCGGGCGAGGACCCCCGCATCGTCCGCATCGACGACTACCGGGTCGACGCGGTCCCCCACGGGAAGATGCTGGTCGCACGGAACGCCGACAAGCCCGGCGTGTTGGGGTTCATCGGGTCGGTGCTGGGCGACCACGACATCAACATCGCGGGGATGTTCAACTCCCGGCGGGACGAACCCGGCGGCGAGGCGCTCACCGTCTACAACCTCGACGACCCCGTGCCGGACTCGGTCGTCGAGACGATTCTCGACGACGACCGGATGATCGACGTGCGGTATCTGACGCTGAACGGCGAATACGACGAGGAGTAACGCAGGGGAGTGGTGTCGGCAGGTTGCCGGCCTACTGCGCGCCGATGTGTTCGAGCACCGCGCCGGGATCGTTCGGGACCGGTTCGGGTTTGTTGCCCGCCTCGTAGGCCGCGTCGGGGTCCTTCAGGAGGTGGCCGGTGGTGAGACAGACGACGTCCTCCTCGGAGCCGACGACGCCCTTCTCGCGGAGCTTCTTCAGCCCCGCTACCGACGCCGCCGACGCGGGTTCGACGCCGATTCCCTCCTTCGCGAGGTCGCGTTGGGCCTCGGTGATCGCGTCGTCCTCGACCGCGACGGCGGTGCCGCCGGTGCCGCGGATGCCGGGGAGGGCCTTCGGGGCGTTCACCGGGTTGCCGATCCGGATCGCGGTCGCGATGGTCTCGACCTCGTTCCACCGCTCGGTGTCGGGCCAGCCGTGTTCGATGGCCTCGACCATCGGCGCCGACCCCGCCGCCTGGACGCCGGTGAGCTTCGGGACCTCCGCTGGGTCTAACGCCCCCGACTGGACGAGTTCGCGGAACGCCTTGTACAGCGCGGAGGTGTTGCCCGCGTTGCCGACGGGCAGGACGATCCGGTCGGGGAACCGGCCGTTGTCCTCGCGGAACTCCTCTAGGATCTCGAGGCCGATCGTCTTCTGGCCCTCGAGCCGGAAGGGGTTCAAGGAGTTCAGCAGGTAGACCTCGCCGCGCTGAGCGAGATCCTGGACGATGTCGAGGCAGTTGTCGAAGTTGCCGTCGACCTCTAAGATTCGGGCGTCGTGGAGCGCGGCCTGTGCGACCTTCCCCGCGGCGACCTTGCCGGCGGGCAGCAGCACGAGGGTCTGCATCCCGCCGCGGGCGCCGTAGGCCGCAAGCGCCGCCGAGGTGTTGCCGGTGGAGGCACACGCAAGCCGGCCGACGCCGAGCTTCTGTGCGACGCGGACGCCGACGGTCATTCCGCGGTCCTTGAACGATCCGGTGGGGTTCATCCCCTCGTGTTTGATCCGGAGGCTCCGGACGCCGACCGTCTCGCGCAGCCGCGGGGCCCGGTGCAGCGGGGTGGCGCCCTCGGGGAGTGAGACGCCCTCGTCGAACGGGAGCGCGGCGTGGTACCGCCAGACGCCGCGGCCCTGCCCGCGGAAGTCCTCGAACGTCGGCGGGTCGGCGTAGCGGACTTCGAGCAGGTTGCCGTCCGCGCCGGTGTACCGGATCTCGTCGAAGGGGGCGTAAGTCTCGCCCGTCTCGATGTCGGCGAGCCAGACGCCGTCCTCGGCGACGTCGGGCGCCTCGGGGGTGGGCGCGGTGAGTTCGAGACTCATTACGTCACTCCTGGCGTTCGGCGGTGAAAAACCGGGCGGTTCGGGCGCGAGCCCACGCACGCACGAGCGACTGAACCGTCGGGGAGTGCGGCACCGCCGCTGGAGGTCACGACGCCGACTCCCCGCCGTAATCGTCGATGCTGCTGTGCACCCGTTCGACCCACTCCTCTAAGGCGTCGTGGAGCATCGCCTTCGCCTCCGGGAGTTCGGTGGCGGTGTACTGGTAGATGTACCCGCCGGAGTCGAGCAACCGGCGCTCCCGCTCGGCGAGCCCCTTCTCCATCAGCGTCGTCAGCGATCGGTTGATGTTGCTCCGGTCGCGGTCCAAGACGTCGGCGAGTTCCGCGACGGTGCTTCCGGGATGGTCGAGCAGCGTGAGATACGTCCGACTTTCGTGGCGCTGGATTCCGAACACACACGACAGGACCTCCTGGAACCCCGGATCCTCGGCGTCGAGAAGATCGCCCATCTCCGGCGTGTCGCTCATACCCACAGTCATCGCCCGGCCGACAAAAATCCGCGGTCGGCGGCAGTATGGGGCGGTCCGGTTACTCCTCGCGGGCGTACCCCATCCGCTCGATGCAGCCGACCATCTCCTCGGGGTCGGTGTGTTTATGAAGCGTCGTCGGGGTGTCGCAGTAGTAGGTCTCCCCGTCGTGACGGAGCGACACCTCGTGGGTGCCGCCGAGCAACTCCGCTTCGACGACGACGCGGCGACCGTCCCGGAGGGCCTCGACGATCTCCTCCGCCGTGAGTTCCCCCGATTCGACTCGGAGTGGCGTGGACATACCCGTCGGTTCGTCGCCGAGGCGTATGATTATACTGCTGTGACTACGTGGGAAGCGGGTAAATATCACATATATTCATTATGTATTCGCGCGTCCCTACGGTATGGAAACGGAGATCAGACTCAACCGGATCGACGCCGTCCTCGAAGAACTCGACTACCCGGTCACGCCGCCGGCCGTGGCCGACGCCTGCGGCGACGTCGTCGTCCGCCTCGCGGAGGGAACGGTCACGGTCGGCGACGTGGTGGCGGAGTCGAACGCCGAGGAGTTCGACTCCAGCGAGGACCTGGAGATGGAGATTATGAACCTCCTCCCGCGGGACGCGGTCGGGGAACCGTTCCAGTCCGACGGTGACGCGTGATGGCCGATAGTCGGCCGGACGGCGGGGGCGCGACCCGGACCCGTGACGTCACCGGAACGGGCTGCGGGATGTGGCGCTGCGGGGTCTGCGGCGAAACGGGACGGCTCGAGGATCGAAACTCCCGGACGGGTGTCCGGGCTGTGGCGCGGACAGGGAGGAACTCGGCTACGTGGCGGAGGACTGATACGGATGGTTGTAACGAATTACCGGTCACCGCCGGAGACGGTGTCGCGATGACCGGTAATTGACTACAATAATCCGTATGAGTCGGACGGGTCTCAGTTGGTCGTCGACCGCGACCGTCCCTCCGGCTCCGGGGGTTCGACGCCCTCGACGGCCTCGACGGTCTCGGTTTTCTTCTCGGTGTCGACGTGCCACCGCGTCACCTCGTCGTCGAACTCGCCGAGTCGGGTGCTGACCTCGTCTTTGAGGTCGTCGTCGTTGACGTTCACCTCGAAGACGAACTCGACGTCGCCCTCCCCGCGGGTTGACTTCTGGATGTTGGCGCTCACCAGTTCGTTGTCGAAGTAGTACGGCGCGATCTGGGTCATCACCCGCTGGTAGACCGTGTTCTCGACGCGGCGGAGCGCCCGCCGGCCGGCGGAGTCGGCGGCGCGAGCGACGTAGCCCAGCGACTCCGACCACCGTTCGACGGCCTCATCGCTGTCGCCGTTCTCGACGTGCTCGTAGGACTCCGAGAGGCGCTCGCCCGCGGTCTGGAGGTCCTCGTCAGGATCCTTGCCGGCCTTCTCGCCCTCCCCCTCGGCGACGCTGGCCTGTTCGGCGGTTTTTTCGCTGACGTCCTCGCGGAGGCGTTCGTGGGACTTCGGCCGCCACTCGTCCCACTCCTCGAAGGCGTCGCCGTCGACGCCGGCATCGCGGAGCGCCCGGGTGATCCGCTCGCCGTGTTCGACCACGTCCCCCCAGGCCCCCCGAACTTTGAATCCGGAGACACTCTCTTCCATCGTCTCGGCGAGTCTACGGACGGCGAGGTATAAAGATCTATCCTGCGTGTGTGACGCACGCACCGGCGCTCCGCGGTCGAACGCCGGCAGTCCGGGCCGAACGCCGGAGGGGGACGCGACGGCGGGGGCGGGCGTCCGCCGACCGCACCCGGGAGGCTTTTGGTTCGACCCGGAATGTAACCCGATATGGGATACGAAGTAGTGGACGGCCGGGACGTGAGCCCGGCCGAGGGCCGACCGTGTGAACTTCGCCGACTCACCGCGGGGACGGACCTGTCGACGCTCGCGGTCAACCGCTACCGCGCGGACCCGGGCGAGAAGATCCCCCTGAAGTACCACTACCACGACGAACAGGAGGAGGCGTTCTACGTCCTCTCCGGGACGTTGGTCGTGGAGACCCCCGACGGGGAGTACACCGTCGAGTCGGGGTCGCTGTTTGCGGTGACGCCGGAGTCGCCCCACCGGGCGCACAACCCTGCGGACGCCGACGCGGCGGTCGAGGTGCTGGCGATGGGCGCGCCCGCCGACGAGGGGAACGTCTACCCGTACGATCCCGACGACGGGGGGAGCTGAGGATGCCGATCGAGGACCGCGACGACGCGTACCTGATCACCCACGCCTTAGCGAAGGACACCCTCTCGCGGCTCCGGGACGTCGAAACCGAGCAGGTCGCGTTCCGGAAGGGGCTGGTGAAGCTCGGCCGGATCTGCGGCTACGAGATCATTGACGGCGCGATGGAGACCGAGTACGTCGGCGTCGAGACGCCGCTGACCGAGACCACCGGCGAGCGGGTCCGCGGCCTCGGCGACGTCGTCATCATCAACATCCTGCGGGCGGCGACGCCGTTCGTCGAGGGGCTGCTGAAGGCGTTTCCCCGGGCGAAACAGGGCGTCATCAGCGCCGGCCGCGACGAGGAGGCCGGGATGGACGAGGAGGGCGGGTTCCCGATCACCATCGACTACGTGAAGCTCCCGGAGATCGGCGCCGAGGACACCGTGATCGTGGCGGACCCGATGCTCGCAACCGGGTCGACGATGACGGCGGTCCTGGATCACGTGCTCGGTGCCGCCGACGCCGACCCCGCGGACCTGTTCGTGCTGTCGGCGGTCTCGGCGCCGGACGGGCTGCTCCGGGTCGGCGAGGAGTTTCCGCAGGCGGACCTCATGACGGTCGCCATCGACGACTACCTCGACGACGACGGCTACATCATCCCCGGGCTGGGCGACGCCGGGGATCGGGCGTTCGGGACGAAGTAGCCCGGCACGGGACACGAACACCTTTGATGACGGATGCCACACGGGTAGGTATGGCCGGAACCGAGCCCTGCGACGGCTGCGGCACGCCGACGGAAGACCCCCTCGCGCGGACGGTCCAGCTCCGGGTCGACCGCTCGGAGGTCGACAGCCAGCGGCTGTGTCCCGAGTGTTTCGCCGACTGGATCGAGCGGTACCGGACGCGGATGCAGCCCGGAAGCGACGAGTCCGCGGTCGACACCGACGCCGACATCATCGTCGATTGAACTCGGCGGGGACACACGCGTAGGGTCGTTGTCAGACCGCCACCGCGGTGCGGTACCGCCGGTTGCTGTCCTCGTAGACCGCGATGTACGGCTCCCCGGTGTCGTCGTCGGGACACGCCGCCGTCCGCTCGACGCGGAAGGTCTCGCCGGTGACGTTGGCCGCGTCGAGGAACAGATAGGCGGGATACGTCCGCGAGGAGAATCCGAGGACGTGGTCGTTGTAGCCGTCGTCGACGTTCAGGTTCGCCCTGACCCGCGGGCGCTCCGTCCGGTCCGGCTCCGCGGGACGGCGGTACTCGCTCCAGTCGCCCGCGACGCAGGCCTCATAGTGGGGCGTGTCGACCCGCTCGGGCAACGGCGTCGGGTTCGTTACGGTCACGGTGGCGGCGACGGGGTTCTGCCGGGAGTCACCCTCGATCTCGATCCGGGTCTCCGACTGGAGTTCGTACGCGAGGCCGCCGGTGACGACGTCGACGACGACGATCACGACCGCGACCGCCGCGAGTGCGCCGAACAGCCGGGTCGCGGTCGCCCCGGAGACCAACCGGTTCGCGTCGTCAAGGCGGGCACGGAGGGAGAAGAGCACGGCGGCGATCCCGAGAAGGCCGAGCACCGTCACCTCGCTGCCGAGATCGAGGGTGTTCACGAGATCGACGAAAACGCCAACCGTCGAGACCACGACGACGCCGTACCCGAGGAACGTCAGCTGGCGGTCGTCGGTGCGCTGGGTGATCGCGACGACGCCCGCCAGAAACGCCGCCGCGACCGCGAGAATCGAGACCGGGGAGTAGCCGAGATCGACGTTGAACACGAACACGAGCACCGCGACGGTCGTGAGCCCCGCCGCCGCGGCGTTGAACAGGGTCTCGGAGTCGACATCGACCATGGATCCGGGTTCGACTGTCGCCCGCAAGTATCCGGGGGTGGAACAAAGAGCCGCTTCAGCCTCGGGGCCGGGATCGGGGCGACAGCCACAGTCGGTGCTTCCGACCCTCGTGGCTGGTCGGGGTCGTGATCAGTATCCCTCCCGGATCGAGAACGTAATCGGTCGCTGTCGGCAGTAGCCTTCTGTCCGATAGCGATCGATACCCTCGTATGAGTCTCACTGCCGACGATTTCGAGCGGTATCTCCGCGAGGACGACGACGGGGAACCATCGGGCGACGCACTCGCTGCCCTCGCACTCGATGTCGAAACCGACGCGGTCGACGCCGTGCGTGAGATTCGCGAGCGGTAATGAAGACATCTTCTAGTAGGAATGTTCTCGTCGCCGCGGTGACCACGGATACGACCGTTCGCAAGCGGCAGTCGATCTGCTGAACGGGGTCGATGACGGCTACACGTCCGGTGTGAACCTGCTGGAGTTGTGGAGCGTCCTCGCGAGGAAGAAGGCGTTCGAGCGAGACAGGATTGAGCGCATCGAGGACCGGATCGCCCGGAAGACGACAGTCGTCTTTCCGGACGCCTCCGACATCGTGACGGCGAACTCCCGTCAGCGTGAGGCTCTGCTCTATCCACTCGACGCGATCATCCTCGGCACAGCCGAGTCCGTCGACTGTCCACTCGTCTCCTTCGGCGGCGAACTACGCGATCACGACGCTGTGGAGCCGTCCGAGCTGCTCGATGGGTATGTCACCGCTCGATCGTCGCCCGGCCGCTGGTGGCGCTTCTGATCCGGTCGCGGAGTGCCGCGGCCTCGCCGACCGGCGCCCGGACCGCGAAGGAGACCTCCGCCTCGTAGGCGGCCTCGAATTCGACGCCGGCGCTCTCAAGCAGCCCGCGGACGGTCCCGGAATCGTCGTATTCGACCGTGACCTGGAACCGCTCGTGGGGAACGGCCTCGACCACGCCTGCGTCGTCGACAGCGTCGGTGACGGCCCTGGCGTACGCGCGGGCCAGCCCCCCGACCCCGAGGTTAGTCCCGCCGTAGTACCGGACCACGACGCTCGCGACGTTCCGGAGGTCGCGCTGGAGGAGAACGTTCAGCGCGGGTTTGCCCGCCGATCCCGTGGGTTCGCCGTCGTCCGAGTGGTACTCCCGGAGCATCGGAGCGCCGCCCGCGGGTCCGTCAGGGGTGTCACTGCCCGTAACTCCGTTCGAGCCGCCACCGCCCGCCTCGTCGGCGGGCACGCGATAGGCGGGGACGTGGTGGGTCGCGTCGGGGTGTCGCGAGCGGACCGACTCAAGCAGGGATTCGGCGTCCGCGACGTCGGCCGCGGGGGCGACGTGGCCGATGAACTCCGAGCCGCGGACCTCGAAGGCCGCCTCGCCCGGGCCGTCGACCGTCCGGAAGGACTCCGGGGCGCCGGGATCCGCGGCTGGGTCGCTCACGGTCGGAGGTAGTCGGCGGCGGGAGGAAAAGGGTTCGGCGTCGGAATCGGACGGTGGATCAGCTACGCGATGCTGATCCGCCGGACGAAGTCGAGATCGGAGAGTTCGTTCAGCAGGTCGCCCGGGATCGGCTCGTCGGTGACGACGTACAGCAGGGGATCGTCGGTGAACTCGGGGTCCTCGGTGACCGTCTGCCGGATGGAGATTTCCCGGTCGGCGAGCAGCCCGGTCACCTCCGCGACGATGCCGGGTCGTTCGGCGTCGTTGGGGTCGATCGTCAACACCGAGAGATCGAGAACGGGCGCGAGGTCCATCAGACTCGGGATCGAGGAGATGTTCTGGAAGATCCGCCTGAGTTCGTCGTCCTCCAGGATCGCGGTGGTCGTCGAGTCGACGACCCGGCGGTCGACGTCGATCTCGCGGGCGATCCCCGTGTTCGGGATCTCGATGCCGCCGGAGACGACTCGGCCGTCGTCGTTGACCGAGAAGCCGCGCTCCAAGAGCAGGCGGATGACCGCCTGCTGGCTCGGGCTCCCCTCGAACTTGCCCATTATTTCGTCGAACATAGCGGTTGTGTGGCGTCTGGAGTGTCGTGGGTGGGTCAAGCGGTGTGGAGGTCAGTTGTCGAACCGCGCCTGGACGAACGGTTGGGCGTTCTCGATGTCGCCGAGGCGGGAATCGGAGAGCAGCACCGCCTCCGTCTCCTCGATCGGGACCGACAGCGAGATCTCCTTCGTGCGGCCGTACCGGCCCTTCGAGACGACGACCGCGTTGACGATCCCGAGCATGTCGAGTTCGGAGATCAGGTCCGTGACCCGCCGCTGGGTGAGCACGTCGGCGTCGATCTCCTCACAGAGCCGCTTGTAGATGTTGAACACCTCGCCGGTGTTGACGTTGTGGACGCCGTTCTTCTCCAGGAGGATCGTCGCAAACAGGACGATCTTCGACTGTGTGGGGAGAGTGCGGACGACCTCCACGACGCGGTCGAGTTCGATCTTGTCCTGTGCCTTCCGGACGTGGGCCTCCTCGACGGTGTCGGCCTGGCCGCGCTCGGCGAGTTCGCCCGCGGTCCGGAGGAGATCCAGGGCGCGCCGGGCGTCGCCGTGCTCCTGGGCGGCGAAGGCGGCACACAGCGGGATCACGTCGTCGGTGAGCGCGTCAGGTTTGAACGCGACGTTCGCGCGGTGCTGGAGGATGTCGCGGAGCTGGTTGGCGTCGTAGGGCGGGAAGACGATCTCCTCCTCCCCGAGGCTGGACTTGACCCGGGGGTCGAGGAAGTCGGTGAACTTCAGGTCGTTCGAGATCCCCATGATCGAGATCCGGGAGTTGACCAGCTCGGAGTTCATCCGCGAGAGGTTATAGAGGGTGTCGTCGCCGGACTTCTCGACGAGCTTGTCGATCTCGTCGAGCATAATGACGACGACCCGTTCCTCGTAGTCGACCGCGTCGAAGAACGTCGAGTACACGCGGTCGGTCGGCCATCCGGTCATCGGGACCGGGTCCATTCCCTCGCGGTCGGCTTCGAGTTCCTCGATCCGCTCGTCGACGGCCTCGACCGCGTCGAACTCGGTATCGGCCAGCGCCGTCACGTCGTCGCGGGCCCGCGACCGGAGGTCTTCGAGTGTCTCGACCCGGGAGCCGACGAACTCCTTGTTCTTCTCGATGAACTTGTTCGCGAGCTGGGCGAGCACGCGATACTGGGTGTCGGTCACCTCGCAGTTGATGTACTCGACTTCGCAGGGGACGTCGTACTTCTTGGAGGTGGATTCGAGCTCCTGGCTGACGAACTTCGCGCTTGCGGTCTTTCCGGTCCCGGTCTTGCCGTAGATCAGAATGTTCGAGGGGGTCTCCCCGCGGAGCGCCGACACGAGGATCGTCGCCATCTGGTTGATCTGCTCGTTGCGGTGGGGGAGTTCGTGTGGAGTATACGAGGGTCGGAGGACTTCCTTGTTCTCGAAAATGGGCTCACCGGAGAGGAGGTCGTCGAAGAGTCCCTGGCTCTCGTCGTCGTCGAGAACGACCTCGTCGAGTCCCAGGTCCCCAGTTTCGCCGGACTTCGTCGGGGCGTCGATGTCGACGCCGACGGTCTCCTCGATGTCGATGTCGTCGGCGGTGACCGGATCGCGGTCGGAAGGGTCCGGGTCCTCGGGGGGATCCGCCGTCCGTTCGTCAGTCGTCTCTCGGGGACCCGCTTCGGGGGACGGGTCAGTGCGCGAGGAGTCGTCGGAGCCGGAGTCGGTGCCTGTGTCGGCGTCGGACCCATCGTCGTCGGCGGGCGGGCGGTCGTCGTCGCTGTACGCGTCGAGGGAAGTCGTCGGCTCGTCGTCGGGCGGGTCCGTTGGATCGCTGTCGCTCGGCGGAGCGTCGGCGCTTCCGTCGTCGCTACTCCAGGCGTCCGATTCGAGAGACGCCCCGCTCCGTGTCGCACTCGCCCGGTCGTCACCGTCGTCGTTCGGTGTGTTCTCGTCCATTGTGTCCCCCCAATTTCGACTGGAAATCGCGCCATTTTCCCCGTCAAATCGGTCGTTAGCGGAGAAAACGCGGTTTTTCGGGAGTTTTCCCGAAGTGACGCGTCCAGTTGATGCAGTCGAACCAGACGAACAGGCGTCATAAAAAAGTTCCTTCTCACACCGTCGGGGGAGCGAACGAAGACCCCCGGACCGTCGATTTTCGATCGAGACGCGTGTCTGAAGCCGGGTTTCGGGAACAGTCCCGGGCCGGGGAGTGGGAAGTCCGATACACCGGGCGTGGACGGCCGACACTGGAGCCGGATTCCGGAGAAGCCCCGCGCCCCCCACCCCTTCGTTTCAGGTGGAGCGTGAGAACAGGGGGAGGGGGTGAGTTCGGCAGTGTCCTAGAAGACGGTAGCTTTATAATCTGTCGTCAGAAACAGTAACCGTAATGCGCTGTTATAGTTATATTATTACCGTCATTATTTAATTTTAGTATTTCTACTACTGTACTTATTTCGAACAGAAGCGAAACTGCACGCTGTCGCACGTCTCCAGTTGAAACGAAGGGGTGGGGGGCTGCCGTGAGTCCACGGACTCCCCTTCGGATCGTGGGCTGTCCGGGGGCCGCCGAACCGTGTCGGATCGCGGCCTCGATTCGACCGTCCACAACTTGAGCGGACTCCGAGCGACATCGACAGGCGTGGCTCCAGTCCTCATCGATATATCCGACTTGGCCTAAGTCGTCGTCGGCGAGGCCGCCGACGGTCGTGTCAGTCCTCATCGATATGTCCGACTTCCCCCGTCATCGTCGACCGATACGACCTGGCCCCGTTCATCCGGTGGTTTTGGAGGCTGCGGACAGCGACGAGTTAACCTTACCGACGGCATTGGATGCCCTTGCCGATCGACCTCCCACCGAACTCGACGGATAAGGCACCGGAATCGGCTGATAAGGACCGGTCTCGGAGGGGTTCCGCCGAACCCGTCTGACGCAGTGTTTAAGTAAGCACGGAAGTGTGATACGTCCATAGCCCTCAAAACGGGAGGCGCGGAGGCCAGGATGGGACTGCTCACAGAACTCAGAAACAGCATCTCACGGGCCGTCGACCGGATGTTCTCGGACGCCGACCCGAAGCGGATCGGCATCTACGGACCCCCGAACGCCGGGAAGACGACCCTCGCGAACCGCATCGCACGTGACTGGACCGGCGACGCCGTCGGCCCCGAAAGCCACATTCCCCACGAGACCCGGCGCGCCCGCCGGAAGGAGAACGTCGAGATCGAGCGGAACGGCAAGACCGTCCGCATCGACATCGTCGACACCCCCGGAGTGACCACCAAGGTCGATTACAAGGAGTTCCTCGAACACGATATGGAGAAAGACGACGCCGTTCGGCGGTCCCGGGAGGCCACCGAGGGCGTCGCCGAGGCGATGCACTGGCTCCGGGAGGACGTCGACGGGGTCATCTACGTTCTCGACAGCACCGAAGACCCGTTCACGCAGGTGAACACGATGCTGATCGGGATCATCGAGAGCCAGGACCTCCCGGTGCTCATCTTCGCGAACAAGACCGACCTCGAGGACGCGAACGTCCAGCGGGTCGCAAACGCCTTCCCCCAGCACGAGACGGTGCCGCTTTCGGCGCTGGAGGGGAACAATATGGACGAAGTCTACGACAAGATCGCGGAGTACTTCGGGTGACCACGATGCCGGAAGTTACCCCAGGCGAAACCGACGACGGCGTCCAGATCGACCTCATCAGCGGCGCCCGGATGGAGGGGTTGACCGGGATGGAGAAGATCCGCCTCATCCTCGACGGCGTCCGCGAGGGCAACATCGTCGTCCTTGAGGAGGGGCTCTCCCCCGACGAGGAGTCGAAGCTCATCGAGGTCACGATGACCGAGATCAGCCCCGACGAGTTCAACGGGATCGAGATCGAGACGTACCCACAGACCGGCGGCGGGGACAAGGGCTTCATCAGCCGGCTGATCGGCAAGGAGTCCCCCAAGAAACTCACGGTCATCGGCCCCGCGAACCAGATCGAGACGCTTCACAAGGACGAGAACCTGATCAGCGCCCTGGTCTCCCGCAAGTGATGGCCCGAGGCTTCCCACGAGACGACCGGCGCCGGACCCACCACCCATAGATGCCTCACGAATGTACGACCTGCGGGCGCGTGTTCGCCGACGGCTCCAAGGAGATGCTGTCGGGGTGTCCGGACTGCGGCGGCAACAAGTTCCAGTTCAAACCGGCTGCGGCCACGGAGCGGGACGACCCCCCGACGGATGCCGCCGGCCGGAACCCCGAGTCCGGTGCTGTCGACTCGACTGGGAGGGGCGGCGCCGACTCGACCACGACGGCCGACGCCGACTCGACCACGACGGCCGGCGATCAGGACGATGCTCCCCCCGACTCGACCGGGACACGGCGGGACCTCTCGGCGGACTCGACGGAGTGGCCCGACCACGGGTACGAGTCGACCGGTGGCTCCGGGACCGACGATCCCTCTCCGGATGCTTCTGCCGCTGACGCCCCCGCTGCTGATACGCCCGCGACGGACGCCTCCTCCGCCGAACCGGACGCCGCTGCGGACTCCGATGCCGCGATCGAATCCGCGAACCCGGAGCCCACACCGTCCGAACCCGGCCCGAGCTCCGAGGACTCCGCAGAGGATCCCGCACAGGCCGACGCCAGAACCGACGTGGTCTCGCCCGACGAGATCGCCGCCGCCACGCCCGAGGAGACGGAGGGCACCGCGGACCCGGACGCGCCCGGGTCACCCGCGACCCGTGCCGACGACCCGGCGGGTGACGTGGGTGGTCAGTCTCCGGGGCCGCGGCCCGACGACCGGCCGGACCTCGACGACCTCCGCGAGGAGCTCAACGAGCAGTTCGAGAGCATTCGGATCGTCGCCCCCGGGGAGTACGAACTCAACCTGATGGAGCTGTACGACCGGACGGAGTACATCATCTCGCTGCAGGAGGACGGCCGCTACGTGATCGAGGTCCCGGACACCTGGGACACCACGCCGGACCCCGACGAGACGTGACCTCCCGAGCGGACCGGAGTGTGGCCCCCGACGAGGCGTGACCTCCCGAGCGGACCGGAGTGTGGCCCCCGACGAGGCGTGACCTCCCGAGCGGACCGGAGCGTGGCCCCCGACGAGGCGTGACCTCCCGAGCAGGCCGGGGTTCGGCCCCCGAGGAAACTACCGAGGCGACCCCGCCGGGGGAGATTGAAGCTTTTAACCCACCTGCGGCGAGAGCGGTAGTATGAGTCAGGCCACCAAGATCGTGCTCGGGACCCTCGGCGCGTCGGCGCTGCTCGCCATCGCGATCATTCTCGCGCTCGCGTTCGGTTGACGGTCCGTCCCGGAACCGTCCGTCTCAAGACGGTAGCGACCCAACACGGCGTATGTTCGACCGACGCGACCTCGACGACGACATCGCCGCCGTCCGCGACGAGCACGCGCCCGACGCCGCCGTGCTCGATGTCGCGGCCGACTTCGAGACCGTGCCGCCCGCCGCGGCGGAGGATCTCGGGCTGTTCGTCGACGCGCTCACCCCTACCTCCTACCCGAGCGACTGGCTTCCCGGGGACGCGCCGGACGCCTTGGTTGCGTACGCGGGCCCGGATTTCACCGTCGGGATGCCCGGCGACGGAACCGTCGTCTGGACCCGACAGACCACCCCGCCCGTCGTGCTTGTAAAACAGCGCGCCGAGGGGACCCCCGCGGAGTTCCGGCGGTTCCTCCTGGCGGAGGCGTTCGTCCAACTCGGCACCGACGCCCCCGAGCACTTCCTCCCGTTCTTCGGCGAGGCCTATCCCGACCTCGACCGGGCGGTCCCGCTGGGTCCCGGCGACGTGTACCAGATCGCGGCCGCGCTGTACGAGGCCTGGCTGGGGCTCCAGACCCGCGAGTCGTTCCGCGCGTGGGAGGGGGACCACCCCCGGCTCTTCGACGCGTGGTCGGACGCCGGCTCCCGGCTGGAAGGCCGGCTCTCGACGCTCCCGAGGGCGGTCGCACGCGGCGGGACCTCCTTCCCGGAGGCCACGGAGTACGCGTGTTCGGCGGTCAAACACGGCCTCGAACTTCCGGCCCCGTTCGCCGCGCTCGACACGCAGGCGTTCGTGGAGTACGGCCCGCAGTACGGGGTCCGGTGGGCGGAGAAGACGTTCGAGAAGCTCGAACGCACCTCCGAACCCGGGACCGCCGGCGACGACCCCGACAGCTCAGACTCGGGGTCGGAGTGATCACCCGAAACGGGGCCTCGAAGTCCTCCTCCAACTCGAAGCGACGACTGAAATCGGGTTCCGACACCGAAGCGACCGACAGCCGCTCGCCTACTCCTCGCGTCGGACCGCACCGTCGACGTCGAGTTCGAGAACGACGTCGAAGAGGTCCCGGAACCGGTCGAGCGTCCCCTCGTCGTGGACCTCATTCGAGAGGTGGAACAGTCCGACGGCGTCGTGATCCGAAAGCAGGCCGAGCAGCCGTTCCGTCGCGTCGCGGGCACCGTCGACGCCGGCATAGTACGCCATCTCGGTCACCGAGTCCACGCTGACGCGGAGCTTCCCGTCGTGTGATTCGAGGAACTCGCGGGTCTGTTCGACGATCCCGTCGAGGTCCTCGGGGGTGGAGACGTAGTGTACCCGATCGGACGTCCGGCGGGAGTATCCGCGCTCGACCGACAGCGCATCGAGGATGTCCGCCTTCGACTCGTCGACGTCGTAGTGTTCGAGTTTCTGTTCGACCTCCCGTGCGGTGGTTCGGGTGGAGATCACCAGGAAGTGGTCGGTGTCGGTCCTCAGGAAGTCGGTGTCGATCCGGTCGGTCTCCCCGATGCTCGGATGTAACAGCAGCACCCCGGTGCCGGCGGGGATCGAGTCCGGCGCCTCGTCGATCGCGAGCGCGTAATCCATACCAGTAGGTCGGCGTGGGCCGACTTAACGGATGTGGGTTCGCCCGTCGGGGTCGTTTTCGGACGATTCGACATCGATATGCCGTCACTCGCCCCCACCGCGGGATCAGTAGATCGAGTCGGCCGTCGCGGCCCCGATCACGCTGAACACCGAGCCGATGCTGACGGCCTTCAGCGTGGTTCCGATCACGGTCCACTCGATCGAGACGTCGAGCGACGCCGTCGAGGCGGATCCCGAGGACCCGGCGAACGTCTCCGGAGCGTTGAACGCCAGGGCGAGAATGAAAACCGAGAGGTACGAGACGGCGATCAGCGAGATGAACCGGACCGGGACCCCGCCGACCTCGGTCTCGCGGTCGGGGTTCCTGTCGTCGGCTTTATACAGCGCTCCGTACCCGATCGCCAGGACGATCACGACGGTCGCAAGCGCCTGCGGCACCGACATGCTCTCCGCGAGGACCCACACCTCCTCGGTGACCACGAACGGCCCGGCCAGCAGGAACCCGCCGACGATCTGCTGGACGGTGTCCGACAGCGCGAACCGTCGGCGGCGTCCGACCATACCGCCTCTGGCCCGCGGGCGGACATATATGCTCGGTTGTTCAGACGGATGGGGTCCGACGAACTCCGTCCGAACCCGACGCTTCTTGTCCCGCCCCTTCCACGTGCGGGTATGAGCGTCCGCGAGGAGTTCGACGCGTGGGCGGCCGACGGCCGCGACAGGGGGATGGAGGAGCGCCACTGGCACACCGCGAAACACGCCTTGGCCCGGATCCCGGTCGAGGCCGGCGACACGGTTCTGGACCTGGGTTGCGGCAGCGGGTACGCCGGGCGGGCGCTCCGTGATACCCGGGACGCGGGGCGCGTATACGGCCTCGACGGCTCGCCCGAGATGGCCCGCAACGCCCGATCGTACACCGACGACCCCCAGGTCGCGTATCTCGTCGGCGACTTCGACGCCCTTCCGTTCGCGGACGACGCCGTCGACCACGTCTGGAGTATGGAGGCGTTCTACTACGCCGCCGACCCCGAGCACACCCTCGCGGAGATCGCCCGGGTGCTCAGGCCCGGCGGGACGTTCTACTGTGCGGTCAACTACTACGAGGAGAACGTCCACTCCCACGTCTGGCAGGAGCGGATCGACGTCGAGATGACCCGGTGGTCGGCCGCGGAGTACCGCGAGGCGTTCCGCCGAGCCGGCCTCGCGGTCGCCGGGCAGGATTCGATCCCCGACCGGGAGGTCGAGATCCCGCCGGAATCGGCGTTCCCGACCGACGAGTGGGAGACCCGCGAGGCGATGGCGGAACGCTACCGGACCTACGGGACGCTGCTGACGGTCGGCGTCGCGCCGTAGCCGGGTGGTCAGGTTCCGTCCGCGCCGTCACCCGGATCTCGCTCCACAGCGACCACGTGGGCGTCGCTCGCGTCGAACCCGACCCGCACGTCGCCCGAGAGCGGATCGGGCGTCCGGACCGTGAGTTCGCGGCCCCCCCACCGGAGGTACGTCCGCGTCGACTCCCCGAGGAACTCGGCGTTCGACACCGTGGCGTCGAGCGTCACCGTCGCGTCGGCCCCGCCGTTCCCGGCGCCCCCGGCGTCGCCGCCGCCCTCGGTCCGACCGCCACCGAGGACCATCATTCGCTCGGGCCGGACACAGAAGGTCACCCTCGCGCCGACCGGGAGCCGTCGGTCCGTCCGCAACGGCACCGATACCGCACCTACGTCGACGTGGACGACGCGTCCACCGTCCCCGTCGGGTCCACGCGTCGGCTGGCCGCCCGCATCGCCCTCCCCGTCGACCCCCTTCGTTTCAACTGGAGATTCGGCGGTACGGTCGGTCGAACCCCCCGATCGATCCGACCCGCCGGTCGACCGGACTCGCCCCTCGAATACGTTGTTGTCGCCGACGAACTCCGCGACGAACCGGGTCTCGGGTCGGCGGTACACCGCCTGGGGGGTTCCGACCTGCTCGACCGCGCCGTCGGACATCACCGCCACCCGGTCCGAAACCGCGAGCGCCTCCTCCTGGTCGTGGGTGACGTACAGCGTGGTGATCCCGAGCGTCGACTGGATCTCCTTGATCTGGAGGCGGAGGCGTTCCCGGAGCTGGGCGTCGAGCGCGCTCATCGGCTCGTCGAGCAGGAGGAGATCCGGCCCGGGTGCGAGCGCCCGCGCCAGCGCGACCCGCTGGCGCTGTCCCCCCGACAGCTCCCCCGGATCGCGCGCCCCGGCGTCGGGGAGGTCGACGAGTTCCAAAAGCGACGACACCCGCTCGTCGACGCTCCCGCCGTTCGGCGGATCGGTGAACCGGAGGCCGTAGGCGACGTTTTCGGCGACCGAGAGGTGTGGGAACAGCGCGTAGTTCTGGAACACCACCCCAACGCCGCGGTCCTCCGGCGGGACGCCCGCCATCTCCCGCCCGTCGAACCGGATCGTCCCCCGCGTGGGCGAGTCGAAGCCGGCCACGAGCCGGAGGGTCGTGGTCTTTCCGCACCCCGAGGGACCGACGAGGGTGAAGAACTCCCCGTCCGCCACGTCGAGGTCGATCCCGGCGGCCGCGTTTCCACCCCTCCCGCCTCGGTCCGTTTCACTGCCCGACCCCCCGAGCGCGACGGTGTCGCCGTACGCCTTCCGGACGCCGTCGAGCGTCAGTCGCATCCTCAGAACCCCCCCTGTCCGCCGTAGCGGTCGCCGAAGCGGTCGATCACGACGAAGCTCAGGCTGGTGACCGCGAGCAGGAGACACCCCATCGCGGTCGCGGGGCCGAGCCGACGGCCGAGATACCGCTCGACGGCGACGGGCATCGTGTAGCTCGAAGAGCCCTCCGCCAGCACCACGGTGGAGTCGAACTCCCCGATCGAGATGGCGAAGGCGAACGCCGCGCCCGCGACGACCCCGGCGGCCACCAAGGGGAGTTCGACGTCGACGAGCGCCCGGGCCCGAGTGGCGCCGAGGCTGCGCGCGGACTCCACCAGCCGCGAGTCCAGGTTCCCGAGCAGCGGCGCGACGCTTCGGGTCACGAAGGGATACGCCCCGACCGCGTGGGCGGCGACGATCGCCACCGCACCGGTCACCTGGATCCGTGTCCCGAAGGCCTCGACCCCGAAGACGAGCCCCCGGAGCAGCCCGAGCCCGACGACGATCCCCGACACAGCCAGCGGCGCCATCGTCAGGGCGTCGATCGCCGCCCGCCCGCGGAAGTTCCGCGTCGTCAGCACCGCCAGGACGACCCCCATCGGCACGGCAACGAGGAGGGTCCCCGCGCCGAACAAAAGCGAGTTCCACACCGCGGGCAGCGGCCGGACCTGATACGAGGCGCCGGTCCGCTGCCGTTCCAGGAGGAACCGGTAGTGATCGAGGGTCAGTTCGCCGCCTGCGGTGACGCTCGTCAGGAGCATCGACGCGATCGGGGCGACGAACACCGCGAGGACGACGACACTGTACCCGACAACGAGCGCGCGGGCGCCGACCGCCCGGGGCGTCCACGACGCGGGCCACACCGACCGCCTGGGTTGGGGGTTCGCGCCCGCCCCGTCACCCCGTTGCCGCCCCTCGTACCGGAGATAGAGGTAGGTCAGCCCAAGCGAGATCACCGTCTCGACGGCCGCCAGGGCGGCCGCCTCGGCGTACGCCAGGTTCTGAATCCGCGAGAAGATGAACACCTCGACGGTCGCAAGCTGGAAGCCGCCCAGCGCGAGCACGATCGGGAACGACGCGAACGTGAACACGAAGGTCAGTGTCGCCCCGATCGCGACCGCAGGCAGGAGCTGTGGGACCACCACGTCGTAGAACGCCCGCGTCGGCGACGCCCCCAGGCTGCGTGCGGTCTCGACCGCGGAGGCGTCGACGCTCTCCCACGCCGCGGTGGTCACCCGCGCCACCAGCGGCGCGTTGTAGAAGGCGTGGGCGATCACGATCGCGGGCAGCGTAAACAGCAGTTCCACCGTCGGCAGCCCGAGCGCCCCGAGCACGGCGTTGAGGGTTCCGTTCCGCCCGAACGTCGCGACGAACCCGATCGCGACCATGATCGACGGCATCACGAAGGGCAGGATCGTGAGCGACCGCAGCAGCTCCCGGCCGGGGAACTCGAAGCGCGCGAGGATCCACGCCGCCGGTAGCCCGAGCGCCACCGACGCCACCGTCGACACCAGCGCCTGATAGGCGGTGAACCAGAGGATGTCGACGAGGTAGAACTCCGAGGTCAGCACGTCGACGAGGGGCTCGGCGGTGAGCCGCCCATCGACGACGATAGCCTCGACGAAGACGGTCGCGACCGGAAAGTAGAACACCACGAGCAGGACCGCCGCGGTCGCGGCTGCGACGAGGCCGAGGACGTGCCGTTCGGCCCACACTCCGGCGGTCGAGACGGCCCCGAGGAGCCGCCGCTGGATCCGGCGGATCGGGTCGGGTGGGACGGCCCTCACGGCGACGTCACTCCGGGCGCCGGAGCACCGGACTCCGGCGTCCCGATCCACCCCACAACCGGGTCATTTGCTGGCGAACTGCCGCTCCCACGCCCGCGTCCACTCGCTCAGGTTGTCCCGGAGCGTGTCGTACTCGAATATGACCCCTTCGGGCGGCTCCTTTGCGTAGGTCGAAAAGGAATCCGGAAG
The DNA here is from genome assembly GCF_014212355.1 of Halobellus ruber. Taxonomy (NCBI): domain Archaea; kingdom Methanobacteriati; phylum Methanobacteriota; class Halobacteria; order Halobacteriales; family Haloferacaceae; genus Halobellus; species Halobellus ruber. Next base: position 49,698 of record NZ_JACKXD010000005.1, read on the forward strand.
GTCGGCGGTCGTCGTCGCGGGGAACGACACCCACTGCTGTGCGATCTCGCCCTGCACATCGGGGCGGAGCATAAACTCGACGAAGGACCGGGCGAGGTCGGGGTTGTCGGTGCCCTCGAACAGCGCTATCCCTTCGGCGTCCGCGTACCCCTGGTCGTTCAGGAAGCGGATCTGGTGTTGGTCCAAGTCCTCGTCGGACCGCACGGCGTATACCTGGTCCGTCGAGTACGACACGACCATCGGCGCTTCCCCCTCCTGGTATGCGGTGTAGGAGTCCGACCAACTGCCGAGGACCCTGGCGCCGTTGTCCTGGAGGTCCGCCCAGTAGTCGAGGTAGTTGTCCCGGCCGAGCGCCTGTATCGTGTGTAGCAGGAACAGCCGTCCGGTCGTGCTCGAAGCCGGGTTCTGCGCGAGGAGGTCGCCCTCGTGTTCGGGGTCCAGCAGCCCCTCGAACGTCTCCGGCGCGGCGTACTCGCCGTTGGCCCCCTGCGTCTCGTCGTAAACCAGGCTGACGTAGCCGGTCGCAAACGGGACGACACGACCGTTCGGGTCGAACTGGATGTCGGATTTGACGTCTCCCTGCCCCGGAATTCCCTCGACCGGCGTGAACAGTCCGTCGTCGAGCTGTTCGTCGATCCGGATCAGATCCCGCACGCGGACCCCGGTGTAGACGTCGGCCTCGATGTCGACACCGCGGTTCGCCCGCTCGATGTAGTAGTTGATCTCGCTGTCGGGCGTGGCGAACGACAGCGTCGCGTCGAACTCCGACTCGAAGGTCTCCTTGATCCACTGACCGGGACTCGTCGAGGGGGCGTCGACGAACGTCCCGTACGTCCCGACGACGAGTTCGGGGGTGCTCGACGCCGCGGTCCCCGCCGTGGTCCCGGTACTCCCGCTGTCGCTGCCGCCACCGCCGGTACAGCCGGCCAACCCGGCGACGCCGCCGGCGCCGACGGCCCGAAGGAAGGTTCGCCGTCTCATTACCGGGTGATTACACCGAGTGGTATTTAATCGTGGCGTCTCGGCGCCGGCGCCGTCGGCCGGAACAACGCTCTTGCCCTCCCGCGGTGAAGGCGGTGTATGTCGTTCCAGCGCCGTACGTCCTCGGCAGCCTGTTCGTGCTGGCCGGCGTGGTCACCCTGGCGTCGGTAGTCGGAACGGTGTTCCTTTGGATCACCGTCGCGTACCTGCTGTGGCCGGTTCGACGAAGACTCGTCGCTCGGGGCTGGACGCCGCGGGTCGCGTCCCTGCTCTCGGCGGAACTCGACCCGCCCCCGCTCGACGACGCCCCCTCACCGGAGTCGTCCGGGGACGCCCCGGATCGGCAGTGATCCTGGTATCAAAATCGATATTTTGACCGATACACTTTCACCGGGGTTACTCCAAAGGTTCCGTATGTCCGAGACGATCGATGGCGGAGCCGGCCGCAGGACCTCCTGGACGGTGCTCGACCGTTCGGGATGGGAGACCGGCGACGAGCTGTTGCGTCGGCTCGCCGACGCGCTCGCGGGGTTCGGACCCGGGAAGAGCACGGTCCTGTACGACCACGTCTCCGTCGACGCCGTGATCGACGCGCTGGATCCCGAGTCCCCGTCCCGCGCCGTCTCCGAGATCCGGTTCGACTACGGCCGCTACGAGATTATGATCACCCGGGACGGCGTCATCGCGGCCCACCCTGACCCCGCCGCGTCCCCGCGCTCCTCCTGACCCGCGCCGGTTCACCCCGAGTCCGCGCTCGCTGCCGACCCGCCATCCTCGTACCCGCTCCCGACGACCTCCCGGATCCGCGAGGCGGTCACCTCGCCGACGCCGTCGACGTCGCGGAGGTCCTCCTCCGGCGCCGTCATCACGCCCTCGACGGTCCCGAACGCGTCGAGAAGCGACTGGGCGGTCACGGGTCCGACGTCGGCGATCGCGGAGACCACGTACTCCTGCTGTTCGGCCAGGGTCTTTGCGCTCTTGTCGCCGTGGACGCTCACTGTCCGGTCGCGCTCGGTCTGCTCCCGCGCGGCGATCGTCCGGAGGAGTTCCCCGGTCTCGCTCTCGTCGGCGGTCTGCAGCACGCTCACGTCGAAATCGACCGCCAGCGACGCCAGCGCCCCGCGGATGGCGTCGGGGTGGACGTTCCGCTCCTCGTAGAGGCCGTCGCCTTCGAGAATCAGGATCGGGCGCGCGTACGCACGAGAGAGGTCGCCGATCTGCTCGAACAGCGACCGGTCGCCGTCAAGCAGGGTGTCGAGGAAGTCCGCGACCGACTTCCGCTCGACGGCGACCCGATCCGAGAGAACGTAGTCGCCGACCGCGAGGGTTTCCAGTCGGGTTCGGATCCCGTCGCGCTTCGAGAGGTCCTTCGCGATCGCGGCGTCGAGTTCCCGCTGGTCGACGACGATCTCGGTCTCCCCGTCGTCGCTCCCGGCGGTCGCGACGGCCGATTCGGTTCCACCCTCGCCGGCGTCGGATCCGCCTTCGTCCGACTCCACGCTGTCGCCGTCCCCGGTCGCCTCCTCCTCGCTTTCGGTCGGCTCGCCGTCGGCCCGTTCGTCCGCGGTCCGCTCGCCGTCGGTCCGTTCGATCTCCGTCTCTGTCGGGCCGAAGTCTGTCAGCCCCGCCTGGCCGTTCGTCTCGGCCGGGGTGTCGGCGTCGGGGGGGTCCGCTCCAGCGTCGGCGCCGGACTCGGCATCCGACCCCGCGTTAGCGCCGGCTCCGGCGTCGGCCGCCCCCGAACCGGGAGCGCCGTCGTCGCCATCGGCCGCCCCGTCGTACGCCTCCAACGCCGCCTGCGGCGGGGTCAGTTCGGATTCGATGTCGCCGGCGACACCCTTCAGGTCCCTGAGTTCCGACTCCATCTCCTCCTCGCGACGCTTGGAGATCCAGTAGTACGCCTCGTCGCGGGTGTCCTCCGCCAGCAGGACCACCACCTGCCCGTCGGCCTGCCGCCCGGTCCGACCCTTCCGCTGGATCGACCGGATCGCCGTCGGGACCGGCTCGAAAAAGAGCACCAGATCGACCTCCGGCACGTCCAGGCCCTCCTCGGCGACCGAGGTCGAGACCAGCACCTCGAACTCCCCGTTCCGGAACGCGTCGAGGGCGTCCTGTTGTTCGGTCTGGGTCATCCCCTCGGAGCTCTCCTTGTCGCCCTGGCCGACGAACCGGCGGGTGTCGAACGACGCCGAGAGAAACTCCGTCAGCGCCTCCGCGGTGTCCCGGGACTCGGTGAAGACGATCACGCGGTCGCCGCCCTCGATGCCCAAGGTCTGCGCCAGCAGGATGCGGGCCCGCGAGAACTTGGGGTGGGTGCCGTCGAACGACTCCGCCAGCCGCATCGCCTCGCGCACCTTGGGCTCGGCAACGAGCCGCTGGCTCGCCTTCGACGCCCCCGACGAGCGGGCGGCGTTGCGCTGCCGCTCGAAGTACCGCCGAACCGACTCCACCGACTGCGTTTCGACGAGTTCGACCGCCCGGCGGAGCTTCATCACCTCCGCGTGGGTCGACATCCCCTTGTAGCCCTCCGACTTGTCGGCGTCCATCAGTTCCTGGAGCTTCCCCCGCATCCGGTTGAGTTGCTTCTGGGAGACGTCGGGCTGTGTCGTGTTGGTCACCCCCAGCGACTTCAGCTTCTGCAGACGATCTTTGATCACCTCGTTCAGCGCGTCGCGGATCCCGATGATCTCCTCCGGGAGTTCGATCCGCTCCCACTCCACGGAGGTGTCGTGGGTGTAGGCCGCGACGTCGGCGTCGTCCTCGGTCATCACCTCCACCTCCTCGAGCCCGAGGTTCCGGCAGACGGTGAGGATCGACTCCTTGTCGCCGCCGGGCGAGGCGCTCATCCCGGTGACGAGGGGGTCCGCGGCGTCGTCGTGGTACCGCTCGGCGATGTAGACGTAGGCGTACTCGCCGGTCGCGCGGTGACACTCGTCGAAGGTGAGGTGGGTGACGTCCCCAAGCGAAATCCGGCTCCCCACGAGGTCGTTCTCGACGACCTGCGGCGTCGCGACCACGATGCGTGCGTCGGTCCACCGGTCGGCGCGGTCCTCCGGGCGGATCTCGCCGGTGAAGACCACGACCTCCTCCTCGGGGATGTCGAGGGCCTCCCGGTAGAACTCCGCGTGCTGCTGGACCAGCGGCTTCGTCGGCGCGAGAAACAGCACCTTCCCCCCGACCGATTCGAGGCGGTCGGCGGTCACGAGTAGGCTCACCGTGGTCTTGCCCAGCCCCGTCGGGAGACAGACCAGGGTGTGGGCGTCGCGTGCGGCGTCCGCGAGTCGCGTCTGGTACTCCCGGCGTTCGATGAACCCGGGGTTCAGGAGCGGGTGGTCCACGTACGCGGGGTCGTCGGTGGCCGCCATCACGCCCGATTGGGCGCCATCGCTGTTAAGGGTTCGCCGACTACGGCGGAAGTGAAATCCGTGGCGTTACGGGGGCTGCCGCGCGGAGCCGGGAATCACGCGGGACGACCGCCGGGACGGTGCCGGGAGGCGACTCACTGACCTCCGTCGCCGAACTTGCGGTCGAACGACTCCGCGGCGTCCGGTTCCGCGTGGCTCTCGAACCCCGCCGACCCGTCTGTGCGGTCCTCGACGGAGTCCGGCAACGATGCGCCCGTCAGCGCCGCCCACTCCGAGAGGGGCCGCTCGTGGTTTCGGTCGTTCATACGTCTCTCGGGCGTAACGTTCTCGCCAGTGACTATAATGATTGTGCCCGTTCCCCGACTTCGGAAACGGGCCGGAGATCCGGACCGGCGGGATCGACGAGCGTGGCGTCGCTGCCCCGGACTCCGATGGGTCAGCGGTCCGCCCCCCCTCAGACGACCTGTTCGTCGCCGTCGTACAGTTCGATCGCGTCCACCGGACAGGCCCGCGCCGCGAACTCCGCGTCGAGTTCCGCGTCGGGGGGGACTTCCACCTCGTAGATCCCGGGGTCGACCTCCGTGCTCCCGTCGAGGTCGGCTTTCCCGGCGTCCATATTCCGCTCGAAGGCGTCCCACTCCTCGACGCACTGGAACATTCCGATGCAGGTGTCCCGGTCGAAACGGATTCGCATACTTCCTCTTCGGCCACCGGGCACATAGCGGTGGCGACGGGACGGCCCGGGACCGCAACTCCTCCCGTCCCGCTCCGGCGGCGGAGTCCCGACGGGTGACCGCGTAGCGAGCGGGATCGCGCCCTCTCGCGTGTCTGTCGCACTCCGGGGCCGACCCCACTGCGGGACCGGGTGCTCGCGTTGCGTCTCGCGCGTCTGCGCCAGTGTTATTGTGTAACACTACCAATACGGCCTATGGACAGGCACGAGCAGCCGATCCACGAGATAATGACTACCCCGGTCCGGTCTGTCACGGCGGACACGCCCGCACGCGAGGCGGCATCGGTCCTCCTTGAGGAGGGGATCGGGTCGGTGGTCGTCGCGGACGCCGACGGCATCGTGACCAAAACCGATCTCCTCGCGGGGATCGAAGAGCAGCGGCTCGAGGCACCCGTCTCGGAACTGATGACCGACCCGGTGGTCACCGTCTCACCGGACGCCGACGTGCAAACCGCAATCGACCGGATGCACGAGTACGAAATCAAACGGCTCGTCGTCGAAAGCGGCACCGAAGCCGTCGGAATCGTGAGTACGACGGACCTCCGGCGGGCGCTCGCGACCGACCTCGATTCGGTGATCGGGTTGTTCGCCGGGTCGGTCGACTCCGACAGCGAGCAAACCTACGAGTGTATCTCCTGTGGAGAGCGCGTGACTGCCGCGAGCAAACCCGGCACGTGCCACGCCTGTGACGCACCGATGCGCAATCTCAGTGTGCCGCGCAACTAGGGTGGCCGGGGTTCCGGAACTGATCGCCGTATAGTTCGGCCGACTGAGCGGTTCGGCGGGCGTGCAATCAGAACCGAACCCTCCTCTGACCCGCTGGCTGCGTCGCTCCCCCTGACGCGACGGGTCCGTCTCCGACGGTTTAAATTCGGGGACGACGTACCCCCGCCCAATGCATCCGGAGGAGGTCCCCGAACTCCCGGCGGGGGTCGCCGACCGCCTGCGAGAGGACGGCATCGACGACCTCTACCCGCCGCAGGCCGCGGCCGTCGAGGCGGGCGTCACCCGCGGGGAGAGCCTCGTAGCGTCGGTGCCGACCGCCTCCGGGAAGACCCTCATCGCGGAACTGGCGATGCTGTCGAGCGTCGCGAGAGGCGTCTCCGAGCCGCGCTCGGACGGCTCGGAAGAACCGCCTGGCGGTTCTCCCGGTGGGAAAGCGCTCTACATCGTCCCCCTGCGGGCGCTCGCCGCCGAGAAGAACGCGGAGTTCGAGCGGTGGGAGGCGCTCGGCTTCGACGTTGGCGTCTCCACCGGCAACTACGACGCCGACGGCGAGTGGCTGGCCTCCCGGGACATCGTGGTCGCGACCTCCGAGAAGGTCGACTCCCTGGTCCGCAACGGCGCGGCGTGGATCGACGATCTGACCTGCGTCGTCGCCGACGAGGTCCACCTCGTCGACGACGCGGGGCGCGGCCCCACGCTCGAAGTCACGCTCGGGAAGCTCCGCACGCTCAACCCCGGGATTCAGGTGGTCGCGCTGTCGGCGACCGTCGACAACGCCGACGTCATCGCGGAGTGGCTCGACGCCGAACTCGTCGACTCCGAGTGGCGGCCGATCGAGCTCAAAACCGGCGTCCACTACGGCAACGCCGTCACGTTCGACGACGGCAGCCGGCGGGAGGTCCCGGTCGACGCCGGCGGCCGGCCGACCGCGGCGCTCGTCGACGACGCGCTCGCCGGCGACGCCCCGGACGACGACCAGGGCTCCTCGCTGGTGTTCGTCAACTCCCGGCGGAACGCCGAGGCGTCGGCCAAGCGGCTCCGCGACGTCACCGACCCGCACCTTACCGACGACGAGCGCGGGCGGCTCGCGGAACTGGCGGCCGAGATCCGGAACGTCTCCGACACCGAAACCAGCGACACCCTCGCCGAGTGCGTCGCGGCGGGCGCGGCGTTTCACCACGCCGGACTCGCGCCCGAACACCGTTCCCTGGTGGAGGACGCGTTCCGGGATCGGCTCGTCAAGTGCGTGTCGGCGACCCCGACGCTCGCGGCGGGGGTCAACACCCCGAGCCGCCGGGTGATCGTCCGCGACTGGCGGCGGTACGACGGCGAGTACGGCGGGATGAAGCCGCTCGACGTGCTGGAGGTCCACCAGATGATGGGGCGGGCGGGCCGGCCGGGGCTGGACCCCTACGGCGAGGCCGTGTTGCTCGCGAAGAACGCCGACACCCGCGACGAGCTGTTCGAGCGGTACGTGTGGGCCGACCCCGAGCCGGTCCGCTCGAAGCTGGCGGCCGAGCCCGCGCTCCGCACCCACGTGCTCGCGACGGTCGCCTCGGGCTTCGCCCACACCCGCGAGGAGCTGCTGGAGTTCCTCGGTCGGACGCTGTACGCCACCCAAACCGACGAGTCCGGTCGATTGGAGGCCGTCACCGACGACGTGCTGGCGTACCTCGACCGCAACGGCTTCCTCGAACGCGACGACGGGGCGCTGTCGGCGACGAGCGTCGGCCACACGGTCTCGCGGCTCTACCTCGACCCGATGACCGCCGCCGAGATCATCGACGGGCTGGAGTGGGCCGAGACCAACCGCTCGGAGGCGGTCCGGGCGCTCGGCGGCGACGCGGGCAGCGAGGGCGACGGTGCCGCAGCCGACGCGTCCACTGGAGCCACGAACGGCGATCCCGAGGCCGCCGGGTTCCGGCGGGCCAGCGAGCTGTCGACGGCGGGCGACGATCCGGACCCCGACGATGCGGCGGGATCCGAGCCGGACGGAGACTCGACCGACGGCCCCGCGACCGGCTCGGGCGACGACCCCACCTACCCCACCGCGCTCGGGCTCTTCCATCTGGTCTCCCGGACGCCGGACATGTACGAACTGTACCTCAAATCCGGCGACCGCGAGCGGTTCACCGAGCTCTGTTACGAGCGGGAGTCCGAACTCCTCGGGCGCACACCCTCGGAGTACGAGGACGTCCGGTTCGAGGAGTGGCTGTCGGCGCTCAAAACCGCGAAGCTGCTGGAGGACTGGGCCGACGAGGTCGACGAGGATCGGATCACCGAGCGGTACGGTGTCGGCCCCGGCGACATCCGCGGAAAGGTCGACACCGCCGAGTGGCTGCTGGGGGCGGCCGAACAGCTCGCCGGCGAAGTCGGGCTCTCGCCGATCCCGGTGCGGGAGGCGAAAAAACGCGTCGAGTACGGCGTCCGCGAGGAACTCTTAGAGCTTGCGGGGGTCCGTGGCGTCGGGCGGAAGCGCGCCCGCCGGCTCTTCGAGGCCGGCATCGAGACCCGCGCCGACCTCCGCGACGCCGACAAGTCGGTGGTGCTCCGGGCGCTCCGGGGCCGCCGGAAGACAGCGGAGAGGATCCTGGAGAACGTCGGCCGGCAGGACCCCTCGATGGACGGGATCGCGAAGGCCGACAGCGGGTCGTCGTCGACAGCCGACGCCGACGACGCCGCGGAGCGCCCCGCCAGCCACGACCCCGACGAACAGGCCAGCCTGGGTGATTTCGGGTGAAACTGGTCGAAGGCGTCGTCGACGTCGACGACGTGGACGCGTTCGTCACGACCCTCGACGGGGTCGCCTCGGAAACCGGCACCACGATCCAGGCGTTCGACGCGCGGTACGTCGTGAGCCGCCGACACCTCGAACGCGCCGCTGAGTTAGCCGACCGGGCGATCGAGCGCGGCGACGCCATCGCCCGCGACCGCGCGGTCGAGATCCTCCTGTACGCCGCCGGCCGCCGGCAGATCACCGACGCCCTGGAACTCGGGGTTTCGGAGGGGACGAACCGGGTCGTCGTCCTCGTCGACGCCGGCCCCGACGCGGCGGGGAGCGAGGACGTCGAGGCCGACGCCGCGGCCGCGGTCCGATCGCAGGTTCTCGACGCTGTCGAGCCGACGCTCGGCGACTACGATCCCGAGCGTGTACGTGAGTACTTCGACGTCGGCGACGCCGAACTCGACGTCGTCGACGCCGACATCGAGGCGCTGGTGTGTGAACGGGTGGCGTTACTCGTGGTCGAGCGGTAGGTACGGTATACCATACCGTCAAAAAAACTCCGGACCCCCGATGGCGGTGTTTCAGGCCCCTTGAGCCGTAGTATCAACCCCGATAATGTAGGAGAAACATAATGACCGTGGGGGATTTCTCCGGACTTATGAGCAGGGGAGCTACCGCGCGGCGGGCCGTGCTGCTTCTCGCAGCCCTGGTCTGTGTCAGCGCGCTGGGGACGGGGGTGGTCGCGGCGGAGAACGTCACGATATCCAATCCGACCGAAGGGGAGGTCGGGGACCACACGTGGAACACCACGGCATCGAGCAGCGGCACGCTCGACCATCTGGTCATCAACTACACCGGAACCGGGGCCGACCTCTCCGAGAAGCCGGCGTTCATCGACGGAAACGAGATCACCGTCAACGGCCAGACGGTCGCAATCAACGGCAGCGAGTACTCGATAACCTCGACGACAATCAACGCCACGTTGGAAACGAGCGCCTCGATATCCGGCGGGGACCGCATCGAGTTCGTTCTCGAAAACGTCCGCAACCCCTCGAGCACCGGCACGAACAGCGCCACTGTCGAACTGAACAACAGCTCCTCGCAGTTCAGTTCCTCCACGGAATCCTTCGACATCGTCCGGGGCGGTTACGTCAACGGGACGGTCAAGAACGGCACCGGCGTCCTCACGTCCGCGTCGGTGAGTATCTACAACACCTCCACCGGTGATTTCGTCACCGGCTACGGCATCAACCCCTCGACCGACCAGTACTCGGCTCACATCGCTGACGGGACGTACAGATTCGACTACACCGCTACCGGCTACACCACGGTCAGCAAAATCATGGAGATCAACACCAGCGAGAGCAAAAACGACATCAACGCGACGCTCGCGAAGAAGGGCTACATCAACGGCACCGTCACCGACAGCGACGGGAACGGCATCGGCGGAATCAACCTGGTCGCCGACCCGAAGAGCGGAAGCGGCGCACAGAAGAACACCACCGCCGCCGACGGCTCGTTTTCGTTCTACGTGGCGCCGGGGAAGTACGACCTCGTTGCGTTCAACAATCCCGATTACGAGTTCAACATCAACCCCGACGTGTCGGCGACGAGCGATTCGACGACGACGACGACCGTCTCCCTCTCGGAAGTGCCGGACAAGGGCACGATCACCGGACGGCTCGTCGACGGGAACGGCAACGGCGTGAGCGGCAAACGGGTCTCCGCCAGCGACACCAGTTACCAGTACTACAACAGCACCGTCACCAACGCCACCGGCTACTTCTCGATGAGGGTGCCCCAAGCCACCTACCGGATCCGAACCAACTCCACACCCACCGTGCGCGAGTCCGGGGTGTCGGTCACCGCAAACGAGCTCTCGTCGGTCGAACTCACGGTTCCCGAAAAGGCCTATCTCAGCGGAACCGTGTCGAACGCGAGCGGACCGATCCCGAAGGCGACCGTCATCGCCGACAGCGGCGACAGCATCCACGTCAACCGCAGCACCGACGCGAGCGGTAACTACAACATCACCGTCCCGCCGGGCGAGTACGCGGTCACGGTACTCGTTCCCGGGCAGACCGCGAACACGAAGACCGCCACCGTCACCGCCGGCAACACGAACACGACCGACTTCACCGCCGAACAGACGGCCGTGACGAGCAAATCCGTCTCGATCATCGACGGGCCGGGGAACGACGCCAACCTCGGGACGAAAGCCGTCGTTCGCGGTGGACTTCTCCAAGTGCAGTTGATAAACACGAGCCCCAGTAACAACGCGCCCAAAGGGGCACCGCAGGAGCTGGAAGGGATGGGCGCGACCGACGAGACCAAATTCGAGATCAACCTAACCGTCACGAACTTCAGCGCCGACTCGCTCCTGTGGGCAATCGAGGATGCGGAGTTCTCCACCACCCCGAGTTCGAAGAACCCGGACGCGACGAACGTCACGATTACCGGGAACGCGACGACGTTGCAGGCCAACACGACATCGGCGAATGTGGGCCCGCTTCTGAATCAGGATCCCTCCGACGTCCAGTGGCCGACGGACCGCGCCGACCAGGCGAACTACGGCGTCAATCAGACGGTTTACGTCGGTATCTTCGACTTCAGCTCCACGCCCGGACGGATCGAGGACTCGCTCAACGGGGCCAGCGTGACCACCAACGCCCAGCGGTTCTCGGCGCCGTCGGTCCGCAACCAGACCCTCCGGATCTGGGTCGGTGCGCCGAGTAAGACCGTCGAGGGCGCGGACCACGACGGGTTCTACCAGGCCACGATCCCCGACTCCCAGCTGAACGAATGGGGCGTCGACGACCCCGAGTCGGAACTCCAGACGTTCTACAAAGGCTCGCAGGCCGACTTCACCGTCGAGGAGACCGGGAACGGCGCGCGGGTCGTCCTCGACAACATCAGCTACTCCGCCGGATTCGTGGAAGTCGAGGCGAATCCCACCAGTGACAGCGGCAACGGCGGCGGTGGCTCTGACAGCGGTCCCGCGGATACGTCGGCAACTGCCAGCGTTGCGGGCGACAGAGTTCAACTCGCCGTGGACAACGTCCGAGCGGGAACGCCGGTCAGCGTCGACGTCCCCGGCTCCTCGGCGATGGAGCAGTCGGGCGTCAGAATGCAGTCGGTCGAACTCCGCCTCAGGTTCAGCGGCGACACGTCGCTCGACATCGCCACGTCCGCAACGCCGAGCCAGCCGACGCCCGCCGGCACCACGGCCCTGTTCGCCTACGAGGTTTCGACGAACCTCGCCGACGCGGACATCGACCGCGCGACCGTCCGTGTGACCGTCGATTCCGACCGAGTTGCCGATCCGGAAGCCGTGCGTGCGCTCCGGCGCTCGGGTGATGGCTGGGACCCCGTCACGACGAACCTCCGTGGGACAACCAACGATGAATACGTTTACACCATCGAGACGACTGAGTTCTCCGAGTTCGCGCTCGTAGCGGAGACGGGGAGTGACGCGACGGACACTGCGACCGCGACCGCGGAACCGACCCCGACCCCGACTGCGGAGGCGACTCCGACGGCGAAATCGTCGCCGACGCCCACGACGACATCGACCACCCAGCCCGGTTTCGGCGTGGTCGTCGCCGTCGCCGCCCTGCTGAGTTCGGCGGTCCTCGCGCGGCGCCGGATCTGATCCGCCCCTACCGGGTTGATACGGCCCGAGGGCCGATTTCGGCGGCTATCCGCCAGCCGCCGCGGTTCGTAATCGCGGATCGACGGGCGACTCCCCGTCGCCCGGAGCGCCGTGCGACCCCGTCGCTACAACTTCGGGACGGTCCTCGAAGCACGGGTATGGCTGATCCCGACGACACCGTCCGCGTGCGGCTGGTCGAGCGGACCTGCTCCAACGACGTGCTCCGACCCGCGCCCGCAGGCGTCAAGGTTTAGCCCCCGCCCGTCGGACGCTACTCCATCGTGAGCCACTGGGAGCCGGCGTTGCGCTCGGCCGCGGAGACGGGCATCTACGGACCGCGATCGTTCGTGGGCTACCTCCGAGAGCAGGGGCTGGATCCGGGCGAGTACCGGACGGCGGCGGTCTCGATCGACACCCGGTCGCAGCTTCCGGATCGGCTGGCAGAGCGGGACATAATGGTCCTGCACCTGGGGCGCGCGACGGACGGTCCCGGCGCCCGGTTCGCGCTCGTTCGCGTCCCGGACCGGCTGGGCGACTTCTTCATCGACGAGATGGCGTTCCGCCCCCACGACCGGGTGACCCTGGATCACACGCCCGAGGGCGCCGACACGCTCGCGCTCGGGCAGGAGGTCCAGGATATGCTGGAAGTGTACCGCTCGCTGCCGACCTTCTCGGAGCAGGGGTTTGTGAACTTCGCGCTCTCGACGGGGCTCGTCTCGCGGGCGCTCGACCTCGACCCCGTACGGACCGGACTCGTACCGGCGACGGCGGCGTCGAGTTTCGACTTCGCCTTCGAACCGCACCCCGACCGCCCGACGCTCCTCCATCACACCGACGGGCAGGTCGGAATCGACACGCTCGTGCTGACCCGCCGGGACGGCGAGCGCGTGCTCGTAGTCGTTGAGGCGAGGTGCGGCGGGCGACGGAAGCTGGCCAAGCACGTCGTCGGCTACCCGGCGCTCGCAGCCGAGTCGCTGTCGGTCGACGTCGATCGGATCGTCCCCGTCTATCTCCGCGCCCGCCCGACCGCGGACGGGGTCCGGTACAGCATCTACGAGTGTTCGCTCCCGACGGCCGGCGACCGTCCGTGTCTCGCCGGCCTCCAGGTCGTCGAGGACACCCACTACGAGGTTCGGCTCTGAATCGCGGCTCGCCGCGGGTCGTCATCGATACCGGCGCGTTCCGTCCCCGGACCTGATACGCCCACGCGGAACTCCGAACCGAGGAACTCCGGACGGAGGAGTCGAGCGACCCGGCCACTCACGAGTAGCTTCGGGCTCCGGAAACATAGTCCCACCAGGATTCGAACCTGGGTCGAAGCCCCCAGAAGGCTTCAGGATTGGCCGCTACCCCATGGGACTGCCGTCGGCACCAGTTACACGGTCTCCAGTAACTCGTGGCTCCATATGAGTGTTGCGAACTCGCGGTTCCGCGCCCCGTCCGTGCCGTCCGACCGGTACCGGACCACCACCTATTTAGCCCGCTCTCCGCCACCTCGGCGTATGTACGTCGGTCGCTTCGTGATCGTCGCCCCCGATTTCGCCGCGTACCGCGTCTCCTCGCGGTCCTTCCCCAACCGCCGGATCGTCGACCGCGACGGAGTACTGACGGTCGGTCCCACTCCCGACGCGCCCGAGACTGACAATCCCTATATATCCTACAACTGCGTCCGCGAGGGCGGCGACGGCGTCGTCGTCGGCAACGGCTCCCACGTCGACCCGATCGCGGAGAAACTCGACCGCGGGTACCCCGCCCGCGACGCCGTGGCGTCCGCGCTGCTCGCGCTCGACTACGAGAAGGACGACTACGACACCCCCCGGGTCGCGGGCGTCGTCGGCGACCGCTCCTCCGTCGGGATCGTCCGCAAGGACGCCCTCGTCGTCAAGTCAGTCACGGAGCCGACACTGGTCGCGACCTACGAGGAGGACGAGCCGAGGCCGATCGACTTCGGGGGCGGCGACCCCGAGGGGATCGCCCGCCGCGCGTACGATCTCCCCTTCGAACACGCCGTCTGTGCCGCCGGCGTCACCTACGGCGACGGCGACGTCGCGGTCGGGTTTCACAACGGCGAGTGAGGGTTCGGCGCCCCGGCGCCGACGGGCCGCACTGCGGCCGCCCGGCTCAGGTCGGCGGCTCCAGGCTGGCGGCCACCGTGGCGACGGCGCCGCTGAACAGCAGTACGAGGACGCTCGCGGCGTTGAGAAAGCTCGTCGCCCCGATCCGGACCTTACCGTAGATCTCAAGCGGCATCGTCGTCACGCCGCTGCCCGCGAGGAAGAACGTGATCAGAAACTCGTTGAACGACAGCGCAAACGCGAAAAGCACCGACGCGAAAAGCGCCGGCCAGAGTTGCGGGAGCGTGACCGTCCGGAACGTGGTGATCCCATCGGCCCCGAGGTCCCGCGCCACCTCGGTCATCCGACCGTCGATGGTCGCGTACCGCGAAGCGATGAGGAACGTACTGAACGGCAACACCCAGTAGAGGTGTCCCGCAAGCACCGGCCCGAGGCCGAACCCCACCCCGACACGGCCGGCGGCGATGCCGATGCCGAGCGCGACGACGACTGTCGGGACGAAAAGCGGGATCGCAACGACGACGGCGACGGCGGCGCGGACCCAGCCCGGAAGGCGCCCGCGGACGATCGTTCGGGCGGCGAGCAGCCCGAGCCCCGTTCCCACGACGGAGGCAACGGCGCCGATTGCGCCGCTCGTCGCGAGCCCGCGGACGAACCGCGCGTCCGTCAGCACCGCCGCGTACCACCGGAGCGTGACGCCGTCGAGCGGTATCGACGGCTGCGACGCCGGCGACAGCGACAGGTAGCCCACGGCGACGACCGGCAGGTACAGGAACAACGCGGTCAGCACGACCGTGGTCCGGAAGAACCCCCCACGGACGCCGGCGGTGATACGGCGCCGAACCCGGCCGGCGACGCTCGCCCGTCCCGACCGTTCGCCGTCGATGTCGCGGTCGGCGGCTGCCCGCTCGGAACTATCTCCCATCCTCTTTCACCACCGCTTGAGCTCCGCGCGGACGTCGGTCGAGAGCGCGCCGACGCCGAACCCCACGACTACAACGACCAGGAATACGACCGAAAGCGCCGCCGCGAACGGGTAGTCGAGCACGTCGTAGAACTGCGTCGTGATCGTCTGGGCGATCATCTGCTCCGAGGGGGAGCCGAGAATCTGCGGCGTCGCAAACGCGCCGGCGATCCGGGCGTACACGATGAGCGTCCCGGCGACCGCGCCGGCGTACGTCTCCGGTACGACGATGTCGAGGAACACCCGAACGCCCCCCGCGCCCAGGTCACGGGCCGCCTCGACCTGGCGGTAGTCCAGCCGCTCCATCGAGACGTACATCGTCAGTAGGACGTACGGGAGGTAGATGTGGACGAACCCGATACCGAGCGAGGGCCCCGGCAGCTCGATCGGGCCGACGCCGATCCCGGAAGGGGTCCGGAGGAGTTCGAGGGGCTGACCGACGAGCCCGCTTCCGGTCAGCGCCGTGTTGACGATGCCGTCGGCCGCCAGGATCCACACCCACGTGTAGTTGAGGACGACGTAGTTCAGCCACAGCGGGAGCGTAAGCGAGATCAAAAGCGGTAGCCGATACCGGGCCGGACAGACGTGTGCGAGCCAGTACGTCACGGGATACGCGATCGCCAGGCATACCGCGGTGATGACGGCGCCGATGCCGAGCGACCGGAGCATCACCGCCGGGTAGACGCTGTCGGCGACCGCGGCGTAGTTCGACGGCGTCACGGGCGGGCTAACGCTCTCGACGATCAGCAGCGCGATGGGGACGGCACCGAGTGCGACAGCAAGCGCCGTCGGCAGGGCACCGAGGGCGGCGTCGACCAGCGTCCGCCGCCGGTCGTCGTCCCCCGGAAGCACGGGGATCCGGTCTGTCGGGCCGCTCATTCGTCGCTCCCCGTCGCTCCGTCGACGAGCGTCGTCCCGTCGTCCCCGTCGTTTTCGGCCCCCACCCCGCTTTCCGCCGTCTCGTCGCCTCCGGTCCCCCCGTTTACTACCGCCGCGTCGGTAACGCCGAGCTCGACGCCGTCGCCCACCTCGATGCGGTCGTCGGTCCCGCTGCGTACCTGGACCGTCGGGCCGGCGTCGAGGGCAACCGCGTACGCCGCGTGTGACCCCTTGTATCCGATGTCGCGGACAGTGCCGGCGAACGTGTCGCCGCCGAACCGGAGGTCCTCCGGTCGGACCATCGCCGTCACCTCGGCTCCCGGCGCCGGCCGGTCGTCCCCGACTGCGGCGGCGAACCGGCCGCCGGCGGCGTCGACGACCGCCCCCTCGCTCCGCCGTTCGCGTACGTGCCCTGACAGGAGATTCGCGTTGCCGAGGAAGTCGGCGACGAACGCCGTCCGCGGGTGGCCGTAGAGCGACTCCGGGGCGCCCGATTCCACGATCCGGCCGGCGCGCATCACCGCGAGCCGGTCGGACATACTCATCGCGCTCTCCTGGTCGTGGGTAACGTAAAGGAACGTCGTCCCGACGTCGTTCTGGATCCGGCGGAGTTCGGCCCGCATCTCGGCGCGGAGCTTCCTGTCGAGCGACGACAGCGGCTCGTCCAAGAGCAGGACCGACGGCTCGTTGATCAGCGCTCGAGCCAGGGCGACCCGCTGTCTCTGCCCGCCGGAGAGTTCGGTCGGGTCACGGTCGCCGAACCCTTCGAGCCCAACCGTCGACAGCATCTCGGCCGCGCGGCGCCGCCGCTCGGCCGCCGGAACCCCATCGCGGGCGAGCCCGTACGCCACGTTCTCGGCAACCGTCATGTGGGTAAAGAGGACGAGATCCTGGAACACGAGGTTGGTGTCCCGCTCCCGCGGCGGCCAGTCGGTCACGTCCCGGCCCGCGATCTCGACCCGGCCGGCGGTGGGGGTTTCGAGCCCGGCGAGCATCCGCAGCGTCGTCGTCTTCCCGCAGCCCGAGGGACCGACGAGGGCGAAGAACTCGCCGGAAGCGATCGATACTGACACGTCGTCGACGGCGGTCGTCCCTCCGAACCGCTTGGTCAGGCCCTCCGTTCGAAGGATCATGTCCGAACGGTCACCACCACTCACTCGCTGTCACTCGCCGGCGGCGCTCTTCGCCTCGGTCCATACCTGTACGTACTGTTCGATCAGCGACTGCGGCTTGGGTTCCTCGTAGATGAACCGGCTCGGATCGTCGAGACCGAACGCCGACAGTTCGACGTTGTTCTCCCTGAAGACCCGTTCGTTCGGGACCGCAATGTTCGACGGCGCCATCAGCGACTCGTAGCCGAACTCCGCGTGCCACTCCTGGATGAACCGGTGAGCGGCTTCGACGTTCTCGGCGCTTTCGGGGATACAGAACTGTATGAACCACGCCTTCGTCCCCTCCTCCGGGTACACTCGTTCGACCGGGACTCCGGCGTCCCGCATCGACGAGATGACGTAGTTCCAGACGGGCTGTACCCCGACTTCGCCCGACCGGAGTAGCTGTTCGGACTCCCCGCCGGAGGACCACAGCCCGCCGCTGAGATCGACGTGGGTGGCAAGCCGCTCCCGGAGCCGGTCGAAGTCGACCGCGTCGGCGCTCGTCGGGTTCAGCGGCTCCGTCCCCGCAGCCGCCCGCTCGTAGAGGATCTGGAGTCGGGCGTCGTCCCGACCGCCGATCATCCCACCGTAGGCGTCGTCGAAGAGCGCCGCGAGGCTCGTTATGTCGTCGTCGATCATCTCCGTGTTGACCGCAAGCGGCGTCTGCCCGAACGACCGCGGGACGCCGTACACCGACCCGTCAGACCGGAAGTACTCCTTTTTCACCACGTTGAGGATATCGTCGTACGCGGGCACCTGTTCGAGGTCGACCGGCTGGAGCAGTCCCTCCTCGATTGCCGGCGGCACGGCGTAGTTCCCGAGCGCGACGATGTCGTGGTCCGACCGTCCGGAGCGGAGCAACGAGAGGCTCTGGGCCGAGCTCTGTGCGGCCTGTAACTCGACCGGAACCCCCGTTTCGCGCTCGAATCGGTCGAGTATCCCGTCGGCGTAGACGTAGTTCCAATCGAGCAGTTTGAGTGTCGACCCCCCACCGCCGGTGATGGAGCCGACACACCCCGCCGTGAGCGTCGCCGCTCCCGCGCCGATCCCCGCAAGATACTGCCTCCGAGACGACATACCGACACCACACGTCCCGATAGCAATAAACCGATTGTGGGGTGTGTCAACTCCTGCCGCCCCCCGGATCACCTCGTGGGCCGTGTGGCCCGCGCCGACTTCCGGACCGCCCGTCGGCGGCGCGCGGTCCGCTCACGCCGTGGAAGCGTCCCCGTCGCGGCCGGTGTCCGCCCGCGTGACGGCCGCCGCAGCCGCGTACCGGTCGTCGCGTCCACGACGCCGGGTCCCACTCCGTACCGACGTCCCCCGAAAACACCACCCACCGAGGTTTTGTCGATGACGCCCCTACGATACGGTATACGGGTCGCCGTCGTCTCCGACATCCACGCGAACAGGATTGCGCTCGACGCCGTCCTCGATGACCTCCCGCCGGTCGACGGGATCGTCTGCGCCGGCGACGTGGTGGGCTACAACCCCCGGCCCGCGGCGTGCGTCGACGCCGTCCGGGAGCGGTCGATCCCGACCGTGAAAGGGAGCCACGACCGCGCGGTCGCGGCCGACACCGGGTGAACCGGAACCCGGTTCCGGTTCAACTCGATGGCGGGCGCCGGCGTCGCCCACGCCCGCGAGCGGCTCGACGACGACGCCGTCGCGTGGCCGGCGGCCCTGCCCGACGCGCGGACCTGTTTCGACGGCCGGGTGAAGCTGGTTCACGGCCACCCCAACGACCCCGATCGCTACACCTACAGTAGCGTTTGCAACTGGTTGCACATCCGATCGCACGCCGCCGTGCGATCGAGTGAGCGAAGACTTCCAAACGCTACTATATCCCAACGAGCTCTCCGCGTCGCTGCTCGGCAACGAGGACGTCCTGGTGCCGGGCCACACCCACGTGCAGGCCCACGAGGTCTTCGAGGAGGGGATCGTGCTGAACCCCGGGAGCGTGGGACAGCCCCGCGACGGCGACCCGCGGGCGGCGTACGCGCTTGTCGATCTCGACACGCTGTCGGTGGAGGAACGGCGCGTCGAGTACGACATCGACGCGGTGGCCGCGGCGGTCCGCGACGCCGGGCTCCCCGACCGGATCGGCGAGCGGCTCTACGAGGGGCGGTGAGCGCCGACCCCGACGCCCGACTCAGAACTCCTCTTGGACGATCTTCAGCGTCTCCTCGCGGTCGTCCCACGCAACGAAGATCGCGACCGACGTCGCCGACGTGATCACGTCGTGGATGTTGATCCCCGCCTCCGAGATCGGCTGAACGATGTCGAGAATGACTCCCGGGCGGTTGGGGAGTTCCCCGCCCGTCACCCGGATGACCGCGATCCCGTCCTCGACGGTGACAGACGACAGCGTCTGATCCTCGACCACCTTCGAGTGCAGCAGGTTCTCGGCCTCCTTCGCGCGGCCCTCGTGCATGTAGAACGTGACCGAGTCCATCCCGCTCGCCACGGCGTCGATGTTGATCCCGGCGTCGCCAAGCACCTTCGAGAGGTCCGCGAGGATCCCGGGGCTGTTCCGGAGCGCGCGGCCGGCGACGGTGATACACGAGAGGGGATCCTCCTGCATATCGATGAGGTTCTGGAACTCCCCCTCGATGAGCGTCCCGCCGGTGAGGAGGTCGCCGTGCTGGTAGTGTACTACCCGGACCCCGAGGCCGTCGTCCTTGTACGACAGCGCGGAGGGCGCGACCACCTCGGCGCCGCGGAACGAGAGGTTCCGGAGTTCGTCGACCGTGATCCGGCCGACGTTGCGCGCGCCCTCGACCACCCGCGGGTCGCCGGTCATCACGCCCTCGACGTCGGTGACGATGACGACCTCGTCGGCGCCCATATACCGGCCGAGCATCACCGCCGTCGTGTCCGAACCGCCGCGGCCGAGGGTGGTGATCTCACCCGCCTTGTTCTGCGCCAGAAAGCCGGTGATCACCGGGACCACCGAGCCGAGGTCCGCAGCGAGTTCTTCCACCCGGCGCGTGGTTTCCTCGATGTCGACCTCCCCGAGGTCGTTGGCGATGATGGGCCACTCGTCGCTGCCGGGTTCGACGAAGATCGCGTTGATCCCGCGGGCGGCCAACGCGGCTTTGAGCATCCGGACGCTGGTTCGTTCGCCCATCGAGACGATCTCCGCGCGGTCCCGATCCTCGGCTTCGAACTCGATCTCCTCTAAGAGCTCGTCGGTGGTGTTGCCCATCGCCGAGGCGACGACCGCGATCTCGTGGCCCGCCTCGACCGCCGCCGCGATGGAGTCGGCGGCGCGGTTGATCCGGTCGCCGCTCCCCAGCGACGTCCCCCCGAACTTCGCGACTACGCGCACTGGCCCCCTCCCCATCGACGGATGGGTTCGCCCCGAGAGTGGTGCTCTGACATAGCCGTTGATTGCGCTGGGGGGGTGTAAAACCTTGTCTCCCGGGGCTGTCGCGGCCGACCCCGCCCGTTCGACGCTGTCAGCCGGCAGATCGCCGGTTCCGGCCGGCCCGTGACGCGACGCGGCAATCGCCCGACCGCGACCGAGGCGTGATTTAAGGGCATTCGGCCGAATAGACAGGTATGGACGTGGAGGTACGGGACGCGGTCGAGGACGACGCCGAGACCCTGGGCGCCATCGTCGACCTCCCGGCGGACGCCCTCCGGAACGTCGTCCACGACCGGACGGTGCGGCTCGCAATCGAGCGCCCGGGCGACCCCGGCCCTAACGCCGACGCCGACGGGGTCGACGACACCGATTCAGTTCTCGGGTTCGTCGCCTTCGACGTGCGGGACGGGACCGTCCACGTGACCCAACTCGCCGGCGCCGCCGACGTGGCGGAGCAGCTCCTCGCCGAGCCGGTCCGGTTCGCGGTGCAGGAGGGGTTCGACGTGGCGTTCGTGGTTCCCGACTCCGACACCGACGCCGCGGCGGCCGCCGAGGCCGCGGGGTTCACCGCCGTGGGGCCGGGGCCGCGGTTCGACGGCGAGACGACAACGCGGTACCGGTTCGACCCGGCGGGGTGAGCGGGGCTGTACCGCTGGGGAGTGACCGCCCCCGCTGTTTCCCCTCCCGTCTACATACTGCCGGCGACGACGGGATCGAATCCGGCGGCCCGTCCCTCGACGGCGGCGAGGGGTTCGTGGCCGCCGTCGGTCGCGAGTGGGGCGCGCCGGTCGTCTCCGCGGACAGCGATCCGACGCACGAGGGGTATGTTATCCTCGCCCGATTCGTCCCGAACTCGTCGATAGAACGTACCCGAGCGTTAACCGCGTCGGGATCGCTTCGAGCCTCAGTTGTTCGCCGGCTGTGGGTCGCTATCGAAGGCAGTGACGAGCTCTTCCGGCAGCGTCTCGGGCGAAAACACCGAGACTACATCTCCCGGCTTGATTTCGGTATTTCCATTGGGCGTGATGTGAGCCCCCTCACGTTCGACCCCCACGATCAGAACTTCCTCGGGCACCAGCCCTTGCTGGTGGGCATCGTCCAGCGTCACGCCGGCGATACCGGCGGTCTCGGAGACGGTGAATTCGACGAGCTCGCCGCCGCCTGCGACGGCGTGGAAGTCGGTCACCGGCGACGGGGCACGGTCCTCCTCGGGAGCGAACCGGTGGTACGGCTGGAACGTCTCGTCGATGACGATGTCCTCACGTTGGATACTCAGTCCAGCAGCCGAGAGCTGATGCGCGATACGGTTGATATCGGCCGTATCCTCGCCGACGGCGGTGATCACGAGATTATCCTGCCCGGCGAGCAGTTCTCTGACGTGGACGATCCCTGGTGTTGATTCTGCCTTGTTGGCGAGTGCTGACCGCTTCCCCACAGGAGCGGTACAGGTGAACTGCGTGGTCACCTTTCCGCCGGACCGCTCGTAATCGATATCAGTGTGATAGCCGCGGATGATCCCGTGTTCCTCCAGCCGGTTGATCCGGTTGCGAACCGTCGCAGGGGTGACGTCCACCTCGTCGGCAATCATCGGAGCGGACGTATCCCTCGCGTTGGCACCGAGATAATAGAGAATTCGCCGGTCGATCTCGTCAGGCCGATACGTCATAGCCGTAGTTCTCGGCCGTCGGGGCAAAGACGTTGTGCCGCCCTGCTCATCTGATGCCCCGTCTGGAACGCTGGTACGGTTTTGTTTCGTGTAGGTGACCCAGCAGCAGTTCGCCGAGCCGTCGGCGGTCCGATACGTCGCCCGGGGGGTACATCACCCTCGAAGGAGCCGAACGACCTCGTCGCTCACCCCCGTTTGGACGGCCAGGATGTACTGAACGCCGGGTTCCAGCACCATATCGGGACCCGGGAAGTTCCCCGTGTGTTGTTCGGCCACGACGACTGCACCTCGGGGGAACGATACCGCGTCGAGTGATTTCCCGGCGGCCGGTGCTCCCTCGGCGACCTCGATCTCGATGAGTTCCAGCCGGTCGGTGATCTCTTCGATCGTCCGGACGCCGCCACCGCTGACGTCGATGATGTCGTTGGCAGCCGTATGGGCGGCCAATTCCTCGGGATAAACCACCGCGTCGACGATCTCCTCGAACTCCTCGTGGTCGCCGTGGTCGATCCGGGCGACGGTCTTGATGTCGGGCGCGACCCGCTGGGCGGTCATACAGATCCCGACGTTCGTCATCGCGCCGTAGCTCGTGAGCCCCGCGATAACGTCGCTGCGTTCCAGTTGCGCCTCCCGGAGCACGCTCGGGCGGCCACCGTCCCCGTGGATCACGGAGGCGATGTACTGGTCGCTCAGGAACTGGACGCGGTCCTCGTCCTTTTCGACGATAACGATGTCGTGCCCGCGGTTGTCCAATCGCCGTGCCGTGTGATAGCCGACGCGGCCGCCGCCGACGATGACGATGCGAAGGTCCTTGCTCATAACTGGGTTTGAAATCCTTGTGCGACCGTGGTGTGTGTTTCTATCATAAGTCTGAACGTTCAGTCCTCCTCGGTCGGCTCGCTCACTGGCGGGTCCTCAACGGAGCCAGTCTCCGCGTCGGTCGGCTGGTCACGCGATATGATGTCACGGACCCGTCCCGGATTGAGTCCGGCGTAGATGACCCCCCCGAACAGCAACCACCCGACCGCGACGGCCCACGTCAGCGGGGAGATGAACGCTGCGAGAACCAGGTTGAGAGCGCAGCCGAGGATCGGCGGGGCAGGGTAGAACGGGACCTCGAACGGCCGGTTGAGGCTCGGTTGGTTCCGTCGGAGTTTGATCACCGCGAGGTTTACGATGATGAACCCCAGCAGCGAGAACAGACTCGCGAGATTGCCGACGAGACTGATCGGCGCGACGACGGTTGCCACGAGCATAATCGCTGCACTCCCCATCAGTGCCGCATAGGGCGTCCCGTAGTCGTGGTGGATGGTTCCGAGCCGCTCGGGTAACTGTCCCTCTCGCCCCATCGCGAAGGCGACGCGACTGGAGCCGATCACGACGGCGTTGAGCGCGCTGATCGTCGAGAAGACGGCACCGAACCCGATGAGAGCGGCCCCGATCGAGGCGCCGAACAGCCCGATGTCGGGCATGAAGCTGATCGCCGCCTCGACGACGGCTTTCTCGCCGGCCGCGCCAAGCCGCGGCGCGCCGAGGGTCCCGATGGAGATGGCGACCACGAGCAGATAGATGAGCACGGTCACGCCGAGGCTGAGGAAGATGGCCCGTGGGATGTTCTTCCGCGGGTTCTCGACCTCCTCGGTGACCGTCGCGATGAGGTCGTACCCCTGGAAGGCGATGAACGTCAGCCCCATCGCCGGCAGGACCTTGACCGCACCCTTCGAGAAGAAGTCCCCTACCGTCGGGGTGGCACCGGGAGCGATGCTGAAAAACGCCGACGACGAGACGGCGCCGATCCCGAAGAGGATGAACACCCCGAGGATCGCGATCTTGACGAGCGTTACGAGCGTCTCAGCACCACCGCTGGCCTCCGTCGAGAGGGCGTTCAGCGCGACGAACGAGACGACCGCCAGCAGCGCGTAGCCGACGTGCCAGATCGGCCCCGCCGGCAGCCCCGTCCAGTAGAGGTGGATGAACTCGACGAAGTTCGAGGAAAACCCCAGCGCGTACAGCGCCCCGGCGGCCATATAGGTGAACCACCGCGTCCACCCCATCACGAACGCAACGGGTGCGGAGAACGTCTCGCGGATGTAGGCGTAGCCGCCGCCGTTTTTCGGGATCGCACTCGCCAGTTCGGCATATGAGAGCGCGGTGAAGGTGGTCACCCCGCCGTTGAGTGCGAACACGAGGATGGCGGCGGGACCGGCGATCTCGGCGGCGAGCCCGGTCAGGACGAAGATTCCCGCGCCGATCATCGCGCCGATGCCGACCATCGTCGCGTCCAACAGCCCCAGACTCGCTGCCGGTGACCGATCCCCTTGCTCGGCCCCCATTATTCCCCCCGTAGCCGCCGGATGTCAGTACCGAGGCGGCGTCGGAAGAGATCAGACACGCGACGCACGGAACCACGAGTATCGAGGGGGCCGGAAGGAGTGGCGACGGCGTTTGCACGAGTCGCGGTCATAATCAGTCCGGGCCCCGGATGACGAATGCAGGGTCGTCCGTATCGAGGGTCATCTCGGTCGAGCGAGGTTCGAGGACCCGGACGTCACGCGAGGGATCCGGTTCACCGACGACGAGCAGGTCGCACTCGGTTTCGAGTTCGACGACGCGCTGCCCGACGTCGGAGCTCTCGGACAGGTGCTGATAGGCCCGGTCAGGGTCGATCCCCCGCTCGACGAGTCGGTCCGTCGCGTTCGTGAGCGTCTCCTCGCTCGTGTGGAACAGCGTAACGGACGCGTCGGTCGCAGCCAAAAGGTCGGCAACGAACGAGAGGATCCGGTCTCGATCCGGTTTCCCCCCGAGTGCGACGAACAGTCGATCGAGCGTATCCGCCTCGCCTGTCGTCAGGATCGCGTCGCAGCCGTCCTCGCGGGCGACGCGGTTGATCGCCTCCTGGCGGTCACTGCTGAACACGAGTCGGGTCCGGGTAGGGACCTCAGCGCGTTCGAGCGGGCGGACGAGGTCGGCGAGCTCATCGCGGGCGTCCCCTTCGAACTGCTCGCGAGCTGCGCCCGGCGGGGTCTGCTCCGGTAGTTTGTACTGGCCGAGGGCGACCACCTCCGTCGTCGCGAGTGGCTTGATCAGCATCGACGGAACCGGATCAGCGTCGGGCAGGTCAAACGGGATGAGAACCCTATAGCTCGTACTCATGCGTTCCAGTCCGGCGGTTCCCCGGGATCAGGACCGTCCGGGTCGCCCCGAGTGCCGGCAGACGATGGCGGTCCGTCATCTTCGGCCCGGCCTCATCACTTCGCGGGTGGTCCGTAGTGGGTCGCGGGTTTACCCCGGTCATACTGACATCGGTATCAACAGTTCGTTCGGGAAACAAAAATATCTATGGGTCTAAGATATCCATAACAAATATATATGGTATCCATATTATCGTCTCAAAAATACGAGCTGCTAACACGCAGAGCACCCGATCTCCTAATCGACGTGCATCCAGCCGTGTGACCCCTCGTCTGTCCGTACACCGCGACGGATGGCTGATCGTGGAACTACCACGCTGTTCGTGATCCTCCGATATCGCCACCGGCCAGCCGTGTCACCGGTCCGAATGGACATTGTGACCCCGCCGAAGAAACCTCGTGGCACTCGTCCGGCTACGCGAACTTCCGGACGGTCATATCCAAGGTATCGAGGTCGAGGATCGGCGCGTGTGCCACGTCGGGGTCGATGTTGACCGACTTCTGGAAGTCGGTCTGGGCCTGCCAGCAGCCGGAATTAACTGCAAGAACGTTGTGATACTTCCCCCAGCCGATCTTGTGGACGTGGCCGGTGTGGAAGACGTCCGGGACCGCCTCCATCACCAGGTAATCCTTCTCCTCGGGCGCCAGCCGGGTCTTCCCCCCGAACTGCGGCGCGACGTGTCGCTTCTTCAGCAGCTGGTACATCGCCTTGTGCGGCTCCTCGTAGCTGGCTTTCGCCTCGGGGAGCTCAGCGATCACTTCGTCGAGCGAGACGCCGTGATACATCAGGACGTTCACGCCCTCGACGGTCGCCAGGGAGGGGTTGCCCGTGATCCGGGCGTCGTGGGCGGACATGACGTCCCGGAGCGTCTCGTCGAACCCCGGCTGGGGCTCCGCGAGCCGGACCGCGTCGTGGTTCCCCGGGATCATCAGGATCTCCATATCGCCGGGCACGTCCTTCAGTCGCTCGGCGAAGGCCTCGTACTGGTCGTAGATGTCGACAATGTCGAGTTCCTCGTCCTGACCGGGGTAGACGCCGACGCCCTCGACCATATCCCCCGCGATCAGGAGGTACTCCACGCGGGCGGCTTCCTCGGAATGGAGCCACGACGCGAATCGGTCCCACGCGTCGGCCTCGAACTCCTGGCTCCCGACGTGGAGGTCCGACACCAGGGCGGCCTGGACGTGCCTGTCGGCGGTGTTTGGGGTGTGGGTCCGCGGGACATCCGGGAAGTACATCGCGTCGACGAAGACGATCTCCCCGTCGTCCGACAGGGTCCCCTCGACCGCGATGCACTCGTCGAGCAGGAGTTCGTCGACCAGGTCGGCGAACTCCCGGTCTTTCATAACGAGACACGGGAACGTCCCGGTGGTGTCCTCCAACTCGACGATCCAGTGGCCGTTCTTCGTCGACCGCACGTCGTTGACCAGCCCGACGATCGCGGCGTCGCTGCCGCCGTTCATCGACCGGATCGCCTCCGTCGGGCGGTGGTTCACCCGCCCGCGAAGCTGCTTCGAGAGCTTCTCGTAGCGGTCCCGGAACACCGTCACGAAGTCGCCGTACTCCCCGGTCCCGGTGCTCTGGCCGGTCACGTCGCCGGTGACCGAAAGCGACCGGAGCGACGGGTCGGCGGTGCGGGTCGCGGCGTCGGCGGGCGACCCCTCGCCTCCCGCGTCCACGACATCGTCCGTTCGTGTCGACGTCGGCGAATCCGTCGCCGCCGGCGAGTCGGATGCGTCCGTCCTCGGCGCTGGGTCCGGCGAGTCCGTCGTCGGCGTCGAGTCTCCCGCCGTTCTCGACGCCGCTTCCGCCCCCGTTTCCGATCCATCGTTCGATCCGGCTTCGGCGCCGGCATCGACCGACTCCTGCGGCCGATCTCCAGTTGAAACAGAGGGGTGTTCGTCGGCGTCGACCGGGGACCCGGGCTCGGCCGACGCGGCGTCCCCGCCCCCGGCGCTGCCTGTCTCCACGAGGGCGGCCCGGACGTCGCCGGCGGTGATCCGGAGCGCGTCGTCGTCGACGTGGTCGACGACCGCCTCGACCGCGCGTTCGGGGACGTCGGCGCCCGCGAGCAGCGTCACTGCCTCCTGTTCGGCGTTGTAGCCCAGCCGGGCGAGTTCCGTGACGATGCGGACCGGCGTCTCCTGGGGCACACCCCTCCGAACGGGGGTGGGGCAAAAAAGCGTACTGTCTCCGGCGACGCCCCAGAAGGTTGAAACGCGGCGACGCAGAATGAGGGGTCGATGACCGACGAACCGGGCGACCGGAACGCCTCCGAGGACGACCCCACGGAGGGTCCCGACGGACCCCCCTCGGAGGACCCCGACGGCGACGGGCCGGGTGCGGCCGACTCCCCGGGTCCGGCCGCCCGCGACGACACCCCCCGAGCCGCCGACTCCCGCCGGGAGCGGACGGCGCGCCCCGACCCGGAACCGGGCTCGCGGGCCGCCCGCGGGGGCGACGAGAGCTTCCTGACGCGCTTCCGGACCGCCCGTAGCGGCCCGCTTTTGTTCATCCGGGAGACGCTCTACAGCGTCATCGGCGTGCTCGCGGTCGGCCTGCTCCTCTTTGCGGTCAGCGGGGTCTGGCCACCGATGGTCGCCGTCGAGAGCGGGAGTATGGAACCGGAGATGCAGCGCGGCGACCTGATCTTCGTGACCGAGCCGGAGCGGTTCACCCCCGATTACGCCCGGGGCGGCATCGTCACCGTCGAGGTCGGCACCGACGAGGGGTACCGGAGCTTCGGCGGCAACGGGTCGGTGATCATCTACGACCCGCCCGACCGGGTCGGCTCGCCGATCATCCACCGCGCACACTTCCACGTGGAGGAAGGCGAAAACTGGTACGACCGGGCGAACCCGGCGTATCTGAACGCCGACGACTGCGAGTCGCTCTCGAACTGTCCGGCTCCCCACGACGGGTTCATCACGAAGGGCGACGCCAACGCCCGGTACGACCAGGCGTCGAACATCGCCGGGCCGGTCCGCCCCGACTGGATCCGGGGGACCGCGCGGCTCCGCATCCCGTATCTCGGCTACGTCCGGTTGGAACTGGCCGGGCTGGTGGCGGCGTAGGGGCGACCGGCTCGGACCCGCCTCAGTCGTCGGCGTACTCGATGGCGTCGATCGGGTGTCGGGGCTCCTCGTCGTCGTCGTTCTCGTATTTGTACCGCACCCCCTCCTCCTCGTCGGCGGTGCCGTTGTGGGAGCCGTCGCAGAACGGCTTGTTGTCCGACAACCCGCAGGCGCAGACGTAGATGTCGCCGTCGTGGTCGTCGGGGTCGATCCGCGTCGGTCCCGTGGCGTCGTGCGTGACTTCGCGTGCCATACCGTGCCAAGAGTTCCTACAGGGAAAAGCCCCAGGCGACATTAGTGTCACCTAAACCCGCGCGGGACGAGACGGTCCCCGGGACGAGGGCGGCCGATCAGGACCCGTCGAGTTCGTCGAGCGCGGCGGCGGCCGTCCGCGCCGCCTCCAGGTGGTCGGTCGCCCGCCGTGGCTCGTCGGTGTCGGCCGCCAGCCGGGCGTGCCGTGTCAGCGCCGCGAGCAGGGATTCGCGGGCGGCCCGTCGCGTCGGCGCCGCACCGTCGTCCTCCGTTTCCGGGTCGGCTACGGCGTCCGACCCGGTTTTCGGGGGCGATCCGCCGGCGGCTCCCCGCCCGGCGTCGTGGCCGCGATCCGACCCGGCCGCGCTGCCGGCGGCACTGACCCCGTTGGCCGCCGCCGGGTCGTTCGTCCCCCGTGCCGCCTCTGCGCGGTCCCTCCCCGGGGTCGCCGGCGTCGCGTCCGCTCCCGCGTCGGCGGTCGGCGCCTCCGACTCCGGCGGCGCCGCTCCGCCCGCGGCCGTCGCGTCGGTTGCGTCGCCGGCGTCGCCAGCCCCCGTCGGGGCCGTGTCGGCCGATGCTTCAGCGTCCGGGGCCGCGTCGGTCGACGCTTCAGCGCTCGGGTCCGTCCTGTCGTCGCCGGCTTCACCGTCCATCGTGCGCTGACAGCTCGGGCAGAACTCCTGGCCGTCGTACCGGAAGATCGGCGACCCACACTCCCCGCAGTGGCGGTTCGTCATCGTCGCGCCCTTCAGCAGGAGTTCGCTCATCTGCTGGGTCCGCTTTCTGTTTTCCTCGTCGGCCTCGTACTTCTCCCGGAGCCGCTTCCGCTCGGCTTCGGCGTCGAAGTCGCTCATACGTGGCTTTCAGACGGCGTGTCTCGAAAAAGCCTCCGGACGGTGCCTACAGCAGCGTGCCTGCATAGAGGTACAGCGCGGCGAGTGCGACCTCGAAGACGAGCGTTCCCGCCGCCGACAGCGCCACGAACCGCCGGTCGTCCATTCCCGCGAAGCCCGCCGGCACGGTGAGCATCCCGCGGGTGAAAAGCAGCGCGTTGCTCACGGGCACGACCACCGGTCCCCACCGCTGGAACCACCCGTCGAAGCGGTCGAGCTTCGACTCCTCGATCCGGAACCACGACTTCTCGAGGAGGTACTCCCGGCCGCCGCGTTTGGCGAGTTTGAACAGCGCGAACTGCCCGACGGTCGCGCCCAGGACCGCAACCCCGAGCACGGGTACGAGCGCGTCGTTTCCGAGCAGCAGCAGCGACCCCGGCACGATGAGCTCGCTGGGCATGAAGTACATCAACATCGCCCCTTCGAGCACGAAGACGCCGAACAGCGCGAGGTAGGCCCACTCCGACTCCAGCAGCGCGAGCAGCTCGTCGGGCATCGCGTCGAGTTGGAGGGCGATGACGGGCTGCATCGGTGCGAACTACCCCTGACCCGCACAAACCCCTTTCGCTCCGCGCTGTCGCGGTCGCGACGGCGACGCGAGCGACTTTTTCCGTTCGACCACGAACCGGGGGTATGAACCTCACCCACCGCCCCCGCCGGCTCCGCCGCGACGGGATCCGCGGGCTCGTCAGCGAGGTCGACCTCGACGCCCGGGACCTCGTCGCCCCGGTGTTCGTCGACGCGACCGCAACGGAGCGGGTGCCGATCGAATCGATGCCCGGCCAAGAGCGGGTCCCCGTCGACGAGGCAGCCGACCGCGTCGCGGAACTGCGCGAGACGGGCGTCGAGGCGGTGCTGGTGTTCGGGATCCCCGAGTCCAAGGACGACCGCGGAACGCGCGCGTGGGCGGAAGGCGGCGTCGTCCAGGAAGCGGTCCGCCGGATCACGGCCGAAACCGACGCGTACGTGATCACCGATGTCTGCCTGTGTGAGTACACCAGCCACGGGCACTGCGGGGTGCTCGAACCCGACGCGGCCGGCGACCCGACCCTGACCGTCCGGAACGACGAGACGCTGGAGTTGCTCGCGAAGACCGCCGTCTCACACGCTGAGGCGGGCGCGGACATGGTCGCGCCGAGTTCGATGACCGACGGGATGGTGGGCGCGATCCGCGAGGGGCTCGACGACGCCGGCTTCGCCGACGTGCCGATCATGTCCTACGCCGCGAAGTACGAGAGCGCGTTCTACGGGCCGTTCCGCGACGCCGCCGACGGGGCGCCGGCGTTCGGCGACCGCCGCCACTACCAGATGGACCCCGCAAACGCCCGGGAGGCGCTTCGGGAGGTCGAACTCGACGCCGAGCAGGGCGCCGACGTCCTGATGGTCAAACCCGCGCTCGCGTATCTGGACGTCGTCAGCGCGGTCCGCCGGGAGTTCGACCACCCGGTGGCGGCGTACAACGTCTCCGGGGAGTACGCGATGCTCCACGCCGCCGCCGACAAGGGGTGGCTCGACAGGGAGGCGGCGGCCGCCGAGTCGCTGCTCGCGATGAAGCGGGCGGGCGCGGACCTGATCGTGACGTACTTCGCCGAGACGCTCGCCGACAGGCTGTAGTCGGGCGGCCGGATTCCCCTCCTGTGGGTGCTTCCCGGCCGCCGCGCGCGGCGGAATCCGGCCTCGATGGCAGGATTTGCCTGAACGTTCGTACACCAAACCCACGATAACAACTCCCGTACCCCACGGTCATCAGCCTTATACACCTAATATTGTTCACCAAATCATACGAACGTCTGGATACTCATCTTCATTTTGGACGTTTTCAACTCCAAAATTTATATACTATCCTTCCTTGAGGCTTTCTCGTGATTCGAACCACGAACCACTGCGAAATCGGAGCACCGTCGGACAAACGTTCAGGGATGGAGGTGGTCGTATGGTAACGCCGTTACAGCTCGACCCGACCGCGATCGCCAACGGGGTCAACAACGTCTGGATTCTGGTCGTCTGTTTCCTGATCTTCTTCATGCAGCCCGGGTTCGCGCTCCTGGAGAGCGGGCAGGTACGGGCGAAGAACGTGGGCAACGTTCTGATGAAGAACATGACCGACTGGACGCTCGGCGTCCTGGTGTTCTTCATCGTCGGCGCGGCGTTCAGTTCGATCGTCGGGATGGTGACCACGCCCGGCGTCCCGCTCAGCGTCGGCGGCGCGTTCTCGTACATCAACGATCCGACCGCCTACATCGGGTGGTTCTTCGGCGCGGTGTTCGCGATGACCGCGGCAACGATCGTCTCCGGGGCGGTCGCCGGCCGGATGAGTTACAAGGCGTACGTGTTC
Source organism: Halobellus ruber (assembly GCF_014212355.1). Classification (NCBI taxonomy): domain Archaea; kingdom Methanobacteriati; phylum Methanobacteriota; class Halobacteria; order Halobacteriales; family Haloferacaceae; genus Halobellus; species Halobellus ruber. The sequence goes on from NZ_JACKXD010000005.1 coordinate 81,734, forward strand.
GTCGCGGCGGCGATGACCGCGGTCATCTACCCGGCGATGCCGGGGATCGCGTGGGGCGGTAGCGGCCTCGTTTCGGGCGCCGGCTACCTCGGCCAGCTCATCGGGGTCGGCTACCTCGACTTCGCCGGCGCGACGATCGTCCACATGTGCGGCGGGCTGGCCGGTCTCGTTGGCGCGAAGATGGTCGGTCCGCGGAAGGGCCGCTTCGACTCCAACGGGAACTCCCAGGCGATTCCGGGCCACTCGATGCTGCTGGCGGTGCTCGGGACGCTGTTCCTCGCGTTCGGGTGGTACGGCTTCAACGTCGGCACCCAGGCGACCGTGCTCGCGGTCAGCGACGGCGCGGTCGCGTTCAACGGCGGCGCCTTAGGACAGGTCGTCCTGAACACCACGCTCGGGATGGGCGCCGGCGGCGTCGCGGCGATGATCGTCTCCGCGTCCTGGCAGGGCAAACCCGACCCGCTGTGGGCCGCAAACGGCCTGCTCGCCGGCCTCGTTGCGGTCACGGGCGCGGTCCCGCACGTCACGTGGTGGGGCGGCGTCATCCTCGGCGGCATCGCGGGCGCCCTGGTCCTGCCGACCTACCGGTGGGTGGTCGACTCGCTGAAGATCGACGACGTGTGTGGCGTCTTCGCGGTCCACGGGTCCGCGGGCGCGATCGGGACCATCCTCATCCCGTTCTTCGGCGTGACCGCCTCCGGCGGCTACACGTTCCTCGGCGTCGACCAGCTGGTGATGCAGGTCGTCGGCGTCGCGGTCGTCGGCACCTGGACGGTACTGGCGACGATCGTGGCGTTCAAGATCGCGGACGTCCTCTTCGGGCTCCGCGTCTCCGAGTCCGAGGAGGAGGAAGGCCTCGATCAGAGCGAACACGGCGTCTCGGTCTACCCCGAGTTCGTCCCCAACCAGAGCCGCGGTGAGGGCACCGTTGCCACCGACGGCGGCGACGTCCGGACCGACGGCGGGGAACCTGCCGAGGATGCGGAGGTGACCGGCGATGAGTGAGAACGACGGTAGCGGCATCAAGCTCGTGATGGGATTCATCCGCCCGGACAAACTCGGGGACGTCAAGCAGGCGCTGGCGGAGGCGGGCGCGCCGTCGCTGACGGTGACGAACGTCTCCGGTCGCGGCTCCCAGCCCGCGAAGAAGGGACAGTGGCGCGGCGAGGAGTACACCGTCGACCTCCACGAGAAGGTCAAAATCGAGTGCGTCGTCGCCGACATCCCCGCCGAGGACGTCGTCGACGCCATCGCCGAGGGGGCGAACACCGGCGAGAAGGGCGACGGAAAGGTGTTCGTGCTGCCGGTCGAATCCGCACGCCAGATCCGGACCGGCAAGACCGGTCCCGACGCGGTGTAACCGGGTCGCTACGCCCGCAGCGTGACTCACCGCCCGATTTTATGTTGTACCGGAAGAGATTGCGGGTATGGGAATCCAAACCGTAGTCGTCGCGGTCGGTCACAGCGACGAGGACCGAATCGAGGAGATCGTTGAGACGGCGACGGACCTCGCGGGGCCGGCGGGCGCGGCAGTCAGGCTGGTCCACGTCTTCGAGCGCGACGAGTACGATCGGATCCGCGACCAGCTCGACGTCGCTGTCGACGACGAGGTCACCCCCGACGAGGTGGCACGACGCCACGTAACCATCCGGAAGGTGGGCGAGGCGATGGGCGCCGCGGGACTTGAGTACTCCTGGCACGGCCGGCTCAGCGACGAGGGCGAGCAGGGCGACGCGATCGTTGAAGCTGCCGAAGAGCTCGGCGCCGACCTGCTGGTCGTGGGCGGTCGCCGCCGCTCGCCCACTGGCAAGGCGGTCTTCGGCTCCACCGCCCAGGAGGTGATGTTGAGCGCGCCCTGCCCGGTCACGTTCGTCCGTGCGGACTGAGACTTCGTCTCGGTCGATGGTCACGGAGCAACGACCGGGCGCTCGGCGCGGCGACCCCCGTGACTCCTACGAGGGTTTATCGCCGATCGAGCACCCAGATCCCCCGATGACACGACCCACCGACGGTCCGAGCCGCCGTGACGACCGACCGCGCCGATCGAGCGGCGGGGACGGCCAGTCGCGGACGCTCGGGCTCACCCCGCCGGTCGCCGGCGCGCTCTCGTACTCGCTGACGTTCGTGACCGGCATCGTCTTCTACCTGTTCGCCGACGACCGCTTCGTCAGGTTCCACGCCGCACAGAGCACCCTCGTTTTCGGGCTCCTCGTCGCGCTCAACGTCGTGCTCTCTGCCCTCGTGGGGCTCGTCGCGTTCGTGCCGGGCGTCGGTGGAGTGCTCGCCCGAATCGTCGGCGCCGCCGCGGCGCTGACCGGCGCCGTCGGGCTCGTGCTCTGGATCGCGCTTATGTACCTGGCGGTCCGGGGGACCGAGTACGCGGTGCCGGTGGTCGGCGAGTGGGCCCGGCGGCTGGCGTGAGCGGCCCCGCGGAGGAACAGAATCAAGCCCCGCGGCGCCGCCACCCACGGTGTGGATCTCACGCCGCTCACCGCCGTCGGCCTCGCGGTCGCGCTCGTCGGGTTCCGGCTGCTCGACCGGGCGCGACGGGCAGTGCGCTCGTGGCGCGCCGAGTCGCCGCGGCCCGCGGCACGCGGCCCCGCCGCGACCGATCTCCGGGAACACGCCTGGAAGTGGGCGGTTCCGGCGTGTCTGCTCCTCCTCGTCGCCGCCGAGGGGCGATCGCTCGCGTCCGTCGGCTGGCAGGTTGCGTCGCCGCCGGTCGCGCTCCGGCAGGTCTGTCTCGGACTCGTCGCGCTGTTCGGGGTCAATATCTTGACAGCGCCGCTGTGGGCCCGCGTCGGCGACCGCGGCGAAAGCCTCGCGGCCGGGGTGGGCGCGTTCGCGACGCTCTCGGTCCCCGAACGCCTGTTCGTCGCGATCACCGCCGGCGCGACCGAGGAGACCGCGTTCCACGGCTACGCGATCGAGCGGCTGCTCGCGCTCACCGGGAGCCTCCCGCTGGCCGGCGGCGTCGGCTTCGCGGCGTTCGCGGTCGGGCACCTCGGCGACACCTGGGACCGGCACGCGGTCGCACGGATCGCCCAGCCCGCGCTGGTGACGACCCTGCTGTACCTCCAGTTCCGCTCCCTGCCCGTGCTGGTCGCGATCCACGCGCTCCACGACGCCGCGGTGCTTTTGCTCGCCGAGCGGTTCGCGGCGCGGACGGGCGGCGGCGACGGCTCCGACGCCGACGACGGCGCCCCGGTGGCGGTCCGGTGGCTCGGCAGGGAGTGACCGGGCCTCTCCCCGCCGGTCGCAACCCGACCGGCCGAAGCAACAAGCCCTTTTGAGGTCCCGACCGAACCACGCAGTATGAACCACGACGAGTCGCGGGCGCTGTACGACCGGGCGCTGTCGGTCATCCCCGGCGGCGTCAACTCCTCGGTGCGGGCGACCCGTCCGTACCCGTTCTTCGTCGAGCGCGGCGACGGCGCCCACGTCGTCGACGCCGACGGAAACCGGTACCTCGATTACGTGATGGGATACGGGCCGCTGCTCTACGGCCACGACCCGCCGGAGCCGGTCCGGGCGGCGATCCAGTCGTACGCCTCCGAGGGGCCGATGTACGGTGCCCCGACCGAGATCGAGGTCGAACTCGCGGAGTTCGTCGCCCGCCACGTTCCGTCGGTGGAGATGACCCGGTTCGTCAACTCCGGCACCGAGGCCACGGTGTCGGCGGTGCGGCTCGCCCGCGGCCACACCGGTCGCGACAAGATCGTGGTGATGCAGGGCGGCTACCACGGCGCCCAGGAATCGACGCTGGTCGAGGGCGGCCCCGACGGGACGATGCCCAGTTCCCCGGGCATCCCGCCGTCGTTCGCGGAGCACACCATCCCGGTCCCGTTCAACGATGTCGCGGCGATCGAGGACGTGTTCGAGGCCCACGGCGACGAGATCGCCGCCGTTCTCACGGAGCCGATCCTGGGGAACACCGGCATCGTCCACCCGGTGGACGGCTACCACGAACGCCTCCGGGAGTTGACCGAGGCCCACGGCGCACTCCTCATCTTCGACGAGGTCATCACCGGCTTCCGTGTCGGCGGCCTCCAGTGTGCACAGGGGAAGTTCGGGGTCACCCCCGACGTGACGACGTTCGGCAAGATCGTCGGCGGCGGGTTCCCGGTGGGCGCGATCGGCGGGCGTGCGGAGATCATCGAGGAGTTCACGCCCTCGGGCGAGGTGTTCCAGTCGGGCACCTTCTCCGGGCACCCGGTGACGATGGCGGCGGGCTACGAGTACCTGAACTACGCCGCCGAGAACGACGTCTACGACCACGTGAACCGGCTGGCCGAGCGGCTCCGCCGCGGCATCACGGACATTCTGGCCGACCGCGCGCCGTCGTACACGGTGGTCGGCACCGACTCGATGTTCAAGACCGTGTTCACGCGCCGGGGCGCCCCCGTCGACGGCGAGGCCCTCGACAGCGAGAGCGCCGTCTGCGAGGCAGGGTGTCGCCAGCGCGAGTCGTGTGCGAAGTACGATCACTGCCCCAAGACGGGCGCGGACGTCGGCGACGCCGAGGTCGAGCGGTGGGAGCGGATCTTCTGGCAGGAGATGAAACAGCGGGGCATCTTCCTCACCGCCAACCAGTTCGAGTCGCAGTTCGTCTCCTACGCCCACACCGACGAGGACGTCGAGGAGACGCTGGAAGCGTACAAGGACGTGCTGTAGCGGCGTCGTCGGGCTTCCGGTCCCCCGAGTTTTTGTACGATACCGGCGAACACCGGGGTATGAACGGCCCTCCACCCGACGACTCGACGCCCCCGACGGACGACGGCGGCCGCGACGCCGCGTCCCCGCCCGACGCCGGCCGCGACACCCGGCACCGAGGTGGCCGAAGCGACGCCGCAGCCGACCGTGCGGGCGGATCGTCCGGGGACGGGGCGGTCGGCGACCACGGCGGTTCGGACGCCCCCGATGCCGGCCGCTCGGAGTTCGACGACCCGCTCGGCGACCTCCTCCCCCGCGCCCCGGTCGACTCCAGGTGGTGGTACTGGATCGCCGCGATCCCGCTGTACGTGCTCTTCGGCGCCGTCTTCGGGGTGCTGTTCGTCGGGATCGCGCTGCTCGGCCTCGGGTTCGGGGTCGAGGGCGGCCTCGTCGGGTTCGGGCTGTTCTTCGTCCTCGTCGTCGTGCTCGGCCTCGCCGGGCTGGTGCTCACGGTCCTCTTTCCGATCGCAACCTACGTCGACGCCCGGGCGATCGCCGCCTCCGAGGCGCCGTGGACGCCCGACCCCCTGGTGTGGGGGCTTGCGGCGCTGGCGACGGTGGTGTTGAGCGCGTTCACGCTGAGCTTCGTGCTCGCGGTGTACTACCTCTACAAGCGGCACGTCGCGGTCAGGACGCCGTGAGGGAGCGCTGCCGCCCCGAACTCGAAGAAGTGGCCTTTTCACCCGTCGCCGCCCAGAGTCGGGTAATGACCACTCGCGGGCAGCTCCGACTGGCGACGCGGGGTTCGGATCTGGCGCTCCGGCAGGCCGCAAGCGTCCGGGAGACGCTCGAGGACCGTCGCTACGAGGTCGAACTCCGCGAGGTTGAGACGCGCGGCGACCGGCTCACCGACGACCTGATCCATCGGCTGGGGAAGACCGGCGCGTTCGTCCGCGCGCTCGACGAGGACGTCCTCGCGGGCGAGGCCGACGCCGCGGTCCACTCGATGAAGGATATGCCGACGGAGTTCCCGCCGGACCTCGTCGTCGCGGGCGTCCCCCAACGGGCGTCGGCGGCGGACCTGCTCGTGACCCCCGACGGCGCCGACCTGTCGGAGCTGCCGAGCGGCGCGGTCGTCGGCACCTCGTCGCTCCGCCGGAAGGCCCAACTGCTGGCCGAGCGGCCGGATCTGACCGTCGAATCCCTCCGCGGCAACGTCGACACGCGGGTCGAGAAGCTACTCGCGACCGGGCTACAGGCCGAACACGAACGCCGACTCGACGCCGAGGAGGGTGCCGCCGAAAGCGACGACGCCGAGGACGACGCCCCCGTATTCGACCAGTCCGTCGAGGCGTGGTTCGACGGTCTCGCGGAGATCGAGCGCCGCGCACTCGAACGCGACGTCGACGTCGAGTACGACGCGATCGTCCTCGCGGAGGCGGGCCTCCGGCGGTCGGGGCTGCTCCACCGGATCGAGTACGACCGGTTGGATCCCACGCAGTTCGTGCCGTCGCCGGGACAGGGGGCCATCGCGGTCACGACCCGCGACGACGGCGACGCCGTCGACCGGGTCCGGGAGGCGGTCGATCACCCCCGAACGCGGGTCGAGACCACCGTCGAGCGGACGGTGCTCTCGGAGCTCGGCGGCGGCTGTATCGCCCCGATCGGCGTCTACGCCACGCTCCAGGGGCCGTACGTCCACGTGACCGCCCGGGTGCTCTCCGGCGACGGCGAACGGGAGGTCGCCGACAAGCGGGATATCCCGGTCGAGGAGCACGTCACCGAAGCCGCGGCGTTCGCGGCGTCGCTTTCGGACCGCGGCGCCGCCGAGCTGATCGACGAGGCCCGCGGGGCCGCGGAGGAGTGACGATGAGCGAGGACTCCTCACCCGACGACGCGGCGGTCGGGCTGGTCTCGCTCGTCGGCAGCGGCCCTGGCGACCCCGAACTCCTGACGGTGAAGGCCCGGCGGCTGCTGGATACCGCCGACGTGGTGCTCCACGACAAACTCCCGGGGCCGGAGATCCTCGGAACGATCCCCGAGGACAGACGCGAGGACGTCGGCAAGCGGGCCGGCGGCGAGTGGACGCCCCAGGAGTACACCAACCGCCGGCTGGTCGAACTCGCCCGCGAGGGCAAGCACGTCGTCCGGCTGAAGGGCGGCGACCCGTTCGTGTTCGGCCGCGGCGGCGAGGAGATGGAACACCTCGCAAGCGAGGGCATCCCCTTCGAGGTCGTCCCCGGGATCACTTCCGCAATCGGTGGCCCCGGGGTCGGGGGGATCCCGGTCACCCATCGCGATCACGCCTCGTCGGTCTCGTTTGTCACGGGCCACGAGGACCCTGCGAAGGACGAATCGGCGGTCGACTGGGAGGCGTTGGCGGCGACCGGCGGCACCATCGTGGTCCTGATGGGCGTCGGCAACCTCCCCGAGTACACCGACGCGCTCCTGAAAGCCGGGCTGGATCCCTCGACCCCGGTGGCGCTGGTCGAGCGCGCGACGTGGCCCGGAATGCAGGTCGCGACCGGAACGCTCGACGACATCGTCGCGGTTCGCGACGCCGAGGACATCGAACCGCCCGCGGTCACCGTGATCGGCGCGGTGGCGGCGACCCGCGAGCGGGTACTAGAGTTCCTCCGGAACCGACCCGACGACGAAATGGGGGTGACCGACGCGTGAGCCGCGAGGTCCGCGTCGCGGTCTTCCGCCCCGACGACGAGCGGCTGGCCAACGCCGTTGAACTGCTGGACTCGCTGGGCGCGACGCCGGTCCCCGACCCGATGTTGGCCGTCGAGCCGACGGGTGCGGTCCCCGGTGACGACGTCCGTCCCGACGTCGCCGTCCTCACGAGCAAGACCGGCGTCGAACTCCTGGCGGAGGCGGGGTGGTCGCCGGGCGAGGCGACCTTAGCGTGCATCGGCCCCAAGACCGCGGCCGCGGCCCGCGACGCGGGGTGGACGGTGGATCTGGTTCCCGAGGAGTACTCCTCGTCCGGACTGGTCGCGGCGCTCGACGGCGACGTCGACGGGAAACGCGTCGCCGTCGCCCGGAGCGATCACGGCAGCCAGGTCCTGATTGAAGGCCTCCGCGACGCCGGCGCGGACGTTCGCGAAACCGTCCTCTACCGCCTCCGCAGCCCCGAGGGGGCGGGGCAGTCGACGGTGATGGCGGCCGGCAGCGAACTCGACGCCGCCTGCTTTACCTCCTCGCTCACCGTCGAGAACTTCCTCGAAGCGGCTGCGGAGCGTGGGGTCCGCGGGGAAGCCATCGCGGGGCTGAACCGCGCGGTCGTCGGCGCCATCGGCGAGCCGACGCGGCAGACCGCGGCGGAGTTCGGGATCCGGGTCGACGTCGTCCCCGAGAACGCAACGTTCGAGGCGCTGGCGACCGCGGTCGTGGAGAAAGCGGCGCCGACGTACCACGAGTAGCGCCCGCCCCGAACGTGGGTTTAAATCCGAGAACGACCCACAACCGGGTATGAGCGCGGACACGACGACGGCCGACGGGCCGGTTCCCGAACTCGGGGAGCGCGCCGCAGCCTGTGCGGCGCGGCTCCGAGACGCCGACTCCGTCCTGTTGGCGTCCCACATCGACGCCGACGGGCTGACGAGTGCCGCCGTCGCCGCGACGGCGCTCCGGCGGGCGGAGGTCCCCTTCGAGACCGTGTTCGCAAAGCAGTTGGACGACGCGGAGATCGAGCGCATCGCCGCGACCGACCACGAAACGGTGCTTTTCACCGACTTCGGGAGCGGCCAACTCGACCTGATCGCCCCACGCGCCGAAGCAGGGGCGTTCACGCCCGTGATCGTCGACCATCACCAGCCCGCTGATCTCCCCGACCACCGCGAGCCCGACCACCACCTCAACCCGCTTTTGTTCGGGATCGACGGCGCGTCGGAGCTCTCCGGGGCCGGCGCGAGCTACGTCCTCGCCCGTGCCCTGGAACCCCCCGGCGGCGACAACCGCGACCTCGCGGGGCTGGCGGTCGTCGGCGCGACCGGGGACATGCAGGCCACCGACGGCGGGCTCTCGGGTGCAAACCAGGGGATCGTCGAGGAGGGCGTCGCGGCCGACGTGGTCGAGGAGGCGACGGACCTGCTCGTCTACGGCCGCCAGACCCGACCGCTCCCCAAACTGCTCGAGTACGCAAACGACGTTCGGATCCCGGGGATCACGAACGATCAAGCCGGCGCCGTGGAGTTCCTCTCCGAGCTGGACCTGGAACTGAAGAAAGACGGCGAGTGGCGTCGGTGGGTGGACCTCACGATGGCGGAACGCCAGGCCGTGGTGAGCGGGCTCGTCAAGCGGGCGATCGCCTCTGGCGTCCCGGCGGATCGGATCGACGACCTGGTCGGCACTACCTACACCCTGAACCGCGAGGAGCCGGGCACGGAACTCAGAGACGTCAGCGAGTTCTCCACGCTCCTGAACGCGACCGCGCGGTACGAACGCGCGGACGTCGGCCTCGCGGTGTGTCTGGGTGACCGCAACGAGGCGCTCGACCGTGCGCGAACGCTCCTCCGGAACCACCGACGGAACCTCTCTGAGGGCATCGAGTGGGTCACGAGCGAGGGGACGACCGTCGAGAGCAACGTCCAGTGGTTCGACGCCGGCACGCGAATCCGGGAGACCATTGTCGGCATCGTGGCGGGGATGGCGGTCGGCACCTCCGATATCCGCGGCGACGTTCCGATCCTGGCGTTCGCCGAGAAGTCCGACGAGGAGGTGAAGGTCAGCGCCCGCGGAACGCACGCGCTGGTCCGATCCGGGCTTGACCTCTCGGCGGTGATGCGCGAGACCGCCCGCGCGGTCGGCGGCGACGGCGGCGGCCACGACGTCGCGGCCGGGGCGACCATCCCCACGGGGACCCGCGCCGAGTTCGTCGCCGAGGCCGACCGGATCATCGGCGAGCAACTGTCGGGCGACTGACCGCCCGGCGGGCGGCCGCCCGGGGCCACTTAAGCCTTCCGAACGGTCGACGCGGTTCAGAACTCCCGCGCCCACTCAAGCGCGCGATCCCGCGATTCGAACCCTTTCGTTTCCATCCCTTCGGCCTCGTTCTTGTTGCTGATCGCCAACCGACTCAACCCGTCCGCTACGTACGCTGTCGCGTCGATCCCGGTTTCCTCCGCCAGTTCGGTCCACTCCTCGTTGACGTGTGCGAGCGCCTCTCTGGGGAGGCTCCCGGCGTTCCCCACTTCGACGACCACAGCTGTCATCGACGGGTCGCTCGCAGTCTCCCTGAAGTGTTCCTCCCCCGGCTCCAACTCGCCCGATTCCAACGCTGCCGGCATATCTTCGACGCTCCAGACGCCGATGCCGTCGATCTCCTCGTACGTTACCTGCTCCGAGAGCTGCGTCCGTGCTCGGGACATACCGTTCCCTGGATGATAGCTGTTGAAAAGCTTGCCCTTGAGTATCAAAATAGATACTTCGGACGGATCGAGTGGATCCCGAATTACGCCGAAGACGGGTTACTGTTCCGAGGCTGTAGTCCGAGAGGCGAGCAGTATCCGATTCGATAACCCAAAACCATTCCGAAGGGACGGCTGTCCGGCTCCGGTGACGCCACCGGTCGAACTTTCATATACCAAAATAGGATTTATGACGGCGTGTCCGCCACGGTATCGACGCCGTGTGCGTCCCGCGCCCGCTGTGTCTCTTCCCGTCGACCGTTCGCGGTTCTGTGGCGCTCCCGAGTTTGGTTTCGGGGATCAACGGATCCCCCCTCGATTCACAACCGGCGGTGTCCGATGAGCGTAGCTGGCCCTATCGGGTAGTTTGAAAACCGCCACCGGTTCGACCCGGTACGCTCGCCGTCGCTCGATAGACGGGGAGCGTCTTTCGTGGTCAGGGAGTTTCGCTCCCTCAAACGACGGTCCTCGCCGCTCGTTCGCCCCTGCTCCCGGGCGCTTCGCGGCCGTTCGACGGGCTGAGGCGACGAGCCACCAGAAGAGCGGAGCTCCCCCGAGCCCACGGCGGCGGCACCGCCGTGGACTGCGAACCTGTTTTCACTTGCACAGTGCCACCTCGAAGCGGTATACATCCTATATTGATATACCGAATAGGGCCGGAACGAACTCGCTCCATCGTGTACGCTGGTGACGGAGGGTAAGCGCACCTGCAACATCCGACCCACCCTGCGGTAATTTTTGACATACTATCAAACCCCAACAATATTTATTACGAACCGCAACCAAATAACGGGTGGAACCGAGGTGATCAGCAATGGCACTCCCGACTGATCCCGCAAGTTCCTGGATGCAAGGGCTCGGATTCCCGTCCCGAATCTTCGACGACGCCGGTACCGACTACGAACTGTACGAGGAGGACGACGAGTTCGTCCTCACAGTGGAGCTTCCCGGCTTCGACCGCGAGGAGATCGACCTCGCGTGGGACAACGGTGTGCTGAACATCGCCGCCGAGCACGCTGACGAGGAGCGTGGTCGGAAACGGACCTATCACCGGCGGTTCAGGTTCCCGAAGGACGTCGACGAGGCGGAGATCTCCGCGTCGTACACCAACGGCATCCTCGAAGTGACGCTCCCGGTCGAGACCGAAGCCGCCGCCCACGGGACGGCGATTCCGATCGAGGGGTAGTCTCGGAGCAGCCTGACCTCGCTGCGGTTCCGGATCGGTACCCCGGGCCGACGCCACGTCGGTGCGGGTGAGGTAACTCCTTGTACTCGCTCGCGTAGCGAACACCAATGGTAGCCTCTGCGGTCCTGATCGGCGGGGTGGCTGTCGCGATCTTCGTCGGCGTCAACATCGGCGGGTCCTCGACCGGCGTCGCGTTCGGGCCGGCGACCGGGAGCGGCGTCCTCTCGATGCGGTCGGCGTCGGCGTTGATGGCGGTGTTCGTGCTCATCGGCGGGTTCACTATCGGAACCAACGTCGTCGAAACTCTCGGGAGCGGCTTCGTCCCCGCGGAGTACTTTACCCCCGCGGCGTCGATCGGCGTGCTACTCTTCATCGGGTTCGGGATCCTGTTCGGCAACCTGGTGAAGGTTTCCACAAGCACCAGCCAGACCGCCGTTGCCGCGGTCGTCGGAATGGGCGCGGCTCTCGGCGTCCTCGACTGGCGGACGGTGGGCGTCGTGGTGCTGTGGTGGATCCTCTCGGCGATCCTGGCCTTCTGGGTGTGTGCGTTCGTGGGCCGGTACCTCTACGACGCCGTGGTGGCGACGCTCGATCTCGAATCCAGGAACACGAAGCTCGCCGAACTAGTCGTGATCGCGATTAGTTGCTACATGGCGTTCTCCGCCGGGGCCTCGAACGTCGCGAACGCGGTCGCACCGCTGGTCGGCTCCGGGCAGTTCGGGATGCTCACGGGCGTTGCGCTCGGCGGCGTCGCGATCGGTGCCGGCGCGTTCGCCCTCGGCCCGCGGACGATGGAGACAGTCGGCGAGGACATCACCGACCTTTCCTTGGAGGCGTCGCTGATCGCCGAGATGATCGCGGCGTCGGTGCTCACCGGATTGAGCTGGGCGGGGATTCCGGCCAGCCTCGCGGTGGTCCTGACGGCGTGTGTGATCGGGCTCGGGTGGGGACGGGCGAGCCGGCGCGTGCCGCTGCCGGCGGTCGTCCGCCCCGAGGGGCTCACCGAACGCGAGCGGTCGGCGTGGGCGGGCGATCAACTCGACCTATTTCACCCCGGTACCACGAAGCGGATCGTGATCACGTGGATCGCGACGCCGACGGTCGCGGGGCTGGTCGCGTTCGGCGCCTTCGAGGCGGCCCAGCGGCTCCAGCTTCTGGCCTGACCTCCCTTCGGGACCCAGTCAGGCTTTTCAGAACTCACGTCGAACCGACTACCGATGTCGTCGAGCGTACTCTCCGGTCGGTTCCAAGGCCGCGAGACGCAGTTTCACATCGAACTTCTCTACGGCGCGCTCTTCATCGGCGGGTTCGCGTACCTCGCGTTCCGCGTCGATCCCCGCGTCGCGGCCTTCGAGGGCGGACTCGTTGTCGGCTACCTCCTTCGGGTGTGGGAGAAGATGTCGATCTACGAGCGGATCCTCCAGGAGGCGGTCTCAGCGGAGGCCGAAACACAGGTCGAAGAGCAGGTCGAAGCGCAGGTCGACCGCGTCGAAGAGGAGGTGGACGAACAGGTCGAGGAGACGGTCGAAGAGACCGTCGAGGAGCAAGTGGGCGAGCAGGTCGAAGAGCGCGTCGAGGAGCAAGTGGGCGAGCAGGTTGAAGAGACCGTCGAGGAGCAAGTGGGCGAGCAGGTCGAAGAGACCGTCGAGGAGACGGTCGAAGAACAGGTCGAGGAGACGGTCGAAGAGCGCGTCGAGGAGACGGTCGACGAGCAGGTCGAGGAGAAAGTCGAAGCCGAGGTGGAAGAGCGGATCGACGGCGAGGAAGAGTCAGAGGCGACGTGACTTCGGGCTCCATCGGGCCGTTCCCGACCGTGCTCCCGCGGTCGAAGGTCCTCCGGGTCCGCATACCACCCATCGCAGCCGACGCGGTTCCCCGGCCGCGTCACACCGCGGCGTCGGTTGCGCTCCCGGCTCCCGTTTCGACGTCCAGCGGATCCTCGAGATCACCCATCACCGCCTCGAAGGCGTCGGTCGCGGTCAGAAGCCCCGCGACCTCGCCGTCGTCGACGACCAACGCGAGCTCCTGGCGTTCGGCCTGGAACCCATCGACCGCCTCGCTGATCGGCGTCTCGGGGGACAGCGTCATCGGCGGTGCTGCCACGTCCTCCAGGGTGGCGGTCCCCTCGCGGAGGTCGTCGACGCGGTCGATCACGCTGGGGACGTAGACGATCCCGCGGAAGTCCGACGGCTCCGACCCGATCAGGGGCAGCCGGGTGTGGGGGTTAGTGCCGATCCGGCGGAGGTTCTCGTCGATCGGCTCCTCGGTGGAGAGAAACACCACGTCCTCGACGGGCGTCATCTCGTCTCTGATGGGTCGTTCGCCGACCGTGAGGGCGTTGATCACTTCCTCGCGGCGCTCCTCCGGGATGTCGCCGCGGTCGAGGACCGATCCCAGCTTGTGTCTGAGGTCCGCGCGGGACTCGATGGAGTCGGTCTCGGCGTCCAACCACGCGCCGGTCATCTCGACGCCGAACAGCTTGAGGGTCCACTTGGCGACGCTGTCGCCGACCGCGATGATCGGCGAGATCACCTTCGCGAACCAGTACAGCGGCGTTGCGCCGTACCTGACCACGAACTTCGAGCGCTCGACGCCGAGGTACGTCGGCGTCTGCTCGCCGTGGGTGAGGTGGAGGAGGTTGATGATGAGGAAGGCGATGATCCCGCCGGCACCGACGGACGCCAGCACCGTCGCCTCGAAGAACGGCTCGAACAGCGCTGCCAGGGCGGGTTCGGCCACGATCCCGACCGCGATGCTGGAGGCGGTGATCCCGACCTGACAGGAGGTGAGGTAGATTTCCAGGTCGTCGGTCATCTCCCATCCGCGGCGGAGCCCCGCCTCGTCGAACTCGGATTCGGGGTACTGCCGGACCCGGGTGAGCGCGAACTCGATGGCGACGAAGAAGCCGTTCGCCAGGATCAGCGCGACCCCGGCGACTAGTCGGAGCGTGACTTCGAGGCCGTTCATCATATCGGCGGAAACCGTTCGACGGGTCAAATAAGCAGCGACAGCCTCCGGCGGGCACAACCTGTTTGTACTGCCGCCTGCGACGTACGGCTATGACCGACTTCGACCCCGAGAAGTTCGAGGACAAGTACGTCCACTACTTCCCGGAACTCCAGCGTGCCTACAAGAACGCCTTCGAGGCGATGAGCGAGCGGTACGATTCGGAGTTAATCCACGCGATCGACCAGCAGATCCTCAACGAGTCCGAGCCGTTCTACGACGACGGCTCGTTCCGGATCGAACTCCCGGACGAGCCCGCCGACCGGGTGACGGCGACCGTCGTCGACGAGGGAAAGCTGTCGGCGGTGCTCGACGCCTACGTCGAGGAGCTTCGGGCGCAACTCCGGACCGTGTTCGGGCTGACCGACGCCGAGTGAGCGGGATCGACCCCCCGGAACCAAAGGTCTAAGCCCGTCGCCGCCGAACCGTTCGGTATGAGCACTGAGTCCGCAAGCGGCGACGACGACCTCAAGGAGCGAGTCACGAACTTCCTGCGCCGGAACTTCCCGCAGATCCAGATGCACGGCGGCTCCGCCGCGATCCAGCATCTCGACCGCGAGAGCGGCGAGGTCACGATCATGCTCGGCGGCGCGTGTTCGGGGTGCGGCATCTCCCCGATGACGATCCAGGCGATCAAAAGCCGGATGGTCAAGGAGATCCCCGAGATCGAGACAGTCCACGCAGACACCGGAATGGACGGTGGCGGCGGCCACGACGAGGGCGGAATGTCCCCCTCGTTCCCGGGTGAGACCACCGGGGACGACGGCGGCAGCGACGAGGGGCCGCAGGCCCCGTTCTGAGGGGCCGCCCGGCTTCTCCGACGCGCAACTCGATGCCGGCCTCGATCCCGTGAGCCTCCGGGCCGCCGGCGACGGCGGACCGGTGGCTCTTTGCCCCCGTCGCCGCGAGGGGTGGGTATGCGCACGGAGTCGCCCGAAAACGTCCTGTTCGTGGTGATGGACACGGTCCGGAAGGACCGGTTGACGCCGTACGGGTACGACCGCCCCACGACGCCGAACCTCGACGACTTCGCCGCGGAGGCCACCGTCTTCGAGCAGGCGGTCGCGCCCGCCCCCTGGACGCTCCCGGTCCACGCCTCGCTGTTTACCGGCCTCTACCCTTCCCAACACGGCGCCGACCAGGAGAACCCCTACCTGGAGGGTGCGACCACGCTCGCGGAGACGCTGTCGGCGGCGGGCTACGACACCGCCTGCTACTCCTCGAACGCGTGGATCACGCCCTACACCCACCTGACTGACGGCTTCGACGACCAAGACAACTTCTTCCAGGTGATGCCCGGGGAGTTCCTCTCGGGGCCGCTGGCCCGCGCGTGGAAGACGATGAACGACAACGAGTCGCTGCGGGCGATCGCGGACAAACTGGTCAGCCTCGGCAACACCGCCCACGAGTACCTCGCCGGCGGCGACACCGCGGACTCGAAGACGCCAGCGGTGATCGACCGCACGATGGAGTTCGTTGACGACGCCGACAACTCCTTCGCGTTCATCAACCTGATGGACGCCCACCTGCCGTACCACCCGCCCGCGGAGTTCGCCGCGGAGTTCGCTCCCGGCGCTGACTCCGATGCGGTCTGTCAGAACTCCAAGGAGTACAACGCCGGCGCCCGCGACATCGACGACGACGAGTGGGCGGCCATCCGCGGGCTCTACGACGCGGAGATCGCCCACATCGACGACCAGCTCGGCCGGCTGTTCGACCGGCTGAAATCCGAGGGACGGTGGGACGACACGATGGTCGTCGTGTGTGCGGACCACGGTGAACTCCACGGCGAACACGACCTCTACGGCCACGAGTTCTGCGTCTACGATCCCCTGGTGAACGTTCCGCTGCTCGTAAAACACCCCGACCTGGACGCCGACCGACGCGGGGACCAGGTCGAACTCCTCGATCTGTACCACACCGTCCTGGACACCCTCGACGTGGAGGGGGGGACGCCGGCCGCCCCCGGCGACGACGCCGTCGCGCTCGACCCGACCCGCTCGCTGGTCTCCGACTCCTATCGCGCCTTCGGCGGCCTCGACGCCGCCGACCGCGACCCCGGCCAGCGCGGCGACGGCGAGTACGCGTTCGTGGAGTACTCCCGGCCGGTCGTGGAACTGACCCAACTCGAGGAGAAGGCCGCCGACGCGGGGATCGACCTCCCGAACGAGTCGCGGTTCTACTCGCGGATGCGCGCAGCGCGACGGGTCGACGCCAAGTACGTCCGGATCGACCGCATCGACGACGAGGCCTACCGGCTCGACAGGGATCCCGGGGAGACCGAGAACCTCGCTGACGGCAACGACGCCGCGGTTGCGGCGACCGAAGCCGCACTGTCGGCGTTCGAGTCCGCGGTCGGCGGCGCTTGGACCGACGCCCTCGACGACGACGTCTCCGACGATACGGTCGAGGAGATGGACGACGAGGCACAGGAGCGGCTCCGGGACCTGGGGTACCTGGAGTAGCCCCCGTTACTCGCCGATCACGTCGACGACCTCGTCCAGCCCGTCGACCTCGATGGTCGGCTCGACGCCGAGTTCGACGTCGGCGTTGTGATCCCGGCGGAGGAACGCGCTGTCCAGCCCCGCGCGATGTGCCGCGACGACGTCGGTCTCGCGGTCGCCCACGTAGATGCCGTCCGTCGCGCCGAGGGCGTCGAGCGTGTCGACGAGATAGTACGGCTCGGGCTTCCGCCGGCTGAACCCCACGGGGCCGAGTTCGCGGCCGCGGGCGGCGTCGAACGCCGTGAGCCCGAACCGTTCCACTACGAACTCCACCGTCCGGTGGTAGTTGTTGCTGACGACCCCGACCGCGACCCGGTCCGGGAGGCCGTCGAGCGCGCCGACGTCGTCGAAGAGGTCGCGGCCGGCGGCGTGGTCGACGGTGCGCGCGGCGCTGTGTTCCTCCCGCGCCGTGTAGAACTCCTCGGGGTCGACGCCGACAGCCGCACACGCCTCGACGAACGCGTCGCTGTACTCGTACTCCGAGAGTGTCGCGCGGTGCTCCTCGGCGACGTCCATCCCGCGGGCTTCCAGCAGGTCCTCGAGCGCCCGGGCGTGGACCGCGGGGTCGGTGCCTCGCCCTTCGAGCAGCACGCCGTCCATATCGAACAGGACCGCCCTCTCGCTCTCCTTTCGGCTTCCGTTCACTGCGCGATGCTTCGGGTCGGGGAGAAATAGGCTTTCGCTCGTCCGCTGCGGTCCCGGTCGGGGTGCGCGACGCCCGCGGGGTGAACGTGGCGGGTTCCCGGCCCCGTCGTCGGATCTCCCCCGCGGCCTCCCAGCGAACGGTTTTATGCGCCGGGGGGATACCCCACGCCAGTGACGCGAATCGACGTCTTCGGGACGGTCCGTCTGGACCGCCCTGCGAAACTCCGCGCGGAGCTCGAGGCGTTCTCGGAGGGGTCGGATCTGCTCCTCGTGGGGGCGCCGCGCGACACCCCGACGAAAGCGGACCGGCGGGCGCTACTCCTGCGACACCCGTCGGTGTATCTGGCGGGGGCGCTGTTCGGCCTGGTCTGGGGGCTCCCGGGACTGCTCCTGACGCGACAGTTCGGTTCCGTCGATCGGGTCGTCCGGGAGCGGGTGGCGGCGGAACACGGGCTCGACGTCGAACCCGTCGGCCGCAGCCTGGTCGGTGCCGTCGGCGACGTCTCCCCGATGGAGACCCTCCTCAGCTGGTTTCAGTTCGCGGTGACGGGACTATTTCTCCTCTCCTCGGTCGCGCTCTCCGCCGGCCGACTCCTCGATGTGGCCGTGCTTCCCGGGGTCTCGCCGCTGACGCTCGGCGCGTGCGGCTTCGTCGTCGGGTTCCTCCCGGCGGCCTTTCTCGCCCGGGATTCCCTGTCGGCGCGCAACGAGGCGATCGCCGAGAACGTCGAGCGGGTGGTTTCACCCCGGGACGACGTCGACGTCGCCTGTCTGGTCGTGGGGTACACCCACGTTCCGGGCGTGGAACAACGGTTCCAGGAGCGGGACGTCGCTCTCGGACGGACGCACAGCTCGAAGTTCTGCAGGCGGAACTCGTAGCCGGCGTCGGCTCCGCCCGCGGCGGGTCACATGTAGTCCGCAAACGTCGTCGGCTTGTTCTTGTCGTTCTCGAAGACGGATTCGAGGCTCCGTTCGAGGACTTCGAGCCGCTGTTTGGTGTACTCCCGGCAGCCGAACTCCTCGGCGACCCGCGTTGCGGTCTCCATATACTTGTTCACCGACCCCTGATGGACGGTGAGGTTGACCCGGCCGCCGCACTCCCGGCAGTCGCCGGTCAGCGGCATCCGGCGGTACTTCTCCCCGCAGTCGAGACACCGGGTCTCCTGTCCGGAGAAGGCCCGCAGGTTCCCGATGAGGTCGGGGAGGAAGTGGTACTCGATGATCCGCTCGGCCACGTCGGTCTCGTCGACGGCGCGGAGCTTCCGGGCGAGTTCCAGTTGGGCGTCCATCTTGTCCTTCATCGAGCCCAGGGTCTTGTACGCCGACAGGTCCGGGCCGAGCGCGATGTCGCCGGTGTCGTGGGTGTGGTCGAACCCCCGGTACTCGTCGTCGGTGCCGACCGAGTCCTCGGCGAGCGTGATCAGCTCCTCGACGGCGTCGGGGTCGGCCATCTCCCGCGTCGACTCGTAGAACGCCCGGGGGTACTGCCGGACGACGTCCATATTGTGCGCCTCGTCGTCGATCTCGCTGGGGTCGATCCGGGAGGACATCACGAGGGGTGCGTCCATACGGCCGCCCCGCTGGTCGGGGAGGTACGACTTCGAGAAGTTCAGCAGGCCGTCCATCAGGAGCATCACGCAGTCCTCGTCGCCGTCGCATTGGCGAACCGACATATCGTTCGCAACGAGTGAATGCGTATCTTCGACCGTGAGGCAGTAGACGTGTTCCGGAGTGTCGCCGACGTACTCAATATCGTCGACCGGATCGACGAGATAGTTCTCCGTTCCGCCGTCGTAACAGTACGGTATTCGGTCGTCCGCCTCCCGACCGAACGCGTGTCCGCGGAGCGTTCGATCTTTCCGAGTCAGATGGAACCCGACCTGTTCGGCAAACCGGACGGCGTCGTCCCGGGAGACGCTGATCTCGAAACCAGGACGCGAGAGCGACTCGTCGTCCTCGTCATAGAATTCGGGGAACTGTCCTCGAAGCGGGACTTTGGGACGGTTATTCACCTGTCCGCTGATCCCGAGGCGGGTGAGCAGCGCGAGCACGTCCGATTTGAGTTCCGGGCTCACTGTGTCCGCAGTGACCCGTGGGGCTGCCCTGTCAGCGGACCCGTCCCCGCTGAAATAACCACCCAGATACGCGCTGACGATCTGCTCCGGTGCGTCGAAGATACAGTCCGGAACCCGTTTGGCGTGTGCGTACACGCCGACGTCGAGGACAGTATCGAAGAATGCGCGAAGCAGTCGACCTGACACTGTCACTTTCGCGTGGTTCTCGCGGTAGGGTTCAACTCCGAATTCCTCACGGAGCACCTCCGCATAGAAGTCGCGCGCCTCCGCCTCGGTCCCGCAGATCGTCGTCTGGTGGATAGTCCCCTTCGGAGTGTTCTGTTCGCGTGCAAACCCTTCCGCGGCGTAGTATCCGAGTAGCGTGGCGACGCGCTCGTTTAATTCGATTGTCCTGTCGATCTCAGTCGAATCCCGTTTCACACCGAGCCGCACGTCGGTCGGGACGAACTCCAACATCGCCTCGGTGGAGTCGAAGAACTCCAACAGGATGTCTACGGGGAAGCTTCCGCGATAGAGGTAGTTGCTCAGGCTCTTCTTCGTGAGGTCGAGATATTCGGCAGTGCTCTGTAGCGGGTAGAAACGGCCGTTCCATCCGTCGGCAAGCCGCTCGGTGAACAGATCGTAGAGCGCTTCCTTCTCAAGCCCCTTGATCATCAGCCGGTCGTCACCAATCACCTCGGAGCCGACGAACTCCGCGAGCAGATCGAACTTTTCGGGCTCGTCCGCTTCGATGCTGTCGAGGTGGGCCGGTTTGATCACGTGATCGTCTTCGTCTATCTCTCTCGCCTGTTTCGACTGGATCTCGCCACCGTCGAGAACGTGTAGCTCGTGGTCCGGCGTCACCGTGATCGGCCGCCCACTCCGCGTCGTTATCTCCAGCATATGCTCCGGCGCAACGTGCTTCGAGACGGCCTCGACGGGCCGCACCACCTCCTCGCCGTCTTCGGTGATGGAGGGAACGTACACGTCGCCGTCGAGTTCCGTCACAAGCGTCCCGAAGTCGTCCTCGTCTGCGGTCTCGGGATCGAGACGTTCCTTGACGAGCGTCTCGATGGGGTCGTGACGCCACGCTTCCGATTCGTCCCGATACCAGACCTTCGTCTCGGGGTGGAAGCAGTTTCGCCTCTTGGCGGCGTGGAAGTACGGATGCGCGTACCCGACGGCCGCTGAGGTGAACCCAACGACGCGGCCGACCACCGCGGCGGAGGTGTGCGGCGCCATCCCGAAGACGAGTTCGCCCACGAGGTCGTCGCGCTCGTCGACCTCGTAGAACGGTGGGAGGCCGTAGAACTCGGTCAGGAGGTCGTCGACGAAGTCCGCGGTCTTGAGCATGTGCTCGGCGGCGCCGTCCGAGAGCACGACGTCCTGGACGTTCAGCTCCACCAGCTGGTCGTCGAACCGGAGGGGCTCGCCGTCGATATCGGTCCTGTATCCGAGTTCGCGGAAGTCCTCGGCGGTCACGCCGAGCTCGGAGGGCCGGACCGACGTGACCGGGAGGTCGGTCATGTCGTACCGGACGGTGCCGTCCTTGAACGCGGTCACGCCGTTCTTCGCGCGGAGGACGCCCTTCGCCATCGGCTCGGGGGTTTTGTCCGCGGAGGTGAGCCCCTTCACCCCCTTCATGATGTCGTAGGCGGACTCCCGCTCCCCGACGGCCTCCAGCGCCCCCCGGTACTCCTCGCCGACGTCGACCGAGACCCACCGTGGGCTCTCGACCGCGCGGTCACAGCGGTCGCAGTGGACCCGGCCGGACTCGTCGGGTTCGACGACCTGCCCGCACTCGTCGCACTCGTAGAAGGGCTCGGTGTGGGTCGCACACTCGGGACACCGCGTCCGGTAGGTGTGGGTGTCGCAGTTCGGACACACCCGATCGCCCGCCCGAACGTCGACGACGCCGCGCCGTCCCTCGTCGTCGCGGGCGCGGGCGGCCTTCCCCACGTCGCGTTGACTCCCGCCGGCCTCGCCGATGGGAAAGAGCGTGTGGACCGCCGGCGAGAGGTCCCGGGACTCGGACTTCTCCGGGCGGCCCATCCGGTTGCCGATCCGGGTCGGTGCACGCTCCCGGAGGTCGTACGGGGCGACCTCGTTTACCGCCTCCAGCGCGCTGTCGCCGCCCTCCCACTCGCGTGCCGCCGTCGACAGCGACGACGCCGTCCAGGTTCGTTCGAGTCGGGAGTCGCCCCCGGCAACCTCGAAGCCCAGCGACCGGACCAGCGGCCGCCACTCAGGGATCCGAATCGTCTCTCCCCGCTGTGTGTGTTCGACGAGCAGGCGCTCGAGGGTTCGCGCGGTGGCGTCGTCGTTCGGGAGTTCGAGCGCGTCGGCGGCCGACGCGTCCCCACCCCCGGCGTTCCCGTGGCTCGACCCGTCGGCCTCCGGCGCTACTACCGTCCCCTCCTCGACGGCGTCGGCGAGATCAACGAACTGTTCGACCGACACGTCGTGCCAGAGATACGTGTAGTCGGGATGGAGCGGACAGTCGTACGCCGTCGCCCACTCGTGGGCCTCCGCGGGCGTCGGATCGTCGAGGTCGACACCGGGATCGTCGTCGAGCGCCTGCACCGGGCCGCCGGCGGCCGCAAAGTCCTGGACCCACCACTCGACCACGTACGACGCGGGCGCGAGCGGGTGGTTGTTCTCGACGAACTCCCCGACGTTCACGAGGTACTCGCCCAGATCCAGGATCTCCTCGACGCCGTTCCGGACCGCGAGCGCCTCTTCGGGGTCGTCGATCCGACGCACGTCGCCGTTGGCGAGGCGGACCGTCGGCCCCTCGATGGAGTCGACCGGGACGACCCCCGCGGCCTTCCCGGGGCGTTCGGTCTTGATCTGGGTCCCGGTCGCGAGAAAGTCGTCGACCAGATGCATCGTCGCGGGGTGGACGCCCGCGGTCGCGAAGCCGTGGTTCCGCGCGCGGCCGTAGCGGAGACGGAATCCGCCGGCGGCGCTCGGGTGACCGAACACCGGCCGGCCGGCGATCAGGTCCCGGAGGTACTTCTCGGAGGGGTCGGGCCGGGGGGCGCCCGCCGGCGTCGACTCGGTGTCGTCGTGCTCCTCTTCTCCGGCGTCGCCGTCGGTGCCTCCCTCGTCGCCGTCCTCCGCCGACCCCCCGCCGATCGTGCCGTCGATGAGGTCCTGGAGCCACGGCCACGCCACCTCGTCGAGGTCGCGGGTGTACCGCTGGATCTTCGGCGCCTTCAGCGCGATCCCCTCGGCGAGCACCAGACACATCCCGCCGCGGGCGGCGTTGGTGTCGACCCGTTCGAGGTCGCGAAAGCCCGAGACCTCCTCGTCGCCGGTGGCCTCGCCGTCGAGCATGATCGGCATGTGCTCCGCGATGAACCTCGTCTCCGTGTCCTTCGGCGTGTACTGGAGGCCGGTCTCCTTGTCGTAGAGGGCGACCTCCTCGGCGTAGCGTTCGATCTCGTCGCTTCGGGCGCGGAACTCGTCGATTCCCAGCAGCGACCGGGCGTAGTCGGCGACGAGCACCGAGAGCGCCTGGGCGGTCCCGCCCGCAGACCGGATCGGCCCGGCGTAGTAGACGTTCACGAACTCCGTGCCGTCGTCGTTCTCCAGGATCTCCACCCGGTCGATCCCCTCGATCGGCGCGGCGACGACGCCCTCGGTCAGGAGCGCGACCGCGGTCCGGACCGCGCCCTCGATCTTCCCCGCGCGGCCGTCGTAGTCGCCGACGGTCCCCTCCACGAAGTCGGTGACGAGTTCGAGTGCGGCCTCCTCGCGGGACATCTCGCCTTCGAGTTCGCGGACGCGCTCGGCGACGCCGCCGATCCCGAGGATGTTCTCGACGCGGTCGGCCATGTCCTTCGCGATCGGGATCTCGACCTCCGTTTCGGGGTCGTGACCCTGCCGTTTCGCGCGCTCGGCGCGGTCGAACGCCTCGTCGAGACGGGCTTCGATCCGCTCGAAGTGCCGCTCGTCGTCCGACCGCATCAGAGCCAGAGGTCCAGGTCGGTCGGCTCGTCGCGTTCGCGTTCCAGCGGTTCGTCGAACTCTCGGAGATACACCTCGCCCGCGAACACCGTGGCCGCGTTGAGGTGTCCCGCCAGCGACTGGCCGCTGGGACGGGAGAGGACCGCGTGGGTGTGGGCGAACCGTTCCCCCTCGAGGTCCGCGACGTTGCCGACGCAGGCCGCTACCTCCAGCGGTTCGTCGAACCGCACCGACCGGTACTCCGTGTCCTCTTGGTCGTAGAACCAGACCTCGGCGTCCTGGACCGCGCCCATCGCCTGGAACCACGCGGCGTCGATCCCTTCGAGGTCGGCGAACTCCTCGATCTCCGTGCGCCAGTCGGCGCCCGTCTCGAGTCGCAGCAGGAACTCCCTGGTCGCGTCAACCTCGCGGTACTGCATATCCGCCCCCTCGGCGGACGCGGACAAAAATCCCTCGTTCGGGGCGGGGCGATCCCCGCCGCCGACGGATCGCATCCGACGGCGAACGCACAAGTGCGGCGAGCACGTATCGGCGCGCCGGAACGGAGCCGATGAGCGACACCGGACGACCCGGCGGCGACGCAGCTATCGACGACGCGGACGGCGAGGAAGACGACGGTCTCCTCGGCCGCGCGAGGTCCGTTGGCGTCGAACTGCTCGGGACGGTCGCCGACGCCGTTCTTGAGGCCCTGTGAGCCGCGGTCGCTACGGCGCCGGGGGCGCGGAGTCCGGACTGTCGTCCGGTAAGTAACCATCGGGAGGGGGTGTCGTCGCGGGGAGCGGCACGGGGCGTCGTCAGATCCACTCGCGAAGCGACGGCGCTTCCGCTACCGGCACCGACAGCCACGCGTCGTCCCGGGAGACGTCCGCGATGACGAACTCCGGTTGTGCGGAGGCGGAGTCGACTGAGGCCATCACCTCGGTGTTGGACGCGTCCGTCACCGCCGTCGCGTTCTGCGTCATGTTTGTGAGTGTGTCTCACTCATACATAAACCCGTCGGAACGTCACGACGAGGTACAAAACGAATATGTAGTATTTATCGAAAAAGGGTTGGAGTAGTACTAATTAGGTCAAAAAACAATACGTATGTCTACCACACTCGCTGTTCTGCGAAACGTAGTCCCGCTGGCAAGGGCGTCATAGAGCGATCGGCACACCGATCTCCATACCTTCGAATCGCTCAGTACAGACGAACGGCTGTAGCGAAAGAGATCGACTCAGGAGGGCAAAAGCACCCGAGCGGCGATACGCGGATGGAACAGGCTTGTCGGTCGTTCCTCCAATCGGAGTACACGATAAAACGCTTCGGCTACCTGTTCGTTGTCGTGTGCAGTGTCGATCAACCGGGAGAGGTACCGGTTGAAGATGTCGGTTCCGAACGGTTTCGGCCCGTCGGTCTCCTCAAACTGGAAATCACCCCCGACTGCTACCTGCCAGACCACCTCGAGGTGCGTTTCGGCTCGATCGAAAAACCGGAGGCCGATGTCGTGAGCGCCATTGGAAAGCACGTGGTGGAGCTGTAGCGCATCGAGTGCTGCTACAGACATCCCCTGCCCGTAGATGGGATTGAAACTCGCAATAGCGTCACCGGTAACCACGAGTCCGTCCGGGAACCGATCAAGCGCCTCGTAATGCCGCCACTGGCTGGCCGGGAACGGATACACGCTAACCTCCTCGGACACCCACTCCTGCTGCCGGAGCAGGTCGGCTATCGATGACATTGGGAGTCGGTCAGCGAAGTCGATGTACGATTCAATGTCGCCCGGAGGATGGCCCCCGTGCATCCCAAACAGGGTGACAATCCAGCTATCGCCCTCGGCGGGTATTGCGACGCCGCCCTTCGGCTCGCCAACCTGCGGGACGCAGAAATACGCACGACGCTCTTCGGAGGGGCGATCGACGGTGACGGTTCCGTACGCGAGGTCAACGTCGACACGATCGGTCGGTGGCGACGTGTAGCCGTTGTCTGCGAGCCACTTGTGAGTTCGTGAGGTGCGGCCAGTGGCGTCCACGACGAGGTCAGCCGAGAGCGTCCGTTCCTCACCAGTTTCTCCCCGGAATCGAACACCTTCGACTGCTGTGGCGTCATCGTCGCTGCGGTAATCGACAAACTGACACTCGTCCCGAATACGTATCTCTGGGCTGTCCGTCACCCGCCGGCGGACGACCTGTTCGAATAGCGGGCGGCTCGCACAAAGCATCGGGAGTTCGCTCGCCGGGTCTGCCAGACGTTTTCCGTTGTCGAAATAGTCGAGTTCGGTTGCGGCATCAAGTACGAGCGCACCCTCGTCCCGAACCTCGTCTTGGTATCCCGGGAACAGGTCGTTGAGCACGATTCGGGCCGGCTCTAGCATCACGTGGACGTGCTGTGACTGCGGGATCCCGCGGCGGGCTACCGGTTCGTCCGTCATTGGATCGCGCTCAAGCAGCGTCACTCGGTCATAACCGTCAATCAGGACCCGTGCCGTCAGGAGACCGGCCATACTTCCACCGACCACGATGGCGTGGTCCCCGGAGTCGGGAACTGCCGCTGCTTCGTACGCCGACGCCGATGACAGAGTCATACCTGATCGTATATAATTAAAGAATGTGTAGAAAATATATTTTTCGAAGGTACCGATAGTATGTGATCGGATTACGGGACAGCCGCGTTACGCCGCTCAACCCGCAACCAGGATTTCACGGCTGATTCGCCCACGAAATCGTGAAATAAACACCGTAATGACTCTTCTACGACACCCTGCCGCTGGCTACTCTACCACCTGCTGCCGCCCCGACGTGGAGTATCAGACCTGATACTGCGTGGAAACACACATAGTAACGGCGCGCGTGTCCCCGGTTATGGATGGGCTGCCCGGGGAGCTGGCGTCCGGTCGGGTAGCGTCCGACACCGGACCGCCCGACGCGGACGGACACCACGCCACGCTCCGGAGTATCGTCCTCGACGTCTCGACGAGCCTGATGAGCGCCGAACCCGACGAACTCGACACGAAGATCGAGTGGAGCCTCGGGACCGTCGGCGAGCACATCGGCGCCGACCGCGGCTACACCGTCGAGTCCCGTGGGGACGCGTTCAGCGTTGCAGCGGAGTGGACCGCCGACGACATCGACCCGCGACAGCCCCGGCGCCTCGACCTCGACGCCCACGAGTGGCTCGTCGACCGGCTCGAGGGGTTCGAGAACGTCCCCGTGCCGGACGTCGGGGAGCTGCCGGCCGGCCCGACGCGGCGGCACCTCCGGGACGCCGGTGTCCGGTCTGCGGTGTTCCTGCCGATGGTCGACAGCTGGTCGCTCGTCGGGTTCGTCGGCTTCGAGACGCTGACCGCCGATCCGGAGTGGCGCGGCCCGGAGGTGAGCACCCTCCGGACCGCGGCTGATGTCGTAACTCACTCCCGTGCCCGGGTCCGGCGCGAGCGGGAACTCGCGGCGCAAAACGAGCGGCTGGAGGCCTTCGCGAGCGTCGTCTCACACGACCTCCGGAACCCGCTCAACGTCGTGACCGGCTCGATCGAGATCGCGCAGGCGGAGACCGACTCCGACCACCTGGACCGGGCCGCCCGCGCTGCCGACCGGATGGACGACCTCATCGACCAGGTGCTGACGCTGGCCCGGGAGGGTGAGGACATCAGCGACACTCGGGCGGTGCGGCTCGCCCACGTCGCCGACCTGGCGTGGGACGCAGTCGACACCGCGGCGGCCGACCTCCGCGTCGAGGGCGACTTGGGGGTCGTCGACGCCGACCCCGACCGGCTTCAGGAGGGGTTCGCGAACCTGTTTCGGAACGCGGTAGAGCACGCCGGTGACGACGTCGTGGTCCGTGTCGGTCGGTCCGACGACGGGTTCTACGTGGCCGACGACGGTCCCGGGATCCCCGAGTCCGAGCGTGATGCGGTGTTCGACCGCGGTCATACCTCCGACGGCGGAACCGGGCTCGGGCTGGCGATCGTCCGGAGCATCGTCGAGGCCCACGGGTGGGAGATCAGTGTCACCGACACCGAGGACGGTGGCGCCCGGTTCGACGTGACCGACATCGCGGAGTAACCCGCTGACGGGCCCGACCCGCACGTCCTGCCCCGCCGGCCGGATGTCCGGGGGCTTCAAAGAGTACAAGAGGTGTGGCGGAGTAAGGCGGGTATGAACGTTGCCGACGCGATGACGCCCCGCGATGAGCTGGTCACCGTCGAACTCCCGGGGACCCGCGACGACGTGCTGGAGTACCTCCAGGAGCGGGGCTTCTCCTCGGTCCCGGTCGTCAAGCAGACCGACGACGGCGAGGAGTACCGCGGGCTGATCTCCCGCCAGGAGCTGATCGAGCGCCCCGACGAGGACCAGCTCGCGGTGCTTATGCGCGAGGTTCCGACCGTCACCCCCGACGCCACCGTCGAGGAGGCGGCGCGGCTGATGGTCGACGCCGGGAGCCGTCGGCTCCCGGTGGTCGACAGCCGGCTCGACGGGATCATCACCGTCACCGACGTGATCCGGGTCATCGCCCGCGGTGAGGTCGCCGTCGACACCACCGCCGGCGAGATCGCCACGGCCGACGTGAACACCACCTACGTCGAGACGCCGCTCCCGGTCGCGGAACGGGAGATCCACTACGCGAACGTCCCGTACACCGTCTGCCTCGACAGCGAGGGGTCGATGGCGGGCATCCTCACTGAGGTCGACATCATCGAGGTCGCCCGCGTGGTGGAGGGCGAAGACGACACCGGCGACTCGGTGGCCGGCCAGGACGACGACTGGATGTGGGAGGGAATCAAGGCGGTCGGCAAGCGGTACATCCCCACCCGGAACGTCGAGATCCCCGCCGAGCCCGCCTCGCGGTTCATGTCCGAGGAGATCACCGCCGTCCCGCGGACCAAGCCGGCCACGGAGGTCGCCCAGACGATGCTCACCGAGGACATAGAGCAGGTACCGCTCGTCGCCGGCGACGAACTCGTCGGGATCGTTCGCGACGTCGACCTGGTGGAGGCGGTGTGATGAGCGGCGAGGGCGAACGCCTCGCGGAACTCGCGAAACGCCGCGGCTACTTCTTCGGCGCCAGCGGGGCGTACGGCGGCGCGGCGGGGTTCTACACCTTCGGCCCGCAGGGTGCGGCGCTGAAATCGAACGTCGAGGACGCGTGGCGCGACCGCTTCACCGTCCGGGAGGGTAACTTCGAGATCGAGGCGCCGACGATAATGCCCGAACCCGTCTTCGAGGCGTCGGGACACCTCGACGGCTTCGACGATATGCTGGTGGAGTGTCCCGACTGCGGGGAGTCCCACCGCGCGGACCACCTGATAGAGGACAACACGTCGATCGAGGACGCCGAATCGCTCCCGGTCGCCGACGTCGAGGACCTGCTCGGCGACCACGGGATCCGGTGTCCGAACTGCGGCGGCGACCTGGCCGAGGAGGCGGTGACGCAGTTCAACCTGATGTTCGAGACGACGATCGGGCCGGGGTCGTCGACGCCGGGGTACCTCCGGCCGGAGACCGCCCAGGGGATCTTCGTGGAGTTCCCGCGGATCAAGGAGTACGCCCGGAACAGCCTGCCGTTCGGCGTCACACAGATCGGGCGAGCGTACCGAAACGAGATCTCGCCGCGGAAGAGCATCGTCCGCACCAGGGAGTTCACCCAGGCCGAACTGGAGCAGTTCGTGGATCCCGAGCGCGACGACCCCGACCTCGACCGCGTCGCCGACGTCGAGGTCACGCTCTACCCCGTCACCGAACAGGAGGCCGACGGCGGGGCCTACGTCGAGACGACGATCGGGGCGGCGGTCGAGGAGGGGATCGTCGGCGACGCGTGGATCGGCTACTTCCTCGGGATCGCCCAGGAGTGGTACGAGGGGGTGGGCGTCGATACGGACCGGTTCCGGTTCCGCCAGCACCTCCCGGGGGAGCGGGCACACTACGCCGCCGATTGCTGGGACGCCGAAAGCGAGGTCGACGGCGACTGGATCGAGGTCGCGGGCTTTGCCTACCGGGGCGACTACGACCTCTCGAAACACGCCGAGTACGGCGACGACGACTTCACCGTCTTCCGGGAGTTCGAAGAGCCGCGGACGGTCGAGCGGGCGGTCGTCGAGCCGGATATGAGCGTGCTCGGCCCCGAGTACGGGAGCGAGGCCGCCGACGTCGCCGCCGCCTTGGAGGAACTGGCCGACCGCAACCCCGCGGCGTTCGACGGCGACGAGGTGCAGGTCACCGTCGGCGGCGAGACCCGCACCGTCGACAGCGACGTGGCGAACTTCCGGATCGAGGAGCGGACGGTCAACGGCGAGCACATCACGCCGCACGTGATCGAACCCTCCTTCGGCGTCGACCGGACGGTGTACACGCTCCTGGCGCACGCCTACCGCGAGGACGAGGTCGGCGACGAGACGCGGACCTACCTCTCGTTGTCGCCGACGGTCGCCCCCACCGACGTGGGCGTGTTCCCGCTGGTCTCGAACGTCCCGGAACTCGTCGACCGCGCGGAGGGCGTCGTCGACGACCTCCGGCGGGCGGGGTTCAGCGTCACCTACGACGACTCCGGCAGCATCGGCCGCCGGTACCGCCGACAGGACGAGGTCGGGACGCCGTTCTGCGTCACCGTCGACCGCGACGGCCTGGAGGGCGACGGCCCCGACACCGTGACGGTCCGGGAACGGGACTCCGCACGGCAGGTCCGGCTCCCGATCGAGTCGCTGTCGACCGAGCTCGAGGCCGTGATGGACGGCGACACGTCGTTCGACGGGCTGGTCGCGGCCTACGACGCCGTCACGGCCGACACGGACGCCTAAGGTGCCGGTCGCCACGCTCGCCGAGGACCTCGCGGCGCGGCGCGAGCTCAAGCGGCGACTCGTCCACGCCAGTGGCACGGGGCTGCCGCTCCTCTACGTGCTCGATCTCGTGACGTGGCGACAGTTCGGCTTCGTGATGCTCGCGTGTTCGGCGGTCGCGGCGGCACTGGAGTTCGTCCGGCTGGCGGTCGGCCTCGAGTGGGCGATCTACGACGAACTCACCCGCCCGTACGAACAGGAGAACGTGGCGGGCTACGGGCTGTACATGTTCAGCATCACCGCAGTCGTGCTGGTCTTCGCGCCGCAGGTCGCCGTCCCGGCGACGCTGATGCTGACGATCGGCGATCCGGTCTCGGGGCTGCTGTCGGGGTCCCGCGAGGCGGGCGAACCGAAGCGGCCGCGCACGCTCGCGGCGATGTTTCTGGTCTGTCTCGCCGTCTCGGTGCCGTTCCTGGTGCCGGCCGCGGGACCCGCGGCCGGCGTCGTCGCGGCAGTTGCCGCCGCCGCCGCCGCGACGCTGGCCGACGGGTTCACGCCGGTGATCTCGGGGTACGTCGTCGACGACAACGCCTCGATCCCGCTCGTTGCGGCCGTCGCCGGCGGCGCGGTACTCGCCGCTACCGGCGCCGCGCCCGTGTTCGATGTCGGTGTCGTCCCCGCGCTCGCGTAATCAGTCCCCTCCCGCGGAGCACAACTTTTGTACGGCGCCGACGAACCACCGGGCGTGACCGTCTACGAGAGCGACCTCCCGGGCGTCGGCAAGAAACACGAGATCGACGTGCCGGACGGCTCCCGGCTCGTGGTCGTGACCCACAACGACGGCCACCGGGAGGTCTTCCTGCGGGAGACCGCCGACAGCGACTCCGAGAAGCTCTTCGAGCTGCCGGACGACCTGGCGCGCCGCGTCGGCACGATCCTCGAAGGCGCGTACTTCCAGCCGGTCCGCTCGGAGGACGTCG
Organism: Halobellus ruber; assembly: GCF_014212355.1. NCBI lineage: Archaea > Methanobacteriati > Methanobacteriota > Halobacteria > Halobacteriales > Haloferacaceae > Halobellus > Halobellus ruber. The sequence continues at coordinate 112,897 of NZ_JACKXD010000005.1, forward strand.
CGACGCTCCTCGGCGGCGACACGATGCTGGAGTGGGTCGAGGTCGGCGAGGAGTCGCCGCTCGCGGGGCGGACGCTGGCCGACTCCGACCTCCGCGCGGAGACCGGGGCGTCGATCGTCGCCATCGAGCGCGGCGACGAGGTGCTCCCCTCACCGGGGGGTGAGACGACGGTCCACGCCGGCGATATGCTCATCGCCGTCGGCTCCCGCGACGACTGCGACGCCCTTGAGTCGTGGGTGACGGGCGAGTAATGGCGGCCGGGCTCTTCGAGTTCGGCGAGGTGCTCCTCGTGTGTGCCGTCGCCGGGGCGCTCGCGCTCCGGATCGGCCTCTCCGTGATCCCGCTGTACGTCGTGGGCGGAATGCTCGCGGGTCCCTTCGTCGCCGGCCGGGTCGGGCTCCCCGCGGTCCCGCACGGGGAGGTACTCGCCGTGCTCGCGGAGGTCGGGATCGTGCTCCTGCTTTTCTTCCTCGGGCTGGAGTTCAGCCTCGACCGGCTGTTCGCCGCCCGCTCGCAGATCAGCCGCGCGGGCGTCGTCGACGCGGCGTTGAACCTGCCGCTGGGGATCGCGCTCGGACTCGCTTTGGGGTGGTCGGCGACGGAGGCGCTGCTGCTCGGCGGGATCGTCTACATCTCGTCGTCGGCGATCATCACGAAGACGCTCATCGACCTGGGGTGGATCGCCGACCCCGAGGCCGATCCGATCCTCGGCACCCTCGTCTTCGAGGACCTGTTCATCGCGGTGTATCTCGCGGTGGTCACATCCCTCGTCGTCGGCGGGGGCGACGTGGCCGAGTTGGGGCGGTCGCTGGCGGTGGCCTTCGCCTTCTTAGGGGCGCTTCTCGCCGCCGTGCAGTACGGGACGGGCTTTTTCACCAGGGTGTTGGACGTGGCCGACACCGAGTCGTTCGTCCTCCGCACCCTCGGGGTGGTGGTCCCGGTCGCCGGCGTCGCGCTGACGCTCGGCGTGAGCGAGGCGGTCGCGGCCTTCTTCATCGGGATGGGGTTCGCCACCAGCGGCCACCGCGACCGGATCGAGCGGCTGCTCACGCCGGTCCGGGACGTCTTCGCCGCGGTCTTCTTCTTCTGGATCGGCGTCGGCACCGACCCGCGGCTGGTCGTCGGCGTCGTGGTCCCGCTGGCGGCGGCGGTGTTGCTAACTACCCCCGCGAAGCTACTCTCCGGCTACCTCGGCGGTCGCGTCTACGACCTCTCGGCGCACCGGTCGCTCCGCGTCGGGGTCGGGCTGGTGCCCCGCGGGGAGTTCTCCCTTGTCATCGCTGCCCTGGCCGCAAGCGGGTCGACCGTGGTGATGCGGGAGACCATCCCCGCCTTGGCGGTGGGGTACGTCCTGGTGATGAGCGTCCTCGGGACGGTGCTGATGCAGCACTCCGACGCGGTCGAAGGCGCCGCCCGCCGCCTCCGACCCGCAGGGGGATGATCGGACCCCCGCGGCGGGACCTCGGCCGCTCTCGAAACCGTTTAGTGGGAGAGGAGAGTTACGTCAATCGATGACGCGGCTCCACACGCGGGACGGCCGTCGCGCCCCGGGAGCCGCGCGTCCGGCCGTCTCGGCCCCCGAGAGCCGCGGTCCGGTCCGGTCGGCCGGCGTCGCGCGACCGCGACGACGGGCCGCGTAGGCCCAGTATTACCTCCTCCACGTCGTATCGACTGACTGGGAAGCGACCAGCGTCTCCAGAGGCATCCTCGCGTTTTGTTTCCAACCCCCTAAACCGTGTAATTTATACGGGAGAGCGTCCGAGACGGTGGTATATGACAAGCGTGGCGCTCGCCTTCTCCGGCGGGTTGGACACGACGGTGTGCGTGTCGCTCCTCAAAGAGGAGTACGGGTACGACGAGGTCGTCGGCGTGACCGTCGACGTGGGACAGCCCGAATCCGAGTTCGCGGAGGCACGAGAGACCGCAGAGGCCCACGGGCTCGACCTCCACGTCGTGGACGCGAAAGCCGAGTTTGCCGACCTGTGTTTCGAGTCGGTCCGGGCGAACGCGACCTACCAAGGGTACCCGCTGGGGACGGCGCTGGCGCGGCCGGTGATCGCCGAGGCGATCCTCGAGGTGGCCGAGACCGAGGGGTGTGACGCCCTCGCCCACGGCTGCACCGGGAAGGGCAACGACCAGCTCCGGTTCGAGGCGGTCTGGCGGCGCTCCGACCTCGAGGTGGTCGCGCCGGTGCGCGAACTCGAACTCACCCGCGAGTGGGAGATGGCGTACGCCGAGGACAACGACCTCCCCGTCCAGTCGGGCAACGACGGCGTGTGGTCGATCGACACCAACCTCTGGAGCCGGTCGGTCGAGGGCGGCGACCTCGAGGACCCCGGCCACGTCCCCGGCGAGGAGATCTACGAGTGGACCACGGACCCCGCAACCGCGACGGAGACCGAACTCGTGGAGATCGGCTTCGAGGACGGCTATCCCGTTGCCCTGGATGGCGAGGAACTCGATCCCGTCGAGCTGATCCGGAGGCTCAACGACCGCGCCGGCGCCCACGGCGTCGGGCGCACCGACATGATGGAGGATCGGATGCTCGGGCTGAAGGTCCGCGAGAACTACGAGCACCCCGCGGCGACCACGCTGCTCGCCGCCCACGAGTCGCTCGAAGGCCTCGTGCTCACGAAGGACGAACGCGACTTCAAGCGCCGCGTCGACGACGAGTGGGCCCAGAAGGGGTACGAGGGGCTGGTCGATCACCCGCTCGTGGACGCCCTGGAGGGGTTCGTCGCGGAGACCCAAGCCCGGGTCACCGGTACGGTGACGATCAAGTTCGAGGGCGGGCGCGCCCGCCCGGTCGCCCGCGAGTCCGAATACGCCGCGTACTCCGAGGACGCGGCGTCGTTCAACACCGAGGACGTGGGCGGGATCACCCAGAAGGACGCCACCGGCGTCGCGAAGTACCACGGGTTCCAGGGGCGGCTCGCCAACGCCGCACGGGACGCCGTCGAGGGGCGCGAGGACGACGAGGGCGACTGGGAGTGAGCGATGCCGGGCGAGGAGGCGAGTGACGACGGGGGCGACGGCGACGCCGGGAGCGTCGTGCGCCGGGACCGCTTCAGCGGCGGCCCCGCCCGCGGGTTCCTGTCGAGCCTCGCGGCCGACGAGCGGATCTTCGACGCCGACCTCGCGGTCGACCGCGCCCACGTCGTAATGCTGGCCGAGCAGGGGATCGTCGACGACGGCGTCGCCGGCGGGATCCTGACCGCCCTCGACGACGTCGAGGCCGCAGGCCACGGCGCGCTCCCCGACGGCGAGGACGTCCACGAGGCGATCGAGACCGCCGTGATCGACCGCGTCGGCCCCGACGGCGGTCGGATGCACACCGCCCGGAGTCGGAACGACGAGGTCGCGGCGTGCATCCGCTACCGCCTGCGCGAGGACCTGCAAGACGCCGCCGAGGCGACGGTCGCGCTCCGGGAGGCGCTTCTCGACGCGGCCGCCGACCACGTCGACACGGTGATGCCGGGCTACACCCACCTCCAGCCCGCCCAGCCGACCACGGTCGCGCACTATCTGGCCTCCTACGAGTCGGCGGTCGCCCGCGACACCGCCCGCCTGCTGGAGGCCTACGACCGGGTCAACCGGTCGCCGCTGGGGGCGGCGGCGTTCGCGGGCACGCCGTTCGACGTCGACAGGGAGCGGACGGCGGAGCTTCTGGGCTTCAACGGCGTCGTCGACAACTCGATGGACGCCGCCGCGGGGCGGGACTTCCTCGCGGAATCGACCGCGGCACTCGCGACCCACGCCGTCACCGTCTCGGGGCTGGCGGAGGACCTCGTCGTCTTCGCCAACAAGGGCTACGTCGACCTCGACGACGCCTACGCCTCCACGTCGTCGATCATGCCCCAGAAGGTCAACCCCGACAGCCTGGAACTCGTACGGGCGGTCGCCGGCGACGCGGTCGGCGGGCTCTCCGGCCTGCTGACCACGCTGAAGGGGCTGCCGCGGGCGTACAACCGCGACCTCCAGCGGGCGACCCCCCACGTCTGGGAGACGGTCGACGCGGTCACGGAGGCGACCGCGGTCGCCGCGGGCGCGGTCGGCACCGCCGAGTGGCCCGCGGAGACGCTCGAAGCCGCCGCGGGCGAGGGGTTCTCCACCGCGACCGGCGTCGCCGACGCCCTCGCGATGGCGGGGGTGCCGTTCCGGACCGCCCACGAGGTGCTCGCGGCCGCGGCCGAGCGCGCCGACGGCGGGACGCCCGACGTCGACGCCCTCGATGCGGTCGCGACCGACGTGCTGGGGGAGTCGCTGTTCGAGTACGTCCCCCGCGAGCGCATCGAGGCGGTGCTGGACCCCCGCGAGAGCGTCGCCAGCCGCGACTCCGCGGGCGGTCCGGCACCCGAGGCGGTGGCGGCGCACCTCGACGCCGCGGAAGCGGGGATCGACGCCGACGCCGCGGCGCTCGCCGACCGTCGGGACGCGCTCGAAGACGCCGCCGGGGCGCTGGAACGGGAGGTCGCGTCGTATGTCTGACCGCGACGCCCGCGGCCGCGGCACGGAGTTCCCCCGGTGCCGACGCCGAGCCCCGCCCGGGGCTATTAACATACGAAATCAGACATAGGTTTCACGCGGACCGATCGTTCGACTGTTCCACGCCGTTAGTGGCACCGCTACTCAGTTAAGAGATCCGATACTTTCGATGGGTTTAAGTCTCCGCCACGCCGACAGCGAAGTATGGCAGACACGATCACCGCGGAAGACCCGCTGACAGGCGAGGAGATCGAGATCCCGTCCGACGTCGAGGTCGGCGAGATCGTCGACAGTCCCGCGACCGGCGCGGAACTGGAAGTAATCTCCGTCGACCCCGTCGTCTTGGAGGAAGCCCCGGAGCTCGAAGAGGACTGGGGCGAGTGAGATGAAGGTCGGGCTGCTGTACTCCCGGATCCGTCGGGACGAGAAGCTTCTCCTCTCGGAGCTCCGCGACCGCGGACACGAGGTGGCGAAGATCGACGTCCGGGACGAGCAGTTCGGCCTCTCAGATCCGCCGGAAGCGTTCGACGGCGTCGACGTCGTGGTCGACCGGTGTCTGGCGACCAGCCGGAGCCTCTACGTCACCCAGTTTCTGGACGCCTACGACGTGCCCGTGGTCAACGGCTCCGACACGGCGGACGTCTGTTCGGACAAGGTGAAAAACAGCCTGGCGCTGGAGGCCGCCGGCGTGCCGACGCCGACCACGGAAGTTGCGTTCACGACCGACAGCGCCCTCGAAATCATCGAACGGTTCGGCTACCCCTGCGTGATCAAACCCGTCGTGGGGTCGTGGGGACGGCTGATGGCGAAAGTCGAGTCCCGTTCCGCGGCGGAGGCCATCCTCGAACACAAGGCCACGCTGGGGCACTACCAGCACAAGGTGTTCTACATCCAGGAGTTCGTCGAAAAGCCCGGCCGCGACATCCGCGTCGTCGCGGTCGACGGCGAGCCGATCGCCGCGATGACGCGCTCCTCGGATCACTGGCTGACCAACGCCGCGAAGGGGGCCGAGGTGGAGCCCTTCGGGCCCGACGACCGGGTCCGCGACCTCGTCGCCACGGCCTCCGACGCCGTCGGCGGCGGCCTGCTGGGCGTCGACCTGATGGAGGCGGGCGATGATTACACGGTCCACGAGGTCAACCACACCGTCGAGTTCAAGGCGCTGAACGACGCCGTCGATGTCGACGTGCCCGCCGAAGTCGTCGACTGGCTGGAAACGAAAGTCGCAAACGAGACGGAGGCGGCCGTATGAGCGGCGGCGACGGGGGCGAGTCGACCGCGGCCGCCGACCCGACCTACACCGCCTCGGTCGTCGGCGGCTCCGGCTTCACCGGCGGCGAACTCCTCCGCTTGCTGTACCAGCACCCCGAGTTTTCCGTTGTCCAGGCCACCAGCCGCTCGAAGGAGCGCAAGACCGTCGGCCACGTCCACCCCAACCTCCGGGCGATGGACCTGCGGTTCACGTCGCCGGCGGAGCTGGAACCCGTGGACGTGCTGTTCGCGGCGACGCCCCACGGCGTCTCGATGGAGCGGATCGACGCGTTCCGGGAGGCCGCCGACACGGTCGTCGACCTCTCGGCTGACTTCCGGCTCGATTCCGAGGCCGAGTACGACGAGTGGTACGACGGCCACTCGCGGCCCGACCTGCTCGCGGAGTCGGAGTACGCTCTCCCCGAGCTCAACCGCGGGAACCTCCCGGGCGCCGACCTGATCGCTTCTGGAGGCTGTAACGCCACCGCCGCGATCCTCGGGTTGAAGCCGCTGTTCGACGCCGAAATCCTAGCGGGCGACGAGCAGGTCGTCGTCGACGTGAAGGTCGGCTCCTCGGAGGGCGGGGCGGGCGGCGGCGACGCCTCCAGCCACCCCGAACGCTCCGGGATCGTCAGGCCCTACGCCCCCACCGGCCACCGCCACGAGGCCGAGATCGAGGCGTTCCTCGGCACGTCGGTGTCGTTTACGGCCCACGCGGTCGATATGACCCGGGGCGCGAGCGCGACCTGCCACGTCTACCCGGAGAGTCCGGTCTCGACGGGCGACCTCTGGGGCGCCTACCGCGACGCCTACGCCGAGGAGCCGTTTATGCGGACGGTCGCAGGCGGCGGCGGGGTCTACCGCTACCCCGAGCCGAAGGCGGTCGCGGGCACGAATTACGGAGAGGTCGGCTTCGAGCTCGACCCCGGCAACCGCCGGGTGGTCGTCTTCTCCGCGATCGACAATATGATGAAGGGCTCGGCCGGACAAGCCGTCCACGCGGCGAATCTCGCCCTGGGACTCGACGAGACCGCCGGCCTGGAGTTCGCCGGGCTCCACCCCGTCGGCGCTCCCTGACCCGGACACACGGATTTCCATACTGACTGTACACGATGACGCACGAACATCACACACACGACGCGCGCGACGCTCGCCGGACGACACCCGCCCCCGGAGCCGAGCCGCGACCCCGAGCCGACGGCGGCGATCCGGGGCGGGAAGTCGACGAGCTCCGGCCCGACGGCGGGACCGACGCGGCGCCCGTCGTGGTGAAGATCGGCGGCGCCCGCGCCGTCGACCCCGAGGGCGCGGTCGGCGACGTCGCAACGCTGGTCGACTCCGGGCGGGAGGTCGTCGTCGTCCACGGCGGCTCGACGGCCGTCGATGACACCCTCGAAGCGCTCGGCGAGGAGCCGACCTACGTCGAGACGCCGGGTGGCGTGGTCGGCCGGTTCACCGACGAACGCACGATGGAAGTCTTCTCGATGGTGTTGCCGGGGAAGCTCAACACCGATATTACTGCGTCGCTCCGCGGGGCCGGCGTCGACGCCCTCGGGCTCTCCGGCGTCGACGGCGGGCTCCTGACCGGCCCGCGGAAGTCGGCCGTGCGCGTGATCGAGGACGGGAAGAAGAAGATCAAACGCGGCGATCACTCCGGGAAGATCACCGACGTGAACGGCGACCTGCTGGAGACGCTGCTCGGCGACGGCTACACCCCGGTCGTGACCGTCCCGATGCTCGCCGACGACGGCGTCGCGGTCAACGCCGACGCCGACCGGGCCGCGGCGGCGGTCGCGGGGGCGCTCGGCGCCGACCTCGTGGTGCTGTCCGACGTCGAGGGGGTCTACGCCGACCCCGACGACCCCGCGACCCTGATCGGATCGGTCGCGACCCCGGAAGAATTCGACGGGCTAAAGAACGCAGCGGACGGGTTTATGCGCAAGAAAGTGATGGCAGCCGAAGAGGCGCTCGAGGCGGGGGCACGCGCCGTCGTCGTCGCGAGCGCGAACGCCGACGACCCGATCACCGCCGCGCTCGCGGGGAGCGGCACGCACATCGCGGCGAGCGCGGTCGTGACCGACGAGGAACCGACGGACGTCGAGGGGGAGGCAACAGGATGACCGGCGGGTTCGTCTTCTCGGAGAAGCCGATCGAGATCGAGTCCGGCGAGGGCGCGTACCTCTACGGGACCGACGGCACCGAGTATCTCGACTTCGGCGCCTCCTACGCCGTGGCCGCGATCGGCCACTCCCACCCTGCGGTCACCGAAGCCGTCCAAGAGCAGATCGAACGCCTCACCTACGTCCAGGCGTCGTACCCCGTCGAGGTCCGGACGGAGCTCTACGAGAGGCTGGCGGCGCTCGGCCCCGGCGACGCCGACAACGTCTGGCTGTGTAACTCCGGGACCGAGGCCAACGAGGCGGCGATGAAGTTCGCCCGCTCGGCGACCGGCCGCTCGAAGATCGTCGCCACCAAGCGCGGCTTCCACGGCCGGACGCTGGGGGCGCTCGCGATGACCTGGAAGGACAAGTACAAGAAGCCCTTCGAGCCGCTGGCCGGCGGCATCGAGTTCGTCCCCTACGGCGACGGCGAAGCGCTCGCAGAGACCGTCGACGAGGAGACCGCCGCGGTCTTCTTAGAGCCGGTCCAAGGCGAGGGTGGCATCCACCCCGCCCCCACGGAGTACCTCCGGGCCGCCCGCGAGGCGACCGAAGACGCCGGTGCGGCCCTGGTCTTCGACGAGATCCAGACCGGCGTCGGCCGGACCGGGTCGCTGTGGGCCTGCGACGGCGTCGGCGTCGAGCCCGACATCCTCACCGCCGCGAAGGGGATCGCAAACGGCCTTCCGCTGGGAGCGACGCTCGTGAAAGACTGGATCGCCGAGGACTCCGGCGACCACGGCTCGACGTTCTCCGGCGGGCCGGTGGTGTGTGCGGCGGCCAACGCCACCCTCGATACGGTCGTCGACGAGGACGTCCCCGGTAACGCCGCGGCGGTCGGGGAGTACCTCCGGAGCGAACTCGAAGCCGCGGTCGAAGAGCACGACCTCCCCGTCCGGGAGATCCGCGGCGTCGGCCTGATGATCGGCGTCGAGGTGAAACGCGGCGCCAACCGCGTGCTCAAGAACCTCGCGCTGTCCGAGCAGGTGCTCGCGCTCCCCGCCGGCCGGACGGTGGTTCGGCTGCTCCCGCCGCTGACGATCGACGAGGCCCACGCCGACCAGTTCGTCGATTCGTTCGTGGAGGTGCTGGGATGAGCACGGAACTCGATGTCGACGAGGTCGACGCCGAGGAATCGCCCGACGACGCCGTCGGGTTCCTCGCGGATCACGACGTCTTCGACGTCCAGCCCGGGCTGACCGAGGGGCTGACCGAGGCGCAGACGCTGCTTGCGGACCTGGTGTCGATCCCCTCGCCTTCGGGGCAGGAGGCCGCCGCGGCCGAGCGGTTGGTGGAGTTCTTCGAGGCCAACGACCGCGAGGTCCGGATCGACGACGCCGGCAACGTCCGGGCGCCGGCCGACGACGCCGTCCTCCTGACCTCCCACGTCGACACCGTCCCCGGCGACGTGCCGGTGAAGATCGAGAACGGCGTGCTCTGGGGCCGCGGCAGCGTCGACGCCACCGGCGCCCTGGCGGCGATGGCGGTCGCGGCGGTCGAGACCGGCGTCTCCTTTGCGGGCGTGGTCCGGGAGGAGACCGGCTCCAACGGGGCGTGGCACCTCGTCGAGGATCGCGACGCCCCCGATGCCGTCATCAACGGCGAGCCCTCGGGGTGGGACGGCATCACCCTGGGCTACCGCGGGTTCCTGTCCGGGACCTACGTCGCCACGAGCGAACTCGGGCACTCCTCGCGGCCCGACGACAACGCGATCCAGTCGGCGGTGAACTGGTGGTCGAGCGTCGCGGCGTTCTTCGAGGTCGACCACTCGGAGGGCGTCTTCGACACCGTGACCACGAAGCCGGTCCGCTTCGACGGCGGCCCGACCGAGGACGGCCTCGCCGTCGAGGCGACCGTCGACGTCCAGTTCCGCGTCCCGCCGAAGTACACCATCGACGACGTCCGGGAGGTCGCCGAGGGCGAACTCGACCACGGCGGCGTCCACTGGGAGACCCCCATCCCGCCGGTGATGGCGAGTCCGCGCACGCCGGTCGCCCGCGCGCTTCGGGCCGCGATCCGCGGGGCCGGCGGGGAGCCGCGGCTCCTCCGGAAGACCGGCACCAGCGATATGAACATCTACGCCGGGTCGTGGGACTGCCCGATGGCGACCTACGGGCCGGGGGATTCCGACCTGGATCACGCGCCGAACGAACACCTCGATCTCGCGGAGTACGACAGCTCGATCGGCGTGCTGGTCGACGTCTGTGAGCGCCTCGCGGACTGATCGACGATGCTTGAGACCGACCACTTCCTCGACATCGACGACCTCGCGCCCGCCGAACTGGAGACCGTCCTCGACCGCGCGGCGGCGATCAAAGCCGGCGAGGACGCGGCCCGGCTCCCCGACCACACCCTGGGGATGCTGTTCGAGAAGCCCTCGACCCGCACCCGGATCTCCTTCGAGACCGGGATGACACAGCTCGGCGGCCACGCCATCTTCCTCGGGCCGGAGGACATCCAACTCGGCCACGGCGAGCCCCTGTCGGACACCTCCCGGGTGCTCTCGCGGTACGTCGACGCCGTGATGGCCCGGCTGTTCGACCACGACGACCTCGTCGAGATCGCCGAGTACGCCGACGTCCCGGTTATCAACGGCCTCACCGACGACGCCCACCCGTGTCAGACCCTTGCGGACCTGCTCACGATCCGGGAGGCCTACGGTGGGTTCGACGGGGTCGAGGCGGCGTGGGTCGGCGACGGCAACAACGTGGGCCAGTCGCTCGTCGTCGGCGCGGCGATGGTCGGGCTGGACCTGACCGTCGCGACGCCCGAGGGCTACGGAATGGACGACGACGTGCTTGAGCAGGCCGCCGACCTCGGCCACCCCCCGACGGTCGTCGACGACCCTGCCGACGCGGTCGAGGGCGCGGACGTGGTCTACACCGACGTCTGGATCTCGATGGGCCAGGAGGACCGACGCGAGGAGAAGCTCGCGGCGTTCGAGGGCTACCAGGTGAACAACGACCTGCTCGCGGGCACCGACGCCGACGTGATGCACTGTCTCCCCGCCCACCGCGGCGAGGAGATCACCGATTCCGTTCTGGAATCCGACCGGGCGCTGGTGTGGGACCAGGCGGAGAACCGGCTCCACGCTCAGAAGGGGCTGTTGGTCGAACTCCTCGACGCGTAGGCGTCCGCCCGGCCGCTACTGCTGCCCTCGTCGCCGTCGTCGCTACCGCCCCCTTCGTCGACTGACGTCACCCTGATCGCGTAGCCACACGCCGGGCACGCGGCGTCGGCGGGCGACACCTGCGACCGGCACCGCTCGCAGAACCACACCCCCTCCCTGATCGTCGCCCGGTAGGTCGTCTCGGCGTCGCGGTCCTCGGCCACGTCGAACTCGACGTCCCGGGCGCGAAGGACCGCCTCGGCCTCGCGGACCGCCTCGGCCGACGGCAGCGAGAGGGTGGTCTCCACGGGGTCGTCCCGGAGGACCGACCGGAGACGGCCGGCGGCGTCGTGCTCGATGGTGAGCGTTCCGGCGTCGCGGTCGAGCGTGACGGCGTCGACGGCCGACCTCGGAATCCTCGCCTCCCCGACGTGGCGCCGTCCCAGCCGAGCGGCGAGGAACAGGCCCACTATGAGGTATCCGATCGTCGACACTCCGGCCGCAACGCCGGCAGTACCCGCGGCGACCGCGGCTGCGTAGCCGACGAGGCTGGCGACGGCCCAGACGACTCCGACGACCTCGAAGGCCAATCCGGCGCGGTCCCACCGGTCACCGTGCCGCCACCGCCGGCGCTGGCCGGCGAGGAGACGCCCGGGGGTCGACCGGATCCCGAAGGCGCCGTCGCGGACCGTCGCGGTCCCGGTCCCGGTCGCGGTCCGAAACCGGAAGGATCGGTCGTCTGCCATCGGCGGACGGAACGGCGCGAACGCACAAATAGCTCCGGGACGCCCGATCCCAATATAGTAGCGTTTGCAAGTCTTCGCTCACTCGATCGCACGACGGCGTGCGATCGGATGTGCAACCAGTTGCAAACGCTACTATAGCGTGGTTGGCTGATACTGTCGGCTATAGTCACGTGAAGGATTTCGACACCCCGGGGTGTCGAAAATTTTCACGTAGTTATAGAGGGTGTCATAGAAGAGTTCACATAGCCCGGTGAATCAGCTTAGATAAATTGAAACCGCCGTACACTTGGTGCACGCTGTTCTTAGGTTGTTTTAGCTATGGCGAAAGAGAAGTTCGGCGTCGCTGTTGACGAGGAAATCGTGCGAGAAGTGGATGAATTGGTCAATGAGTGTGACGATCTCGGAGCCAGCCGCTCCGAGATCGTCGAAGCCATCCTCACAGCATTCGTTCAATCCGAGACGAATCACGTTGAACGGGTGCGAGAAATCATTATTCGGAAACGAAAGGGCACTCTCTGACTAATTTTGAACACCGTGCACCAAGTGCACGTACTTCTAAGCTAATAATCCACTATAACAGTAACCAGACTGACTATAGTGTGTGAAGAGTTCTATGACACGCTCGTAGTTATAGCCAACAGTATGAGCCAGTGCTCCGCGGTCGCAATGCCTGGACACGGACGACAGGCGAAGCAGATGGCGATCCGGTACGCTGTCGCGGCTGGCAGGACTGATGGAACGTACACTGCTGTCGTGACTCAGCAGTTCGGGCAGATTAGGCGATTTCGACGCAGAACGTCGAAGAAACGCACGCATTCCCACAGCAGGCAGTCCGACGCGCTACAGGCTGCTCTGTGTCACGATTGAAGCCGTCAGCGTTCTGAGTTCTGAATTACGGCGTCAATAGCGGAGAAAGGAGTAGCCGGTGATCTGCTTTGCATCGTCGTCGCAGTCACCAACTACGAACGGGGGGGATAATCCGGGAAGTGCTGTGATCACGGTTTGAGAACCTTCTATAACCCTCTATCATTTAGACAATTGCTCTTTTTATGCAATTTTAGATAATGTGTTATTAGTATATTGCCGTCAGTCTCCATACTACGGTTGAGGACTCGGAGGCGCACTGCTCACACAACTCATCCGGAATGATATAGATTGTGTGCCTGTGGGACTAAAATCGAAACTTGCTACGGAGTGATTACCTATTATTATCGACTCTCGCCGTTTCAGCCTCTTCTATGTCAGAGACAGCGACAATCTCGACAGCACGAGGATATGCGACCTGACCCTCGCTTCCAGCCCACACTACAGCTCTCATTTCTGTCTGATACGCACGAACAGTCACGTTGAATGAGGTATTAGAGGCTCGTTCCTGAAACCCCTCCGGTGCAGCCGCTCGCGGGATAACGTAGCTCGCATTGCTTGTTACGAGTCGGAGAAATTTTGTTCCGTCGGTCTGCCACTGCACGGTCCCAGAGTACTCAGATACATTAGCAGTAACCGTTCCACAGTCCTCAACACGCTGTCCTCCCCGATTCGCGAGCGCATCAGCTGCAGCACGTATACCCCATTTCCCTCCCGAGATTACGATGAGGTGTCCCTCGTCCGATGAGGGGTTATCTACGACAGTTATCTGGGCACTAGTCGTTGTGGAAGCCGAGTTGTTGATATCCACGTGACGACCTATCTCAGAAGGGAGGTTACCCTGTGGAGCAAGAACGACTAACGAGCGACCTTCCCCAATCGTCAACTCAGAACTGGAGACGACCGCGGGATACTGTTCTGTATGATCGGCATAGCTATGTTTCAGTACAGTTATAGATCGATTAATTGCAACACCGTACTCATCCGGTACTACCACGGCAAGTGGTGACGACACCGAGGCAGGATAGTTATCTACAAGCTGCTTATTATTTTGGATATCACACCCCTCATTCGGAAGTTTGGTCTCTTCAGACTGGGGTATCCCACTTGCGCATCCAGCGGTCAGAACAAGGAGCGAAACCAGCCAGATACTCTTGCTCATATAGGTATATATATGATCTTGGATTATGATTAAATTTTTTATCCTGTACTAACAGTAGGTACTATGAGCATAGGCAGGGGGTTCAGAGCAGCAATTCTGGTCTGTATTGTGCTAACGGGAAGTATCGGTGGGCAGGTGGTGGCGGCCGAGTCACCGGATGCAGCAGAAAGCGTCTCCGACGAGACAACCTCGCTTGCCGACTCAGAAGACGGAGCAGCCGAATCTAACACGACGACTGGTAACGGATCAAGACAGGATGGTACCGCTACGATTACGCAAACACACCGCAAAGCGGGACGCATACCAAACCTGTCTTCAGACAATGAAAGTTCTATCAGAGCGAATACTATCCAAAGGCAGGTCGGGACACAGGTGCAGTTTTTCGTGCTGGGGCCAGGATTCCGCGACGGTGTAGATAACGATAACGACGGAAATCTGAATAATCCGGCTGAAATATACGAACAGCGGACAGGCGTGGTTGAGGCAGTCACTCCCAACGCAGAGATCATCGTTGAAAATGGGGTAGCTAATAACCCCGACGTTAGCCAACAGGATGTTAACGCCGCTGCCGAGGCGTTTAATCAGACGGTTCATCCAACTGTAAATAATGACTATGGAACCTTCAACGATATCAATAATGATGGACGGATTGCAATTTATCTGACGGAGGTTCCAGGTTTTAACGTTTTTGGATATCACGACCCGTATCAATACACAAACAACCAATTTTCTGCGCAGAGAGATGGCTTTTATATGGATTATACCAACGCGCAACCCGGGACTGATCAATTTAACGAGACGATGGCGCAGGAATTCGCTCACGCGGTTATATTCAATTATGATCAGAATGAGGAGCTTTGGCTTGATGAGGCGTTAGCCAACTACGCTGAGTACCGGACGTATCAAGACACGAATCAGCGACGTATATCAGGTTTCGAGCAGAACCCGCAGTCACTAACTGAGTTTGATCTCCGAGACGGCTTTATTAATGCCGACTACGGTGCTTCGTTCGCGTTCGCAACGTATCTTGCGGAGCACTATGGCGGTGTCAGCACTCTGCAGGAACTCGTGAGAGATACCGACAATGGGGTCACCTCCGTTAATCGAGTTCTAAACAACAACGGGTACAACGAACGCTTCCCCGAGGTTTTTAATGACTGGACAGTCGCTAACCGGATCGATGATGATAGCGTTGCCGACGAATACGGATATTCGACGTTCGATATAGAGATTCAGGACTCGGCTACCCTTCCAGGTTCGAGTGTAACCCAACAGACGACGGTAGATCCCTCTGGACAGACTGAGACCGATACCGTCCGGCGTACGACTGCAGACTATTATTTAGTTAATTCAAACTTAGAAAGCTTGTATCACGAACTGGAGGTACGGGGCTCCGATGATGATGTGGAGCTCATCATCGTAGCGGAGACCGCATCGGACGGGGTCGTCAAGACCGTTTCAGTTAATACATCGGAACCAACAGCGCCACAAATCAGTGAAGGATTATCGAACGCAACCGATAATCAAAGCTCGGTACAATCGTCAGGGATTAGTGCGAGCGTACTGTCTTCACCGCCGATCACCCCTGAAAACACAATCACTAACGCTGATGAGTACGGTGAGATAACGGTGGTTCTACCGAACTCAGCACCCAATATTGATCATAATTACGAGTTATCTATCGAACCCATCCCAGCTCAAAATCAGTTCAGTGGGACGCTTGATGACGGCGAGTCGGCTAAATACGTCATTCCCGTCAACAAGTTTGGCACTCCAACCCTAACGAGCGTTTACGAGTACAACGGAGATGTGTACACTTCGGTCTGGGGTTCCGATGGTGAGGCACAGGTTGATCTATCGCCGAAGTCGGGTGCCGCTCCGAGCATTATACTCGGTCGGGCCGGAGTGCCTGGTAACGACCTGGTCGGATCAAATCCATTGACGGCGAGCAACGTTTGGGTGTTAGAAACCACAAACCCGTCTGATGGCGACGGACCGATCGCGTTTCAGGCTGCGAGTCGGTACAAGGAGGGTTCGATAAATAGAGATCAGATATTCACGCTACCTTCCGACGCCTCGGTTACCGTGCTCAGTAGGATCGCTGGAAACGCGTCGGATCCTGGATCGGTCGCGGCCGAATTTAGCGTTGAGTCAGCCGGTGCGCCATACAGATATACTGACTTCGGCAAACCCGACAAATCACACGTTAGCGTGCGTGTCGGCAATCAAAAAGTGAACAACCTGAGTTTCTCGCGGGTCAATAACCGACAAGATAGGTATCGAATAGAGTTTGTCGCACCCGAGCAGCAGTCGGCCGGTAATTACGATCTAACAGTTGAGTTCACCGACGAGAAATTCGGTGTCTCCGGTACTGCCGAAGGAACGGCCACAGATGCAATTGAGTATACAAAGGGTGGCGGTGCAACCGGAAGCACCGCGACCGCGATCATCATCGACGAGTCCGGTAGTATGGGAAGCGACCAGAAGATTGAGAATGCCAAGGCGTCCGCTAAACTGTACGTCTCGCTGCTCGGTCCAGGAGACTACGCGGCTGTCGTCGGGTTTGACAGCGGGGCACGCACTCCAGCACCGATGCAGCGCGCAACAGCGGCGAATAAGTCGGACCTGAGGAGTGGCATTGACAGACTCATCGCTGGTGGCGGAACCGATATCGGGGATGGGATGCGCGAGGCTTTCCCCGAATTCAATAGGGCGCCGGAGAATACGACAAAAGCGGCGATTCTTCTCGGAGACGGCAGAGCCAGCTATCCCAGCACCCAAGTTCAAAACTATAATAATAGCGATATTCCGGTCTGTACGATTGCGCTCGGCTCGAATGCCGACAGGGACGTTCTTAGGCGTATCGCAGGGAACACCGGCTGCGAACTTAGAGAGGCGAACTCCTCTAATCTTCAAGCTATCTATAACGAGCTCAGTCAGAACATCAGCGGTTCAAGTACGGTCGCCGAGGAAAGTGGGACAATTGGCAACAACAGTACCGTTGCGACACCATTCAAACTGGATGATTCTATCGACAACGCGAACGTACGGGTGAACATTGGTTCGGCTTCGAGCGCGTCACCGTCCGGATCGGCGGCCGTCACGGCTAATAACGGACCGACGACCGTCCGACTGCTGTACCCGAACGGGACCGTCGTTCCGCTGAACAGCAGTTCGCCGACCGGAACGGACGACCCCTCTATCACATACAATGACCTCGGGGACACGATTACTTACCAACTCTCCGACCCGAAAGCGGGTGAGTGGGCCACCGAAATCCGGAACCAGCAGCCCTCGCCCGTGTCTTACTCGTCAGAAGTGACAGCGAGTGCATCAGCGACGTTGAGTACGACGGCCGACGGCAACGAGTTCTTGAAGGGATCGGCGACAACCCTCACAGCGACGCTGGTGAACAATCAAGGGGGTATCAGCGGGGCAACGGTAACGGCGAACGTCATCCAGCCGGACGGGACCACCGACACGGTCCAGCTGAACGAAACGTCGTCCGGAACGTACCGCGGCCAGGTGGTAAACAAGGCCAACGGTAGTGTGTCAGCTACGATCACAGCGACTAGTCAGAACTTCAGCCGGCAAGAGTCACTTAGCTGGTCGGTGGTCAACCAATCTTCAGTGCTGCGAATCAGTGTCGTGAACAACTCGACGCCAACCGCTGCTGAGGGCGGGTCAGTCGACATTGCGGTGAACGTCACGCGACCGGCCGGCAGCAGTTCGACGAGCGTCACTACGTCGACAAACGCCTCAACAGAGACGGACGATGTGGAGAGCGCATTTATGACTCAAGTGCTCGAAGTTGCCGCATCCGAGCCGGGAACGTACAATCCGGAGGACGTTGACTCGGCCGTGCTAGCGGCCGCGCGTGCGCTACAGAACGAGTCAAATGAGACCTCCTCGGAGCGCACCAACAAGACGTTATCAGTCGCGGACGCGGATCGTTCGGTGGGTGTAACGGCGAGTAATACGGGAGCACCGGTGTTCGTGTCAGCAAGTGAACTGACGGCCTCAAGCGGGGCAACCATT
Organism: Halobellus ruber; assembly: GCF_014212355.1. NCBI lineage: Archaea > Methanobacteriati > Methanobacteriota > Halobacteria > Halobacteriales > Haloferacaceae > Halobellus > Halobellus ruber. Next base: position 130,711 of record NZ_JACKXD010000005.1, read on the forward strand.
CCGGCGAGTGCAGTCAAAACGTCACCGTCCGCCGTCAGACTCCGGAAAGGTGCAGAGGATGAAGTCGCTGTGTCTGTTCGAGTGCCGGACGACACACCGTCAGGAGCATACAATGGCACGGTAACGGCAGTTATCGACGGGAAGGTTGTCCAGACCGAGTACACGATGAACGTCACCGAGGCAACGGCAGCAACCTACCAGAACCGGATCCAGCAGACTGCCCGACAATGGGAGACGGCTGGACCGACGGGTAAACGGTTCTACGAGGGGCGCATCGCTGACAGCCTGACACAGATATACTTCGGAAACACCAGCGCCGGGGGGTCGTCAACAGGGACGGCGGATCGACGGACATCAGAGAACCAGCTCGTCAGTAACACGCCTGTGAGAGCGAGTCCCTCGGCAAAGGTACATCTACGCACCTGGAGGGCAGAATAATGTCGCTACTTGGACTCGATGATGGGGAAGCCATACGAGTATGGATCGCGGTTGCCGCTGTGGTGAGTGCCATCGCCGTCGGGGTCGTTCCAGTGCAGGCTCAGACCGATGTGACTCTCACCTACACATCATCGGGACAGCCCGCAGGATCGGAGCTCGTCGCAGCGGGAGACACCTATCAGCATACGGTGGCTGTCGATACCAACGCGACGTCGGGGCCCGTTGAGTTGGTACTGTTCTATAACGACTCGGCAAACATCTCCTACGAATCATACACGGCCACTCTGGGGGGATCAAACCTTTCTATGGTCACCGCTACATCAACAGTAACCGTCGACGGACGGACGATGACGCGCGTTCGCTTCGTAAACCGATCTCCACCAACGTCCGGAACGGAAACCCTCCGGCTTACCGCTGATCTCGAGATGCCCGACGCCGTTGCGACTGAAGAGGTTTATACGGGTGGCACGCACGCCCCGAGTGGGACGGTCCTCCCCCGCCGTACGACGGCGGTGACGACGTCTCGACCTGACCTCTCCGTCGGCGGGGTTTCACTCACCCCGTCGTCACCAACGCAAGGAGAATCGGTACTGGTGAATGCGACGGTCCGAAACCGCGGACGGATCGTTGCACCAAGCAGTCAGATTGCTCTCCAAGTAAACGGCACCTCGGTGGCCAGTACGTCGGTATCGCTCGCGGCAGGGAATAATACGAGCGTTTCATTTAGTTGGACCCCCTCAGCGGCCGGAACCCGGGGAGTGACCATCATCGCTGATCAGAGAAACACTATCCCGGAGTTAGTTGAGATCAACAACCGGGTTACTGTGACGGCCGATGTAGGGTCGTCATCGCCAACTGGTGGCGGCGGAGGTGGTGGCGGCGGAGGTGGTGGCGGCGGAGCAGCCGGATCCGGTGACGAGGGTGCCACCGTCTTCCCCCTGCTTAATGCAGATCCAAATGTCGTCGAAGAAGCCAGTACTGAGCAGCAAACTGTCGAATTTGAGGAGACCGACTCGGTCGCCCGCGTCACTTTTGAGGACAATCCTCCTGAATCAGTCACTGTCTCCGAGTTTGCAGGCCTATCGGATTCGATCACCGCGTTGGTCACTGAGCGGATCTCGGAGGACGCGGACGGAATTGAAGATCAGTCAGATGTTGATTTCGTCACTATCGTTGATGTCTCGCTGAGCTCTCAAACGTCCAGCCAAACGCCAGCGACGGTCGAAATGGAAGTACCCGCCGAGCAACTGGACAACCCGGAGAACGCGGTTATCGCACATCGGACTGCCGGGGGATGGGAGCTGCGGGAGACGACTGTGCAGGGGGTGGAGGGTGGAACAGTGACTCTGACCACATCCGTCGAATCGTTCTCACTATTTGCCGTCGTTGAACGGTCTCCGTCACAGGCGACATCACCAACGTCAACGCCCGAAGTGACGACTGACGGAACGACATCACCGGACGTGACGCAGACACCCGAAACACCCGAAGAGGTTGATACACCACAGCCCGCGACAACTGTTACAGAACCGGGTGGGTTCAGCGTACCTGTACTCGTGATTACTCTCGTGGTATTAGGCGGGGTTATCGTTGCTGTGGTAGTCCTGCGACGGCAAGACGTACTGTAATCGGCTCTCCTTCCGAGTCTGCTATTTTAAACCTTTTACGACGTAACAGGAGGGTGTCGAGGTTAAGAGAGAATTACGGTATAATTACCGTAAACTACCTCAGTCTGCGAGCCCCCGACAGAGTAGACGAGCTAATTCAGCGTCTGAGAGTGGTTCTGGATCACGAGCTACGTCGGCTGCGTAATCAACCGTATCAGCGACGCTATTTCGTTCTCTACAACGATTTCAGTCAGTTTACCGGCTGTTTCCTCTGAAATTGTGATCGTCGTATACCTTCCTGGAGGTATGGATCCACATCCAATCTAAATTACCGTAAAATCCGTACGCTAAGATTGACACCCTTCAGTAGCAGGTCGTGCTTGGCTAATACCGGGAGTAATTATTCCGTATGGTGTCTGGTTCGCGAGGTTCTGTGACTTTTCCATCCGCCAGCGGTCCGTTTTCGATTTGACGCTACTAACTTACGAACTGTCGCCGGGGAAATCAAATACAGCCAGTGATCACGGACCGTACAGATGCCCTTGCGCTTGTTACTCTGATGACTTAATTGAACACTATAGTAGCGTTTGCAACTGGTTGCACATCCGATCGCACGCCGTCGTGCGATCGAGTTGAGCGAAGACTTGCAAACGCTGCTATAGCGTCCGATCCCTCCCGTCGCTCCGACGTGGGTTTTTCATCGACCGGCCGCGTACGACAGGTATGCAGGACGGCCGCGCCCCGGGCTCGGACCAGCCCCACGAGCCGTTCGCCGACGCCGATGACCCCGTCGTTGGCGCCGTTGCGCTCCTGGTGCTCGGAGCGGGACTGGGGTCGCTGTTCGGCCTCCCGGTGCTGAACGCCGTCGAGTTCTGGGTGATCTTCGCCATCGGATACGCGGTCGTGGTTCCGCTGACGGCGCTGCTCCGCGGGCGGGTCGCCGACACGGGGACGGATCCCCCACGCGACCGATCCAGGGACGCCGAACGGGCCGACTCCCGGGGTATCGACGACGCCGGGGCAGACGACGTCGACGCCGCGCTCGAACGCCTCCGGGATCGCTACGCCCGCGGCGACCTCTCGGAGGCGCAGTTCGAGCGGAAACTGGAAGCGCTGTTGGAGACGGAGACCCCGGAGGACGCCCGCGAGCGGCTGGACGGAACGCGGAACTCCGAGGCACGCGCCGGGGACGCCGCGCGGGAGCGCGAACGGGATCGGTGACCGATCCGCCGCGAAGGGGGGAGTTTCTTACCCTCCGACCGACTACCCGCTGTCGATGGACGCGCCCCTGTGGACCGAGACGCACGCCCCGTCGCTATCGGAGCTTCCCCAGTCGGAGGTCCGCGAGCGGCTCTCCCGGACGGTCGAGGAACCGATGAACCTCGTGGTCCGCGGCCCGCCGGGCGCCGGGAAGACCGCGGCCGTCCGGGCGCTGGCCGCCGCGGCCCACGACGACCCCGACGCCGACCTGATCGAGATCAACGTCGCCGACTTCTTCGACCGGACGAAAAAGCAGATCCGGGAGGATCCACGGTTCTCGCGGTTCCTCCAGGGCCAAACCGAGTTCTCGAAGCAGTACCGCCGCGGGGAGGGCCGGAACAAGTACAAACGCGACTGGTCGAAGCGGGATATGATCTCCCACATCATCCAGGAGATGGCGTCGTACCAGCCGGCCTCGGGGTCGTACAAGACGGTGCTGCTCGACAACGCCGAGACCATCCGCGAGGACTTCCAGCAGACGCTGCGGCGGGTGATGGAGCGGCACCACCGGAGCACCCAGTTCGTGATCGCGACGCGGCAGCCCTCGAAGCTCATCCCCGCGATCCGGTCGCGGTGCTTCCCGATCCCGGTTCGGGCGCCCTCGACCGACGAAACCGAGGCGGTGCTCGCGGACGTCGCCGACGCCGAGGGGGTCGACGCCGAGCCGCTGGCGCTGAACCTGATCGCCTCGAAGGCGGGCGGGGACCTCCGGTATGCCGTCCTCGCGGCTCAGTACGCCGCCGTCGAGGGCGACGGCGAGATCACGGCCTCGACCGCCGAGACCGCCCTCTCCGACGTCGGCCACGACGACGCGCTGAAGGACGTACTCGACGACGCCGCCGCCGGGGAGATCCGCGACGCCCGGAAGACACTCACTTCGCTTTTGGACGACGAGGGGTTCGGCGGCCAGGAACTCCTCTCGGAGCTGCTACGGGTGGCCGACACCTACCCCGAGGAGTTCGGCGAGCGGAACATCGTGCGGCTCCACCGGCTCGCCGGGAGCGTCGATCTCGACCTCGCGGAGGGCAACGACCCGCGGCTCCACCTCACCCACCTGCTCGCGGCGTGGGCGGGCGGGCAGTCGGAACTCGACCGGGAGGTCGCCGTCTGACCGATGCGGTTTGCGCCCGGCGTCCGGCGGTTCGCGCTCCCCGCGTTCGGGGCCGCCGCGGTTTTGGCTATCGTGGCACCGCCGCTTTCGATCGTCGCGCTCGCGGTCGGGGTGTTCGTGGCGTGGTTCTTCCGGGATCCCGACCGCCGGCCGTCCGGTCCGGGGGTGGTGTCGCCCGCCGACGGGGAGGTATCGGTGGTCCGCACGGAAGGCGATCAGGTCCGGATCGGCGTGTACCTGAGCGCGACCGACGTCCACGTGACCCGTGCGCCGTTCGACGGCACCGTCGAGCGCGTCACCCACCGGCCGGGTGCGCACCGGCCGGCGTTCTCGAAGGCCTCCGAGCGCAACGAGCGCGTCGACGTCGACGTCACGACCGACCACGGCCCGGCAGAGGTGTCGTTGATCGCCGGCGCGTTCGCGCGGCGGATCCACCCCTACGTCGACAGCGGCGAGGCGCTCTCGCGGGCCCAGCGCATCGGCCACATCGACTTCGGGTCCCGAACGGACGTACTGCTGCCGCCGACGTACGACCGCGAGGACCTCCTCGTTTCGGAGGGCGACCGCGTCCGGGCCGGCGAGTCGATCCTCGCGCGCGGCGAGTCGTAGCGCGTCCGAGGGTTTCGCCACCGCTCACCCACAGGAGTGGTCCGGACGGTTCGTCGGACACGGGTAGGAGGTGTAAAAGGACACGTCGCGGTCGGCGGCGCCGTCCTCGATCGCGACCTTCTTGCAGATCCGACCGCGGTCGGTCCACCGGATCGTCTCGGGGTCGTCGCTGCCGGGGAGCCGGACCGACGCGGCGTACGAGATCGCCACGCTCGGCCACGTGCAGCCGAGGTGAATCCGGTCGCCGGCGTCGAGTTCGAGGGTTCGGTCGATCGCCGTCGTCCCGTCGGCGCGGAGCTCGAACTGGACGTTCACGGGCTCGTCGCGGCGGTTCACGACGAACACGTCGTAAAGACTCGTCGGCGTGGGGACGCCGAGGACCGCAGCCGCGAACGACGCGGCCGCGACCCCGCCGCCGACCAACAACTCCCGGCGTCGCATAGCAATGGTGTGACGGGTAGGAGAAATAAATCGGCCGGAGGTCGAAACGGGCGTTTGAGCCACCGACAGGACGTCGGTGTGCCACCCGCCGCCGTCACCTCATCCGTCCTCGCGGATCAGCCCCGCCCCAGCACGTGGACGTGGCGGGTCAAGGAGCCGTGGACCCGTCGCTCGAACCGCGCCTCGACCGTCCACCCGGCGTCGCGGGCGGCGTCCTCGTAGGACCGATCGCCGACGAGGACGCACGATGGCGCGACCCGGGCGGCCTCCCCGAGCGCGCCGCCGACAAGGGATTCGAGTTCGTGGCCCGCGACCTTCGACTGGCGGCCGTACGGCGCGTCGAAGACGACCGCGTCGGCGACGCCGTCGGCGAACGGCAGGGCGGTGGCGTCGCCGCGGACCACGTCCCACCGCGCGTCGGGCAGGAACCCCGCGAGGTTCTCGGCGGTCCCGCGGGCCATCTTCCATTGGGCGTCCGAGCCGAAAGCACGGGCGCCGATCAGGCCCGCTTCGAGCAGGAGCCCGCCGGTGCCGCACATCGGGTCGAACACCGTCGCATCGGGGAGTGCCGGCCCGGCCGCGAGGTTGACGTACGCCCGAGCGTCGACCGGGGCCATGCTCCCCGGCTGGAAGAAGGGGCGGTCGGTGGGGGCTCGCGACCCGAACGTCGCCGCCCGCTCGGCGACCTGCCACCCCACCAGACAGACGTCGTCGGCAAACACCGCCCGGAGTTCGTGGTCGGGGTCCTCGAGGTCGACCGCGAACCCGCGATCGACCAGGACGGTTCCCAGGTCGCGCTCGGCGGCCGCGGTGCTCACGTCGGCGCTCGACCGGACGTTCCGGGCCCGGACCGCGACCGTTCCGGTCCGCTCGATCGACGCGGCTTCCAGCAGCGCGGCCGCGTCGTCGGCGTCGGCGGCAGTCCGGCCGAGGAGTTCGGAGGCGCGGCGGGTGTACGCCAGCGTCGGTGCGCGGTCGACCCGGAGCCCGCGGGCGGTCGCCAGCCCCGGCGCGACCCGGTCGACCGCCGAGGCGGCCGCCCGCTCGGCTTCGAGCGCCGCGATCGGCTCGTCGGCGGCCTCCCCCGCGAACTCCAGGCAGTACACGCTCGGATCTCGCCCGCTGCCGCAATCAGCGTGTCGGATCCCGCGGCCGCGTCCGACCGGATATGCGGCCCCGCGCCACCGGCGGCCGGTTCCGACAGGTTTCCATAGCCGACCCCCAAACGGTGCGACACGAATGCGTTGGCGCGGGTCGGCCGATCCGGATCGGGGGGACGCCGCCGTTAGCCACGACTCGCGGTTCGAGTGGCGGTTCCGCGGGGAACGGTTCGGGATCGACGTGTCCGTCCCAGCGTACCTGTACCGGTACTACGACGATCGGTGGCGGACGCGCGAGTTCGGGACGTACGTCGTCGACCCGTTTCACGACGACGTCGTCGCCGCGGTCGCCGACGGGATCGAATCGCGGGTCCGGGACCGGGGGTACGGCGACCGGGCGGTGACCGAGTGTGCGGTCCGCTTCGCGCAGTCGATCCCCTACGAACAGGACATCGTCACGACCGGTCAACCGGAGTACCCGCAGTTCCCCGTCGAGACGCTCCACTACGAGCAGGGGGACTGCGAGGACCTGAGCATCCTGCTCGGCGCCTTGCTCCGGGAGTTGGGCCACGACGTCGCGGTGCTCGCGCTCCCGACCCACTCGCATATGTGTCTGGGTGTCGAAACCGGGTGGGTGGAGGGGGCTCACGTCACTCACGACGGTGCCGACTACTACGTCGTCGAGAGTACGAGTCCGGGATGGTCGATCGGTGAACTGCCGCCGCAACACCGGGGGGCGTCGATCAGGCCACACCCAGTCGCCGACGTGCCGCTCCTTCTTCACCAGTGGGAGGCCGTCGAGAACGGCGACGGCACCGCCGAGGTCGAGGGGAGCCTCGTGAACTACGGCACGGGCAGCGCCGAGGACGTCTCCGTTGTCGCCTGGTTCGAGGCCCCCGACGGTCGGATCGGGGAGACGACCGTGCTCGACACCGAAGCGGAGGTCCTCCCGCGGACGTCGGTGTCGTTCGCCGGGCGCGTTCCGCTGCCCCAGGCGGGACGGTTACGCGGCCATCTGCAACTCCGCCTCGACGGTGGGGTACACGACCAGACCGCGAGCGACTGGGAGTGAGGCGTCCGGATCGCCCGACGCCGGAGTGAAAGTTTGATTACCCGACGCGTCGTTGCGCCCGCTATGTTCGGTTCAGACGACGACGAGGAACCGTCTCGGTCGACCGACGAGGACGCCGACGGGACCGACGCGGGAGCGAACGACCACGCGAACCCGGCCGACGACCCCGACGAACGGTCGCCCGCCGGTGGGGAAGGCTCACGCGCCGGTGACGACGACGCGAGTCGGGACGGCGCGCACGACGAGGGCCCGGCCACCGAGGGGGAACCCGCAGAACCGGCTGACGGCCCGGACGACCGGGACCGACGGGCGGCGGTGGACGAGCGGCTCCGGGAGGTGGAAACGCGGCTCACGGAGCGGATCGGGGACGTCGAAACCGCAATAGCGGCCAATCGTGAGCGGATCGACGAGTTGGAGTCGGGGCTGGCGGACCATCGTCGACGGAGCGAGAAGGAACGCGAGGAGATCCGGGAGTTCGCGGTCGAGGAGTTCGCCCGGGAGATGGTCCGGGTGAAAGACAGCCTCGAAACCGCGATCCAGGTCGAGGACCTCGACGACAGCGCGGCCGAGCGGCTCGAACTCCTCACAAGGGAGTTCGAGCAGGCGCTGTCGAAGGGCAACGTCGAGCCGATCGACGACTCCACCGAGGAGTTCGATGCGCTCCGGCACAAGATCGTCTCGAAGGAGCCGTCGCCGGACCACGAATCCAACGAGATCCTCGAAATCGCGGAGCCGGGCTACGCGATCGGTGACCGGGTGTTGCGGCCGGCGCGGGTGGTTCTGTCGGCCTGAACGCCGCGTAGGGCCGGGCGGCGCATCCTCGTCGGACGCTCCCGACCCGTCCGTAGACACACGGACGGCGCTCCCGGCGCCCGCAGGGATCACGCCTCGTCTTTCGTCCCGGTGATGTCCTCGGTGACCTCGCCCTCGATCTCGGCGTCGCTGGTCAACTCGTCGGCCTCGACCTGGAGGATGCCGTCCTCGTCGACGTAGAAGGTGACCTCGATCTGTGGCTTGCCGGCGGGCATCGGCGGGATCCCGGTCAGCCGGAAGTCGGCCAGTTTCGTGTTGTTCTCCGCGACCGGATCCTCGCCCTGGTAGACATCGATTGTCACGACGGTCTGGTTGTCCTCGACCGTGCTGTAGTACTCCGTGCCGTGGGCGTTCCCGAGGTTGGTGTTGCCCTCGATTATCGGGTCGAAGCTTCCGTCGTGGAGCCGCGTGCCGAGCGACGCCGGAATCACCTCGATGACGTCGATGTCCCCGGGCTTCCCCTCGATGTCGCCGCCCTCCTGGCCGCCCGCCTCGATGTTCACTTTCTCGCCGTAGACGGCCGCCCCCTCGGCGACGACCTGATCGGGATCGCGGCTCCGTTCGGGTTCCACGCCGGTCTCCTCCTCGACCGCGTCCCTGACCGCCGGGACGTAGGTCGAGCCGCCGACCAGAAGCACCATATCCAGGTCCTCTGCACCGACGTCGGCGTCGTCCATCGCCTTGGTGATTTCGTCGCGGACGGCGTCCAGTTCGTCGGCGATCAACCCCTCGAAGGTCCCGCGCGTCAGCGTCGTGTCGATGTCGATCGGCTCCCCGTCGACGATCCCCAGATACGACTTGACGACCTCGGTCTCCTCGTTCGTCGAGAGGTCGATCTTCGCGTCCTCGGCCGCCTTCCGGAGGTTCTCCTCTATCTCGGGGTCGTCCAGGGGATCCGCGCCGTCGACGTCGAGTTCGCCCGCCAGGTGCTCCATGATCGCACGGTCGAAATCGCGGCCGCCGAGTTCGTTGTTCCCCTCGGCCACCTTCACCTCGTATTCGGGCACGTCCCGATCGGTCTCGATCTCGATGATCGACACGTCCAGGGTTCCGCCCCCGAAGTCGAACACCAGCGTGGTGCCGTCGATCTCCTGGCCCTGCTTTTCGCCGTACGCGAGCGCCGCCGCGGTCGGCTCGTTGGTCAGTTCGACGCTGTCGAACCCGGCCTCCTCGCCCGCCCGTTTCGTGTTGCGCTTCTGGTCGGAGCTGAAGTACGCCGGGACCGTGATGACGACGTCGCTCACGGAGGCTCGGAGGTAATCCTCCGCGTCCCGCTTGATCTTCCCGAGGATCTCCGCGGAGATGTCGACCGGCGAGTGTTCGGTGCCGTCGACGACGAACTCGTAGTCCTCGTTGCCCATCTCCAGTTTGATCTCGCGTTTCGTCCGACCCGGACGTTCCGCGGCGAGGCTGTTGGCCCGCTTGCCGACGTCCACGCTGCCGTCGTCGCCGAAGGAGACGACCGACGGCGTGAGGTCGTCGCCCTCGTTGTTTTGGAGCATCTGCGGCTCGTCGTTCTCCAAGATCGCCATCCCGCTGTTTGTCGTCCCGAGGTCGATACCGAGGGTCTTCTCGGAGGTATCCCCACTCATCGTATCCTATACAGTACGGCTATCTCTTATGATGTTTTGGGTTCATATCCCGCCGCCGCCCCTCGATTCGGGTCCTCTCGCCCCGCTTAGACCCCCCGTTTGCGCGGCGGGTCACTCGGGATCGATCTTCGTCAGCCCGGACGTGATCGCCCCGCCCTCCTCCGTTTCCGCCTCGGTGAGCTTCCGGCGGAGTCCGGTGACGACGTCGTCCCACTCGTCGTTGGCGCGTTCGATCTCGTCGACCGTCTCCCGGACGTCGGTCGCGGAGGTCCCCGTATCCCGGAGGCCGGCCGACACCTTCGCGTCGGCGTGTGCGACCCTGATCCCTTCCGAGGCCGCAGTCACCGCCTCCGATGTCACGTACTTCACGTCGACGGACGCCTCGTCGAGTGGCTCCCCGGCGATCAGCTCGAACTCCGCGAGCCGGTACTCGATGCCGGGGTCCCGCGGCGGCGCGAGGAACCGAACGGTCACCGCGATGTCCTCGTCGGCGGTCAGATCCGGCAGCGGGATGGTGGCCGACTCGTCGCCCGCCGACACGTCTGTCGTCCGGGGGTTCGGGGGCGTCAGGAACGCCTCCTCCAACCGGAACCCCTCCCCGGTCCCGATCGCGAGTTCGGGGTTGCTCGCGACGACGGTCCCGGCCTCGGAGACGACCTCCCGGAAGAACGACTCCATATCCGTTGCGGCGGTCAGATGCTTCGGCGTCCCGTTCGAGCCCTCCGCGAGCGCGATCATCACGTCCTCGTTGTACGCCGCGCCGATCCCCGCCGCGACGATGGAGATGTCGTCGTCCGCGATGTCGCCGGCGAGCGATCGGTACTTCGATACCGGCGTGAAGTCCTGTCCGTCCGACAGCAGCACGATCCGGCGGGCGACCGCGGGACCGGCGTCGCCGAACTCCTGCCAGGAGCGTTCGAGCGCCTCGTAGACGTCGGTCCCGCCGCTCGCGACGAGCGAGTCGATCGCGTCGATCGCCGCCGACTCCGTGAGCGCTCCCCACGAGTCCATCGGAACAACCACCTCGGGGTCGGAGTCGAACCCGACGACGGCCAACTCGTCGTCGGGGTTCAACTCGTCGAGGACCCGCCTTGCGCCGCGTTTGGCCCGCTCGATCTTCCGGATGCCGTCCGCGTCGTCCGACCCCATCGAACTGCTGGTGTCGACGCAGAGGACGACCTGCCGCCGGGACGTCTTCGTCTTCCCGGTGGTCGAAAACGAGATCTTTATCGTCGGGCTCCCCCCGGACGGGGGAAGCGTCGCACTGTCCGCCGTGGCCGACAGACTGACCGTCATACTCACACGGTCGCCCGGGCCCCACATTAGTGTTGCCGGCGCAACCGTGCCGCGGCGATCATCCGCGTCGTCCCCGCCGCAGTCCCCCGATGACGGGGAAAAGCCTATCTGGCTTTGTGCGGAAGCCCCTGGTACGTTTATGTCATATCGTGCGTTCGCCGTCGTTCTCGCGGCTGTCCTTTGCCTCTGTTCCGCGCCCGCGGTCGTCTCCGCGGAGGTCTCGACGTCGGTACAGACGTCGTACGACGGGACCCAGCCCGACGCCGACCAGGCGGTGCAGGTCACGTACACGATCTCCCCGGAGGGTGACACCGTCAACAATCTCACCGTTGACCTCGACAGCACGTCCGGCAGCTTCATCGAGTCGCGCTCCAGCAGCTACACGATCTCGCCGGGCGGAGCCGGGGTGAGCGTCGAGGGACGACCGGGCGACCGGTACTTCATTCGCGAACTCAACCCCAGCGAGGAGGTCACGATCACGTTCCAGGTGTATCCGAAGCAGATCAAACGCGAGGAACTCGACGTGGCGGTCGTCTCCGCGGACTACATCCAGAACGGTCAGCAGCTCTCGCGGTCGGACACGGTGACGGCGGACCTGAGCGCGTCGCCGTGGTTCGCCCTCCAGACGTCGGAGCGGCGGGCCGACTCCCTCCAACGGCGGATCACGGGGATGCGAACCCTGATGTTCGGCGGGGCGGGCGTCGGCGTCCTCGGCGCCCTGGCGGCGTTCGGCACCCTCCTGTGGAAGCGGCGGGCGATCAGCGGGCTGAAACAGGACCTGAGCGACGAGTTGGACAAGCTGGCGACTCGTATGCAAAGCCAGGGGCTGGAAGACGGCAGCACCGAGCACAAGGAGTTCAACAGCTGGCGGCGCGAGATGGCCGACGAGTACGGGATCGACTTCACCGGCGGGATCGGACCGACCGAGCCCGCCCCTGGCCCCGGCAACCCGTTCGATGGGACGGATGACACCGACGAGGGCGGGTTCGGCGACGACACCGACGAGGGCGGGTTCGGCGACGACACCGGCGGGTTCGACGGCTCCGACGACGACACCGGCGGGTTCGGCGGCTCCGACGACGACTGAGCGACCCCATTCCCGTTCGATTGCCGGACGAGCGCACGGTCCGAACGGAGCGAGTCCCGGGCCGTCCCCCGATACCGCGGTAATGGGAAAAATTATCACGCCTTGGATGAATGGAGGTATCAAATGGCGGAGTTCACACCGACCGCGGTGATCGGGATCGGGGAGTCGGGGGCGCGAATGGTCTCACGGATCGACGAGACGATGCGGGAGGAAGGCATCGAGGACTCCCTCCTGCCGATCGTGGTCGACACGAAGAGCGACGAGATGGAGAACTACGCGTCGGCGGTCGGGGAGCGGAACCAACACGTCCTGCGTCACCCCGTCGACGACCTCTCGGAGCCGCTGCCGGAGCGGCCGTACCTCGATTCCGACGAGCGCATCCCCGGGGAGGGCGGCGCTCAGAAGAGCCGGTCGCTCGGGCGGTTCTACCTCGACAGCGAGGAGAACTTCGACCGGACGTACTACTTCTTCGAGGACCGGTTCGACGAGCTCATCAGCAGGCAACGGGACGGCATCCAGAACTTCGACGTGTGGATCGTCAACGCCTACGGCGGGGGCACCGGAAGCGGGGTCTTCCCGCTTCTGTCCGCGATCGTCCACGAGGTCTGTGGCGACGAGGTCGATCCCGCCGCCCGCATCCGGGGGATCGGGACCCTCCCGAAGTTGGTCGCCGACGACGTTGACGTGACCACCCCGGAACAGGCCCAATCCGTCCTCGTCGCCGACGAGGAACTGACGCTCGAAGGGCGGCCGGAGGGGGACAACCGGCATCGGCTGAACACGTATGGGGCCCTGCGGGACCTCCGGATGCTTCTGGACGACACCAACGACGGCCCGGTCAAGTTCGAGTTGTCGGCCAACTCCGACGTGTTCAAATACGGCGAACTCCGCCTGAACGGCAGCCCGTTCGACGATTACTTCCTGCTCGCGTTCGACGAGGAGAAGAACGGCCGGGAGACGTACCAGCGGGAGATCAATACCATCGTCGCGCAGCTGGTGTACTACATCGCGACCGTCGAGAGCGCGGAGGACTACCCGGAGGGCGTCGCGCTCTCGAAACTGACCGACCTCTGTACGATCGACGCGGCAATGCTCCAGTTCCCGACCGACACCGCCGCGGAGTACCTCTCGGCCAACCAGCGGCAGGGACAGATCGAGACCCTGCTCACCTACATCGAGCGCCAACAGGGGCAGTTCGCGGATGACCTCGACTACCTGAACAGCGTCCTGGCGCTCCCGCAGGGCCGCGTCCCCGACGAGGAGTCCTCGGTGGAGCAATCGACGGTCCGACTCACGCGGGAAGAGAGCCAGGTCGGCGTCAACGACTTCCCGATGGAGTATTTCGACGAGGACACCGTCCGCGACGCCGCCACCGACACCGCGAAGGCAATCGTCAACGAGCGCAAGACGAGCCTCCAGACGCGGTTCTCCCTCGCGCACCTCGAAATCGACGCGGACGGACTCTCGACGTTCGACGACATCAGCGGCGGACACGACCTCGTCACGCAGCCCCGACAGGACTTCCGCGGCGCGAAACAGCGGTTCTCCGGCGAGGACGACGAGGAGGCGGACGACACCCCGGAGCGCTGGGACGACCTCCGCTCGCTGGACGTCGAGACGGTCGTCGAGTACCTCTACTACGACCAGTTCGCAACCCGGGTCCGCGAGGACCTCCGGCAGGCGGAGTTCGACCTCGATCAGACCGTCTCGGAGCTGTGGGGGGAGTACGCCGACGAGTTCCGGGAGCAGTTCCCGCAGGAGTACGAGAAGTACCAGGGGGCCGAATCCGAAAAGCAGGCCGAAGGGCTCAGGCAGTTCCTCAACGAGCAGGTCACCGGCCAGAACACCGACGACGGCGGCCTCCTGGATTTCAACCTCAGCCTCGGCGGCTCCGACGCCGACGACTTCAGGGAGGACAAGAAACGGCTGAAACGGAAACAACAGGGGCTCACGACCGCGCGGAAGCGCCAGCGGGTCATCGAGGAGATCCGAAGCGACGTGAGCGAGGAACTGAAACGGCGACGCAACCAGATCGAGGACGCCGACGACGCCCTCGAGGAGTGGGCGGACCGCCTCGAAAGCCGGAAGGAGCAGGCGGAAAACCGGGCGACCGGGAAGCGGCAGCGGTTGGAGAGTTGGTACGCCGACCGGTTCGCGGATATGGAGGTCGCGAACGTCGACGGGTTGGAGCCGTCCGTGCTGCGGGCGCTCCGCAACAACGAGAAGACCGTCGACGAGCTCATCACCGACGGGATCCTCTCGGAGAGCCGCGTGACCGACAACATCAGCAGCCTCATCGGGAACCTCGACGAGCCGCTTGAGGATCTCGACGTCGTCGACTCCGACCCGACGTCGATCCTCTCGCTGCTGTACAGCGACGGGAACTCACAGGGGGTGTGGTTCGAGGAGTTCAGCCGGATCGCCAAGGACCGCAACATCGATCAGGCGTCGGAGAAGCGCGTCCACATCCGGAACAGCGCGGCGTTCTTCTTCCTCGCCGTCTACACGAACATCGACGTACGGAATATGAGCGAGTACTCGCTGCTCCACGAGGCCGCAGCGGACGACGTGGTGAGCGAGCTACTGGTCGGCGACCACCGCGACGCCCTGGAGAACCACCTCCAGCGGTCGATCGCGTACCCGGACCTGCTCGACCAGGAGTCGGAAGTCTCCGCGACCTGATATCCCCTCACGCTGCGGTCGTGGACCGCTCCCCCGGCCATACAACCGTCGTGACGTGTCCGCTTCCCGGCATAGACACCGCACCGGATTACCGGCCGTCGCAGACTCCCGCGGGCGATGACCCGTAACTACCCCGTATGAGGCCCTACGGACCCCGCAACGCGTCGGTCGAACGAAGTCCTCATTGCTCGTGCGGAGACGACCACACCGTCGAGCGGTCGGGTGGACGCGCTCGATACACCCCACAGATGGACCAGGCTTTCGACTGCGGGACCGGGGATCGGAAAAACGGGTGTGGATAGCCGATGGTACGGGACGTACTCCTCTTTTATCACACGCACACGCACGATTCCAACCGGTTCGAACGGAAGATCAGAGGGGTACAGATCGAGAGTCACGCCACCGATTACGTCCGCGTGGCCGATCGACTCCCCGCGGGACAGGATGCCATCTTCGTGAAGACGGACCACTGGCGGACCGACCCGGGGTACTTCGATCGGTTGGAAGCGAGACTCGAATCGCGCGACGTCGCGCTGAACCGATTCGAGGCTCACGTGTCCTTCGAGGTGACCGGCAGCCGAATAGCCGTCATAAACGGGCTCGAAGCGGCCGTCGGTCGCCGGCGCCACCACGTCACGATCTGCGGCGTGCCGGTGAACGAGGCGGTAACGTACACGACCCTCGATATCCCCTCACTCGGCGATGTCGCACGGGATGTCGCCTGGATCGCCCCCGCACACGTCGGGATGCCGTTCCACCGCTACCCGACCGACCTCGTGGGAGCGGTCTGTCGGATGGATGCCGAACCCGATATCGAGGTCGCGCTCGGATACGCGACGGGCTACGTTCGCGCCTACAATTCGATCGCCCGGAACGAGGTTCCATTCAGGACGACCGTCGGGGAGTTCTCCGAGGAGTTCGGGTTGTCGCTGCTTCCCGAACTGGACCTCCACGCATTCGTACCGGACGGATACTCCGGCTGCGGAATCGTTGACCGCGGAGCGATCGACGCGCTGTGCGACGGACGGATCCCGGTCTCCGACCTGTTTAACGCGGATCTCTTCCGTCCGAGCGACTGTCGCAGGGGACTCACACTGGGACAGTTCCTCCGAAACTACGCCGCCTTCCTCCCGCTCTTCGAGAGTGTGACGGACTACGATCTCTCGTTCAGCCGATCCCTCCCCGATCCCGAGTGGCTCCGTGACCTCGACATCCCCGCGAACACCGTCTCCCTGCGGTGACCGCCCGGATTCCGGACGGATGACCGACTGGATATGAACGGAGTTTATAACTGGAGCGGGACCCACGTCCCGCCCGTGAGCCGCTTCCGGAACAAACTCCTCGCTGCGGTCCCGGTCGCCCTACTCGGCTACCTCTCGCATAGGACACGCCTCCGTGGACTTCTGTTCGATCGGCCTGCGTTGCGTACGAGGGATTCGTGGCGTCGGATCTCCTCGACTCCCGGTGCGGAGAACGGATACTCCCCCCAGGGGATCACTTACGCCGACGACGAGCTACTGTTCACGAACCACTGGCACGGCGACCGGAGCTGTCTCTATCGGCTCGACCCGAAGACCGGCGATATCGAGGCTTCCTCGATGATGCCGAGCGAAGCCACCCACACCAGCGGGCTGGCGTGGGACGACGAATCCCTGTGGGCCGTCGACCACGGGAGTAACTACCTCTACGAGTTGGATCCCGAGGCGTCGCTATCGAGCGACCGAGTCCACGTGAAAGACACGTTCGAGACGGGTCTGAGCGGGTCGTCCGCGCTCACTCGAATCGAGGTGGACGGGGACTCGTTCCTGGCGCTGTCCGATTTCCTGTGGACGATCGAGACGGATCTGCCGCTTCCGCTGGGTACTGCGAGGACGTACGTCTTCCGCCCCGAGGAGTTGGGGCCCGGCCGTACGGTTCCGGAGTGTGCCGAGTTGACGTACTCGAACGGCGGGTACAGCCAGGGACTCGCGTGGGACGGCGAACATCTGTTCGAATCAGTCAACGTCATCGGCACCAATCGGATCGACATCAGGGACGTGGCCGGCGGACTGCGGGGGAACGGCCGAAGCGCCGACCGTATCGGGAGCCTCGAAGCCCCCGGCTACTTCGTGGAGGATCTGACGACCGACGGGTCGTCGATCTGGACCTCCGACGAGCACTCGTATTCCCTGTATGAACTCCCCTCACTCGACAGGATCGTGCGGCGCGCGCTCCCAGTACCGGAGTGAACACACCCGCTGATCAGTCGTGCCGCGTCTCCGCGACGATGGGCATATGATCGGACAGCCTGATCCCGTCTAAGACCTCACACCGACCAACCGTGACCCCCTCAGTGGTCAGAAACACGTCGTACGTGTGGTTGGGATTGGCGGTCGAGAACGACTTCCCGGGAACGTGGAGTTCGAACCCCGCCTGTTCGACCAGCGGCTCGAACTCCGTTCGGTGCTTGACGTTGAAATCCCCGGTGAGTATCACCTCGTCGTGGTTGTCTGTGACCCCCGCGAGTTCCCGCATCTGTTCTTCTCTCGCACTCTCGGTCTTCGACAGGTGGACCGACATCACAGTCGGCACTCCTTCGGCCTCAACGACCTGAACCAGTCGCTTCGTCCCCTTCGAGAGATACTGTGCCCGACCGTGTCCCGCTTTCCAGAAGATCGCGTTACTCATGTTCCGGAGGACGGGGAGATTGGAGATCGGGTTGTCCACACCGTACTTGACGTCCGCGCGACTCCGGTAGGATAGCTCCGTCCTTTCGAGGTAGTTTGCGATGGTCTGACACTGGTTCTCGAAATGCGAACGGATGGATCCCTGATCAACCTCCTGTACGGCGACGACGTCGGGCCGCTCCTGCATCACGACCTCGACGAACCGTTCGATCCGTTCCCGACCGCCCGTCCGGTCGCCGACGAGCAGCCGGTGGGGCCTTCGAATCCACTCGCGCTGAGACTGAAACCCTAAAAAATAGCCCACGTTGAACGAGAGGATTTTCATCGATACGTGGCCGTGGGATCCGACCGGTCTCAACTTTTCCATTCGCGTCCGAAACCGGCGGGACCTCAGCCGGTCGCCCCGTCCGCCGCGCGGCGCATCAGGCCACCGCCGAATGATTCATTCGATTCCGAGTGTCACGGGGAGGTATGGAAACCACCCAACACAGTGGACGGACCGAGCTCACCAAGTCGGGGAGAACGTTCAGCTCCGTCGAGAACGCCGAGAAGATGGAGGTCCTGGTCTCGATGTACGAACAACTCGATCAGAACCACCACCATCACAACAAGGTCATCTTTCAGACCTACTATCTGAGCGTCATCTTCTTCGGGGCGATCGGATCGTTCCTCCTGAACCCGAGCTATTCGGACACGGTGACGGCCGGGATCGCAACCTTCGGTGCCCTCGTGATGTTGGTTCTGTGGTTCTGGGCGTACATGTATCTCAAAGGACGTCGACAGATCAAGGAACACAAATCGGTTGTCATTCGCGAACTCGAACAGCACGACGAGGAGTTCGTGGTTATGGACAGCGTTCGCGAGGCGTTCTTCTTCAAACACAAGGAGACCCCCCAGAGAACGGTCCTGGCGAAGCTCCTGAACGCCGTAGGTCTCGAAGTCGAAGGGGACTTTCTCGGGGTCGAACACCGGAAGGACGTAGCCCAGTGGGGATACTTCTTGATGCTCAGCCTCGTTTTCTCGGCCTTCGCCGGTTACGTCCTTCTGGTGTGACGACCCCTCCGCGACAGGGCATCGTAAATTAATACCCGGGGCGTGACGGCGGACATATGAGTATCCCGACCGGAATCGACCGACTCGACGAACGGCTGGATGGGGGCGTTCTGCCGGGAACGCTGTTCGTGATCACACTACCACCCGGTGGGGAGTACATCCCGCTGATCCGGGACGGACTGAAAGCGAGACGTGCGGTCATTCTCACGTCACTCAAGAGCGAGACGCTGATCCGGAAGATGCTCGAACGGTCCGGCGTCGGTCTCGAGGACGTCGCTCTCGCCGAACTCGACCCGGGCAAAGCCCCGGAGACGATACCAGCGACGCTCGACACACTCGATTCGAGCACCAGTCTGTACGTAAACGCAGCCGATCCGATAGAGAAGTCCGTCCCGACGGATCTCTACGTCGATCTGATGAACCTGGTCTCCGAGCGGCTCTACGAGGTGGGGACCACCGGCTATCTGTCCTGCTACCGCGACGGTGAACCCCGTTACAACCGGACGGTGACGCTCAACGTTGCCGATTTCGTGGTCGAGATCGAGAGAGTACACGAGGCCGGTCGGTTGACGCACCGGCTCAGGGTACCGAAGGCGAACGGCGTCGCCTTGACCGAGTCGGACCGAACGTTCGAGGTCACGATCGATCAAGCCCCACCGGGCGCGTGACCACGCGGCCGGGAGTTCCGTCCTGACCGGGGTACTCGCCGCGGAACTCCGGCGAAAAATCCCGTTTCCAACGCAGTCTTTCCGGTTGCTGCTGTGCCCCGGCCGCGGGCGGCTTCCCGTCGCAACCCGCGGGTTCCACCCCGTAACTCCCGGGAATCGGAACGCCGTCGAACCCGCTCCCGAAGAACCGAAACGCCGAACCGAGCCACTCGCCAACCGCTTCACACTGTCGGCTGTAACTACGTGAAGATTTTCCACGCCCCCGGGGTGTCGAAATCCGTCACGCGACTATCGCCGACAGTATCGGATACGCTCGGCCGAACACCGTCGAGACGTGGTTACAAGCGTCCGAACCCCGTTTCAACCGACCGACCCGGACGGCAGCCGCTTCGCACCAATCTTTTTAAACGTTAAATACGTCGTTTAAGTCGATATATGAACGACCCCAAGGACACGATCAACATCGAAAACGTCGTCGCCTCCACCGGGATCGGTCAGGAGCTCGATCTCCAGAGCGTGGCGATGGATCTGGAAGGCGCCGACTACGACCCCGAGCAGTTCCCCGGCTTAGTCTACCGGACCCAGGAGCCGAAATCGGCGGCGCTGATCTTCCGGTCGGGCAAGATCGTCTGCACCGGCGCGAAGTCGACCGACGACGTCCACGAGAGCCTCCACATCGTCTTCGAGAAGCTCCGGGAGCTGAAGATCCCCGTCGACGACGACCCCGAGATCACGGTGCAGAACATCGTCACCTCCGCGGATCTCGGCGAGAACCTCAATCTCAACGCCATCGCCATCGGGCTCGGCTTGGAGAACATCGAGTACGAACCCGAGCAGTTCCCCGGCTTAGTCTACCGGCTGGACGAACCCGCCGTCGTCGCGCTGCTTTTCGGCTCCGGGAAGCTCGTCATCACCGGGGGCAAAGCGCCCGACGACGCCCGCGAGGCCGTCGACGTGATCGTGTCCCGTCTGGACGAACTCGGGCTGCTTGCGGACTGAAGCGTCCGTTACGGCCGTCAGTATGCTTCTCCCGCTTCAGGCCGCCCCCGAGGGTCCGCTCGCGGTCGCCGGCACGTTCGCCTCCTTTGCGATCTTCCTGTCTGTCACCGCCCACATCGCCGCCCGGAACGTCCTCGGCGACGTCCCCGTCCGCAACGCGTTCGTGGTGGGCCCCGTCCCGGCGGCGATCAGCGTCCTTGTGGCGACGTTCGCCGCGGGCAACTCCACCGTTATTCTCGTCGGGGTGGCCGCGGCGATCGCCCTCGATTGGGCCGCGATCCGGGCGCTGTACGACGAATCGACCCGCCTGTCGGCGTACATCACCTTCATCCACTTCGTGGTCAGCGTCATCCTGGGGGCGATCGTCTTCGGGCTCTGGGCGCTCTCGCTCAGCGCGCCCGGGTAGCGGGGTTCGGTGGCCCTGCCGCCACGCTCGCCGCGTCGACGGCCCCCGACTCACTCCACCAGCCGCTCGATCTCGGTGACCAGGATTCCGGACGCCCCGACCGACTTCAGGGCGTCGACGGTCTCGAAGACGTCGCGCTCGTCGACGACGACGTGGACGGCCACCGTTTCCTCGCCCGCGACGTCCATCACCGTCGGGCCGTCCAGCCCCGGGATCACCTCGCGGATCTCCGCCAGCCGGTCCTCGGGGGCGTTCATCATCACGTACCGTTTGTCCTCGGCGGCCAGCACCGACTCGAAGGCGGTCACCAGCTGCTGGACCTTCTCGTCGCCGGCGCGGTCGGGGTGGGCGTAGAGCCGCACCGACGACGAAAGCACCTCGTCGATCACCGCAAGGCGGTTCATTCGGAGCGTGGTCCCGGTGGAGGTGATGTCGACGATGGCGTCGGCCATCTCGACGTGGGGCGTGAGTTCGGTCGCGCCCGTCACCTCCACCACGTCGGCGTCGATCCCTTCCCGATCGAGGTACTCGCGGGTGATCCGCGGGAACTCGGTCGCAACGGTACCGTCTCCCAGGTCGGTCGGCACGGCGATGTCGCCGTCCTCGGGTGCGGCCAGCACCAGCCGACACCGCCCGAACTCCAGGTCGACCAGCTCTGTCAGGTCGACCCCGGATTCGACCACCTGATCGCGGCCGGTGATCCCGACCGCGGCGGCCCCGTCGGCCACGTACTCGGGGATGTCGGCCGCGCGGGCGAACAGGATCGTCACCTCGGGGTCGACGGTGTCGGCGTAGAGCTTCCGGTCGGCCGTGCTCTCGATCGGGAGCCCGGCCCGTTCGAGGAGGTCGACGCTCGGCTCGTGCAGGCGGCCCTTGTTGGGGACGGCGACGCGCATACCACGGGGTCACGCGCCTGCGACGTACCACTTTCGCTCGCGGGTCGGGGTGGCTGATGGGACGACAGGCGCGGGGGCGACAGCGCAGCACCGACTCGGAGGCACAACCATCATACCCCCGCGCGTCGATGCGCCGGTATGACCGACGCAGACGGCGGGGACGACGCCGGACCGGACGGCAGCAACGACGCCGCCGGGACTGAGAGAGCGGACGGCGACCGCGCCGCAGCCGTCTCCCGGGCGACCGCCGAAACCGACATCGATCTCACGCTGACCGTCGACGGCGACGGCGACGCCGCGGTCGACACCGGGATCGGCTTCTTCGATCACATGCTCGAATCCTTCGCGAAGCACGGCCTGTTCGACCTGACGGTGCGGTGTGACGGCGACCTCTCGGTCGACGACCACCACACCGTCGAGGACGTCGCGATCGTACTCGGCGAAGCGTTCGACGCGGCACTGGGCGAGAAACGCGGGATCGTCCGCTACGCCGACCGGCGGGTGCCGTTAGACGAGGCGGTCGCGGGCGTCGTCGTCGACGTGAGCGGCCGGCCGCACTTCGACTTCGACGGCGAGTTCTCCCAGGCCGCGATCGGCGAGTTCACCAGCGACATGGCCCGCCACTTCGCGTACTCCCTGTCGATGCACGCGGGCCTGACGCTCCACGCCGAGGTCGACGGCGAGAACGCCCACCACGAGGTGGAGGCGCTGTTCAAGGCGCTCGCGCGGGCGCTCGACGACGCCACCGTGGTCGACCCGCGCCGGAGCGACACCCCGAGTACGAAGGGCGAACTCTGAGGCCACCGACGCCCGCCGGGAGTCAGTTTCGGCGGAGCGTCCCGCCGTCGTCGACGATCACGCCGCGGTCGACCGCGTGGTCGACGATCCGGTGGACGTGGCCCTCGTCGAGGTCGTAGGCGCTCGCGGCGAGTTCGACGATGGCGGTGCGCTCCACGGGGAACTCCCGGTTGCCGAGCAGCCGCATCACGGTCCGGAACTCCTCGGGGCCGTCGTCGCTCCCGGCAGCCTCGGTGCCGGTTGCCCTGTCGTCGTCGGTGTCGTCGGCACCGTCCGCGGCGCTGCCGTCGGCGTCGGTTGCCGCCCCGCCCGTTCCAGCGCCCGCCTCCGTCGCCGCCGGCGAATCAGTGTCGGTTGCCGGGTCGACATTGGGGATGCCGTCACGGATAGGTTCGGACCGCGGGTGTCCCGCGTCGTCCGCTCCCCCGCCGGCGCGGTCCGGGTCGCTCCACTGGACCGGTTCCCCGCCGGGGTCGTCGGGCGGCGTTGCGTCGGTGTGTGAGTCGGCGGCGTCGGAGCCCGCCCCGTCGCCGGGGGCCGCCGCCGACCCGCCCGTTGCGGACGATGCGGCCGCTGTCGACGAGTCCTCGGACTCGTCCCCGGCGTCGACCCCCGACGCGTCGTCGTCCGCCTCGACGCCGAGCCGTTCGAGCAGCGGGTCGATCACGGTTTCGAGCGTCCCCGCACAGTCCGAACAGAGGACGATCCGTCGCTGTTCGGCCTCCGTCGGCGAAAGCGCCGGCGGGAGCACCTCGTAGACGCCGGCGGCGTCGGCGCCGCAGAACTCGCAGGTTCGGAGTTGACGCATCGGCATACTCGTGTCTCCGCGAGCGGGCTGATAAAACTATTCGACGGGGTGGTGGCTACTCCAGCACTCCGTCGGGAACTGACCCGTCCCCGCGGCTCCCCTTCGGTCGCCGCTCCGATCCGGGGCTCCGTTCGGTGCCGTCACTCAGCCTCGCTTTCTACCGGCCCGCCGCGTTCGGTCCACTCGGTGAGGCTCCCCTCGTAGAAGCCGACGTCGTCGTAGCCGAGCGACCGCAAGACGACGTAGGTGTGGCTGATCCGGCGGGCGGTGTTGCAGTACAGTAGCACCCGGGTGTCGGGGGTGACGCCGACGTCCGCGAGGACCCCCGCGAGTTCGTTGGCGGGCTTCAGCCCGCGGGTGTCGTCGTCGACGAGGTCGCGCCAGTCGAGGTTGACCGCGCCCGGGAGGTGCCCCTCCGCGAACTCCCAGGCCTCCCGGGTGTCGACGATGACCGCCTCGGGGTCGTCGAGTGCAGCCCTGATGGTGTCGTAGTCGACCAGCGGGGACTGTTCCGGCTCGCCGACCGCGTACTCCGATTCGGCCGGCGACGGCGACTCGGTGGTGGTCCGATGCTCGCGGTTCCACGCGCTGAAGTCGCCGTCGAGGAGGTGGAGCCGATCCGGCGGGTGGCCGTACAGCTCCGCGGTCACCAGAAAGCGCGCCGCAAAGACCCCGTGGGTGTCGTCGTAGGCGACGATGTCGTCGTCGGGGGCGATCCCCGCAGCCGACAGCAGCGACTCCCAGACCTCGGCCCCGGGGAGCATCCCCTCGTCGCCGGACTCGCTGCGGAACTCCGCGAACGGGAGGTTCACCGCGCCCGGGACGTGACCGATGCCGTCGAACTCCCACGCGTCGCGGACGTCGACGATCCGCACCGACCCGGACCGTTCGGCCACCCACTCCGCCGGGACGACGACGTTCTCGTACATACACGTGGGTAGTCGACCGCGGCTCTTGAACCTGGGCGATCCACGCGCCGTTTCGGGCGTCGAAGAAAGTGGCAACTGTTGCTGGTAGAATCCGCAACGAGCGGTGAGCCGCCGGACGCCGTGTCCCCACGACGATTCCGGCGGATGACACGCGGCCAATATCCGGCAAAAATCTCTCCATCGCGGGAGGGTTGGCAGGACGCGCCGTTGCTGTGGGGATTATACGGGAAGAGGTCGTATAGGGGAACGCAATGACAGACAACGACTACGCGAAGGACGTCCTCGTCTCCGCCGACTGGGTCGAGGAGCGTCTCGACGAGTTCGAAAGCGACGACCCCGCCCACCGGCTGGTGGAGGTCGACACCGACACCGAAGCGTACGACGAGAGCCACGCGCCCGGCGCGATCGGGTTCAACTGGGAGACGCAGCTCCAAGACCAGACCACCCGGGACATCCTGACGCAGGAGGACTTCGAGGATCTGCTGGGCAGCCACGGCATCTCAGAGGACTCCACGGTGGTCCTGTACGGCGACAACTCCAACTGGTTCGCCGCCTACACCTACTGGCAGTTCAAGTACTACGGCCACGACGACGTCCGACTCCTCGACGGCGGCCGCGAGTACTGGATCGAGAACGACTACCCGACCACCGACGAGGTGCCGGAGTTCCCCGCGCAGACCTACACCGCGAAGGGTCCCTACGAGGACATCCGTGCGTACCGCGACGACGTCGAGAAGGCGATCGACCGCGACCTCCCGCTCGTGGACGTCCGCTCGCCCGAGGAGTTCTCCGGCGAGATCCTCGCGCCGCCGGGACTGCAGGAGACCGCCCAGCGCGGCGGCCACATCCCCGGCGCCCAGAACGTCTCGTGGGCCGCGGTCACGAACGACGACGGGACGTTCAAGTCCCGCGAGGAACTCGAGGAGCTCTACGCCGAGCACGGCATCGACGGCGACACCACAGTCGTCGCGTACTGCCGGATCGGCGAGCGGTCCTCCGTGGCCTGGTTCGCGCTCCACGAACTCCTGGGCTACGACTCGGCGATCAACTACGACGGCTCCTGGACCGAGTGGGGCAACCTGGTCGGCGCGCCGATCGAAAAGGGCAGCGGCGCAGACTGAGCGGCGCGAGGTCGGCGAGTGAGCGAAGCGAGGGAACCGGAGCGGCGACCGTAGCGAGCCGCGAAGACGGCAGCGACGCCGACTGACGGCACGGAGTAGCGCCGGCTCCCGCACCGGTCGTTGTCTTCGAGCACACCTCGAATTTTTGCGCTACGACGTCGCCGCCGAGCGCCCCGACCGGCGCTACCCGCCGAGCACGACCCTCGCGATCGCTGGCGTCAGAAACGCCTCGATCGCGGCCGCGACGACGAACAGCGGCACGAGCCCCAGCAGCACCCGGTAGGTACGCCGGATCGCCGCGGCCACGTCGCCGTCGTCGTAGCGGCCGCGGAGGGCGCCGACCCCGACGCCACCCAGCGAGAGGCCGGCCGCGCCGCCGATCACGAGCGCCGGGATCTCGATCACGCCGTGGGGGGCGACCAGCGCCAGGAACGCGACGGGGTCGACGACGCCGCCGACGGCGCCGACGATCAGCCCGTTGAACGCGAGCGTCACCACCGCCGGCACGCCCGCGGCGATCCCGCTGTACGCCAGGTCGACCGCGACCAGCCAGTTGTTGATCGCGAGGTTCAGGAAGGTGCCGAGCGGGAGCGCACCGAAGATCCCGCCCACGTCGCCGCCGACCGGGAGGTTCACCCCGGTCGATCCCGCCGCGACCCACCCGGCCGCGCCGCCGGCGGCGAAACAGGCGAGGGAGGCGAGGTTCGCGATCGGGTGGTCGCGCACGAACGCGCCGACCGCGCGGAGGCCGCCGCCGAACGCCGTCCGGAGCCGCGTCCCGAGCGACGGACTGCTCGGCGCCGCGGGGAGTTCCGTCCCGGCGTACAACGCGGTTTTGAACCCGTCGACAACCGGCGGCACGAGTACTGTCCCGACCAGCGCAGTCGCGCGGGGCGCGCCGGCGGTCGCGCCGAGGCTCCCGACGACGCCCGAAAGGATGACCGCCCCGATCGCGACGGCGACGTAGCCCAGCACGGCTTTCGGGCGGCGGAGCGGGAGCCGGACGCTGCGTTTCACCGCCGCGACCGCGCCGACGTCGTCGATCACGACCGCCTGGTCGGCGAACGCGAACAGCACGAGCACCAGCAGGACGACCAGAAGCGTGACGAGGCCACCGAGGACGGCGGCCAGAACCCCGAGCACGCCGGCCGCGGTCAACTCACCGGCACTGGCTGTGGCCCCGATCACGGCGGCAACGAGGCCGAAAAGCGGCGTGAGGACCGCGAGGACGGCGGCGAGCAGGAGGAGCCGAACGCCGACGAAGGCCCGCCAGTGTCGCCGGACGCCGGCGACGGCCGCGCGGACCCCGTCGTCGCCACGGAGCAGCCCGAACAGCCCGCCGACGGCCGCGGCGTTCCCGACGGCGGCGGCGAGGACCGCGAGGACGGCCGCCGACAGGACGCCCGCGGCGACTAAGAGCAGGACGCCGGGTGTCAGGATTCCCGCGACGGCGTTGCCGAGTTCCGGCGGGAGCGACCCGTCGGTGCCGGGAGCGACCGACCCGTCCCCCACCGTGCGGAGCCGGTCGAGGAACGGCTCCAGCCGGCCGCCCGCTGCGAGGAGCCAGACCGCGGCGACGCCGGCGACGACGAGCGGTGTGCGTGCGATCCCGTAGAGGCCGCTCGCGAGGAGGTACACGGGTAGGACCGACGCCGGCCGGTCACGGAGTAATCGGGCGCCCGTCCGGAGGGCGGTGGAGGGGTTCACGCAACTGAAATGCCGGGCGAACGACATAGAAGTTCGGGCGGCCGCACCTCGGTCCAGCCAGTCCCGGTCTACGCCCCGGACGTCAGTCGGTGATCTCCAGCGCGAACTCGAGGAGGTCAGCCGTCCCGAACTCCCCGGCCGCCGAGTGCGGGGCGGGCAGCGTCGGCGTCCAGTCCGGCTGGATCGTCAGGAACGAGCTCGTGTCCGAGGCGATCAGGCCGACGAGCACCTCGGCGACGATCCGACTCCCGACGGGGCCGAGGTGCTCGCCGTCGGCGAGCTCTCGGGCCTCCGCGAGCACGTAGTACCACAGCGGCATCTCCGTCCCCTCCGGCCGGCCGAACCGCGACAGCACCTCGTCGAAGCCGACGTCGTGGTTGTGCAGGACGGGGGCGTCGGGCATCGCTCGCGCGATCGTCTGTCCTGACGGGAGGCCGAGCCGGCGGCCGCGCACGAGGTTCCGCGACGCGAGCGACCGCCGCCAGTCGGCGTCGGCCGTCACGAACGGCAGGTCGAGCAGCTCAGAGGAGAGTTTCGGGTCGATCGCGCGGACGTCCTGCGGACGGGTCTCGGCCCGCTCGAAGTCGAACAGGTACCGCCAGTCGACGGCGTCGGCCGGCGACACGGGCTGGAACCCGGGGCTCAAAGCGTCGTCGTCCATCGGCGAGCCGAACAGCTTCCCCTCCGTGGAGTCGTTGACCCGGTGTCGGCGCCGGACCTGGCTGTGCCCGAACCGGTACGCCGCGCCGGCGAACTCCAGGGGGAGGAACGGCCGCTCGTCGGGACCGACGGTGAAGAACCGCCGCTCGTCGCGGACCGACTCGACGATGTCCTCGTCGCAGACAGTCGGTAGGTACTCCTCGAGGACGATCCACTGGTAGTGCCACCGCGCCAGCTGTTGGGCGCGCTCGAACTCCTCGCTCTCACGCTCCACGATGGCGTTGTGGAAATTCAGCATCGCGTACTGGAACTGTGAGAGGATGAGGTTCTCGTCGTTCCGCGGGTCCGCGATCAGCGCGACGTCCTCGTGGTTGCGCGGGAGAAAGTGGTCTCCGTCCCCGAGCAACAGCAGCTCGCGGCTGCCGCCGGCCATCGGCGACTGGTACCGGAACCGGTCGACCTCGGGACCCGCCCCGTACACGGAGTCGAGGTCGAGCCCCGGCGTCCGGAAGTTGCGGATCGCGTCGGGGTCGTTCTGCCGGGAGAGGCTCGACAGCGGATCGAGCGTGATGTCGTGGTCGATGAACTGCCCGAGAAACACGAAGCCCGCGGGCACGTTCGCGGTGTCGACGTTCTCCGGGGCGGCGTCCTCGTCGAGCGGGCCGCCCGGCAGCCCGAGCTCCCGCAGGAACTCCACATCGTGGTGGGCGGCTTCGAGGTGCGGGAACATCCGGCCGAACCGCCCCCGACCGGGGTGTGGCGGATCCCGCGGGACGTTCGACATCCCGCGCTGTCCGCCCATCCCGTGGTGCATGTCCTCGACCGCCTCCATCATCGGGTGGGTGTGGCTG
This sequence comes from Halobellus ruber, assembly GCF_014212355.1. Lineage (NCBI taxonomy): Archaea > Methanobacteriati > Methanobacteriota > Halobacteria > Halobacteriales > Haloferacaceae > Halobellus > Halobellus ruber. Next base: position 159,381 of record NZ_JACKXD010000005.1, read on the forward strand.
CTGCGGTCCTCGACGGTCAGTTCGTGGTCCTCCTCGTCGAGGGTCAGCGACCACTCGCCGACGACCTCCCCGTCCGCGAAGCCGTAGCCGTGGGGGTCCGGATCGGTCAGTTCCTCGTGTGCGTCGGCGCTGAACCGCACCTCGAACCGGCCGTCGCCGCGCGTCGTCACGTGCCCGAGCGGGTCGTCGAGCCCGAGGTCGGCGTCGACGACGACGATCTCGATCCCGGCGGCGGGCGTTCCGTCGGACCGTCGCACGTCGCCGGCAACCGTGTGTTCCGTTGGCATACTTCTACTGGTACTTCAACAACGTATAAACTTTTACTACGATCGGTGACAGATACCGGAACCAACCGACGGACGCAGTCCGGTCGCGTTCCGGCGGTCGCGGGACCCGCAGACTCGTCGCTCGTCGGGTCCCGCCGGGTCCGACACCCACAGTTTAGTTCGTTGGACCTCATCGACACGACAACCGGAGTGCCGGATCGATGGAGAACCTGGGTAAACGCCGGCTGGAGGGGAGGTACACCGCCTTCGAGTCGGAGTTCGAGATGCTGAAACGGCGGGCGGACGCGCAGGAGGACCCCCCGGAGTGGGCGGGCGAGATCGACGGCCTGCTGACGACCGGGCGGGCCGCCATCGAAGACGAGGACCTCGAGTACGCGTGGTACTGCCTCCACGCGGCGGAGCGGCTGAAGCTGTACGCCGTCGCGGAACTCGACGACTCGGACGCCGTCCTGCGCCGGGAGGCCGCAGAGCGGCTCGTGGAGACGGAGAACCTGGCGCCGTCCTGGCGGTCGACCGCGGTCACCGAACGGCTGACGGGCGACGACGGCTCGCTGCGGTCCGACCTCTCCGACGCCGACCTCCGCTCGGCGGCGGAACTCCTCCACGAGGGGTACCACAAAATCCACTCGAAGCGCCAGCACCTCCAGGACCAGTTCAGCTACCTCCTGTTCTACGGCGCGATATCGACGGCGCTCTTCGCCGTCGTCTCCCTGTCGAGTCCGCACCTCCCGTGGCTTCCCTCCCCGTTCTTCGACGTCGCTGCCGCGCTGGAGGGTACCTCCCGGGCGAGTCCGGTCTCGTTTCTGCTCTACGTCGTGCTGTTCGGGGCGCTCGGCGCCTCGGTGTTCGGGCTCTACTCGGTGCGGAAGCGTCCGACGTCCGCGAGCGCGCCGCAGTACCTCACCAGCCGGCGGGTGGCACTCTCGCGGCTGACCGTCGGCGTCGCGTCCGCGTTGGCCGTCTTCTTCTTCGTCCGCTCGGGGGCGATCGTGATCAACGTCGGCGGGGGGACGGGCGACGGTCCGTTCCTCCTCACGCTCGCGTTCGTCGCGGGCTACTCCGAGCGCCTCGTCCACACGGCGGTCGAGTCGATCGCCGAAACCGCCGAACCGGGCGGCTCCGGCGGCGGCGGATCCTGACGGCCCTGGAGACGGCGCGCGCCGGCGCACCGGTCCCGGGGCGGACGGCCGGCGGAGACTACTGCGGCGTGTCGATGGCTACAAGCGATCCGACGGTCAACAGAACCGTATGAACGGCGAGGACCTCGCAAGCGAACTGCGTGACGACCACGAGACCGAGTTCTCCCGGCTCGGCTCCTCGAAGGCGATGTACGCGCTGACCGGCGGCGAGATGGACGGCGACCGGGTACGGGCCGCCGCCGCGACCGATGCCCTGGCGTTCGCGGCGGCACTCGAAGCGTGGGACCCAGACGACCCGACCGGGGAACTCTACCCGGACCTCGCGGCCGCCGCACGCGAGCACGCCGCGGCGGTCGCCGACGACCCGTCCCTCGACGAGGAGCCGCCGCTTTACGACGCCCTGGCAGGGTTCGACGCGACGCCGGCCCGTCTCGGCGGTCTCCTGGGCCGCTATCTCGTCGTCTCCGAGTACGCCAGCCAGATGGTCGGTTTCTTCGTCGGCGACGCCGACCCGATGGCCGCAAACGACTTCCGGGACCTACGCTCGGAGGTCGACGCCGAACGCGACCGGGTCGTCGACGCGCTGAACGCGGCCTGCGGAGCCGACGAGGAGTGGGCCGTCGCCCGTGACGCCGCCGAGACGGTCATCGAGGCCGCCTACGACGACTACGTCGAGACGCTGGAGTCGATGGGGATCAAACCGAAAAACGTCTGTTGATCGGCGCCGACGTAGCTCGCCGATCCACCCGTGTGAACGCACCCCAATCTCCACCCGAAATAGAGGGGTAACGCGGCTGACACGCGTCAGACGCCGTCGACTCCCTCCCGGAACTCCGCGAGCTTCGAGCGGGCCTCCCGGATCGCCTCCGCTGTCGACCCCTCGGTCTCCTCCGTGAGCTCCGTGAGCGCGTGCATGTGCCGGGCGAGCCGGCCGTGGTCGGCGCCGTGCTCCCGGGTTGCGAGCGTCGCGAGCGCCTCGGACTGGTCGTAGAGCCGCTGGCGGGCATCGCCCTCCGCCGCCTCCGCGGCGGCGCGCAGCCGGTCGCTGGCGTCTTCGAGTAGTTCCCGTGACATAGCCGGGCGTAGGCGCTCCCGGGTGAAAACCGTTGCACCGCCGCGGGTGGGTCCCGCGTCACAACTCCGACCCCGCCGGCCACGCGACCGACCGCCTCAAGTGCGTGTGCGCCCAATCCGATTTCAATGAGCGACACCTCCGAAGCGGGCCCGCTGTCGCCCGATCGGCCGGCGGCCGACCGGGAGTTCCGCGTCGACGCCCCGTTCGACCCCGCGGGCGACCAGCCCGATGCGATCGAACAGCTCGCCGCGGGCTTCGAGTCGGGGATGGACAAACAGACGCTACTCGGTGTCACCGGCTCGGGGAAGACAAACACCGTCTCCTGGACCATCGAGGAACTCCAGCAGCCGACGCTCGTGATCGCCCACAACAAGACCCTCGCCGCGCAGCTCTACGAGGAGTTCCGGAGCCTCTTCCCCGACAACGCGGTGGAGTACTTCGTCTCCTACTACGACTACTACCAGCCGGAGGCGTACGTCGAGCAGACCGACACCTACATCGACAAGGACATGTCGATCAACGAGGAGATCGACCGACTCCGCCACTCGGCGACCCGATCGCTGCTCACCCGCGACGACGTCATCGTCGTTGCTTCGGTGTCGGCGATCTACGGCCTGGGTGATCCGACGAACTACACCGAGATGGCGCTCCGCGTCGAACTCGGCGACCGGATCGACCGCGACGACCTCCTCTCGAAGCTCGTGGATCTGAACTACGAGCGAAACGACGTCGACTTCCAGCAAGGGACCTTCCGGGTCCGCGGCGACACCGTCGAGGTGTACCCGATGTACGGCCGGTACGCCGTCCGCGTGGAGTTCTGGGGCGACGAGGTCGACCGGCTCACCAAGCTCGATCCCCTCACCGGCGAAGTCGTCTCCGAGGAACCCGCCGCCCTCGTTCACCCCGCGGAGCACTATTCGATCCCCGACGAGAAACTGGAGACCGCGATCGAGGAGATCGAGGCCCTGATGGAGGACCGCGTGGCGTACTTCGAACGGCAGGGCGACCTCGTCGCCGCCCAGCGGATCGAGGAGCGGACCACCTTCGACATCGAGATGCTGCGGGAGACGGGCTACTGCTCGGGGATCGAGAACTACTCGGTACACATGTCCGACCGCGACTCCGGCGAGCCGCCGTACACCCTGCTTGATTACTTTCCCGACGACTTCCTCACCGTCGTCGACGAGTCCCACCAGACGCTCCCGCAGATCCGGGGGCAGTTCGAGGGCGACAAATCACGGAAGGACTCGCTCGTCGAGAACGGCTTCCGGCTGCCAACCGCCTACGACAACCGGCCGCTGACGTTCGAGGAGTTCGAGGCGAAGACCGACCGGACGCTCTACGTGTCGGCGACGCCCGGCGACTACGAGCGAGAGCACTCCGAGCGGATCGTCGAGCAGATCGTCCGCCCGACCCACCTTGTCGACCCCGAAATCGAGATCGCCGACGCCACCGGCCAGGTCGACGACCTGCTCGACCGGATCGACGACCGGATCGACCGAGAGGAGCGCGTCCTCGTCACGACGCTCACGAAGCGGATGGCGGAGGACCTGACCGAGTTCCTGGAGGAGTCGGGCGTCGACGTGGCGTATATGCACGACGAGACCGACACCTTAGAGCGGCACGAACTGATCCGTGACCTCCGGCTCGGCAACATCGACGTCCTCGTCGGGATCAACCTCCTCCGTGAGGGGCTCGACATCCCCGAGGTCTCCTTGGTCGCCATCCTCGACGCCGACCAGGAGGGCTTTCTCCGCTCGGAGACCACGCTGGTGCAGACGATGGGCCGCGCCGCCAGAAACGTCGCGGGTGAGGTCGTGCTCTACGCCGACGAGACCACCGACGCGATGGCGTCGGCGATCTCCGAGACGCGGCGTCGCCGCCGGATCCAGCGGGAGTACAACCAGGAGCACGGCTACGAGCCACAGACCATCGAGAAGTCGATCGGCGAGACGAACCTCCCGGGCAGCGGCGACAGAAGCGAGCGGTCCCCGACCGACGAGCCCACCGACGACGAGGAGGCCCGCGAGCAGATCGCCTACCTCGAAGAACGGATGGAGGAGGCCGCCGACAACCTCGAGTTCGAGCTCGCGGCAGACATCCGCGACCGGATCCGGGAGCTCCGTCAGGAGTTCGGGATCCCGGAGGACGACGGGGGCGCCCGCGGCGACGACGGGGTCGACCCCGGCGTCGACCCGCTCGACGGCGGGCTCCCGCCGGAGTCGAACTCACAGTGACGTCACGTGTCCGGCCGGCGTACGCAACCTACGCTCCGTCCGAACATCAAGCCTTATGCATACCTCGTCGCTACCTGGCGGCTACGATGAGTTGCGTGTCGACGTGCCGCCGTACCGAAGCGAGGGGTCACCGAACGGTACAGGACGTGAGTCGGTGATGTACCGGCACGACCGTCCGAACGCTCCGGCGACCGCCACACCGACCCCCGGACACTGACAGACGGCTCACCCGGATGAATCCGATCTCCGCCACCCGTGTCCAGCGGCTGTTGCTCCGGTATCAGTACGTCTTCGTCTTCCTCGCTCCGGTCGCGTTCGTGACCGCGGTCGTCGCCGGCGCGCCGGCATCGGGGACGGGGACGGGCTACTGGCTGGAGTACTGGTGGCTGTTCCCGGCGTTCCTGCTCGGAGCAACGATCGTCAACACGGTCGGCATCAGCGGGTCGGCGCTGTTCGTCCCGTTTCTGATCTTCGTCTTCCCGCTGTTTGCGAGCCCGCTCGATCCACCTACGATCGTGAAAGTCGGCCTGATCAGCGAGGCGTTCGGCCTGTCGAGTTCCTCGCTCGCGTTCATCCAGTACGGCCTCGTGGACCGCCGACTGGCGGTCGCCCTCGTCGGCGGCGCGGTCCCGTTCGTCGTCGCGGGGGCGCTGCTCTCCTTTGTCATCCCGGAGCCGCTGTTCCACGGGCTGTTGGGTGTCGCCCTGTTGACGGCGTCGTACCTGCTCTTCAGGATCGACCTCGGCCACGGGGGAGCGAGCGGCTCCGACGACGCCGACCCCGAGGCGGCCGTCGACGGCGGCCGTCCCGGGCGGCCGGACGACCCCGGAAAGCTCGGCCCCGCCGGCGTCGAAACCGACGAGACGGGCACCGTAACGCGCGTCGACCGCGACGGCGGCGACTACCAGTACACCCGTGGCGGCTACCTGCGCCGGTTTGCGAACTACAGCGTCGGCGGGACGTTCCAGGGGCTCGCGGGGTTCGGGGTGGGCGAGCTCGGGATCATCTCGATGCTCGGAACGAAGGTCCCGGTCCGGATCGCGATCGGGACGAACCACATCGTCGTCGCGCTGACGGCCGTCCTGGCGTCGCTGGTCCACGTGTTCGGCGGCGGCCTCGTCGGCGGGCACAGCCTCAGCCTCGCGTCGACACCGTGGAACATGGTCGTGTTCACCGTCCCGGCGACGGTGACGGGCGGACAGATCGCCCCCTACGTCTCGAACGCGCTCAGTACGTCGACGATCAAAACGTTCGTCGGCGGGCTCTTCGCCGTGATCTCGATCGCCCTGTTCCTGATGGCGGCCGGCGGGGTCTGATACGGATCATTGTAACGAAATACCGGTCATCGCGGGAGACGGGGTCGGCGATGACCGGTAGTTGACTACAACAATCCGTATGAAGCCGCCGAGCGCCTACTCGGTCCGCTCTTCGATCACGCCGACGCGCATCTCGACGTAGCGGCGCGGCCACTCGGCGAGGTGTCGTTGCACCGCCCGGAGGAGGCCCGGTTCCGACGCCGCCGGCGCTCTGTCGCTGCCGGGAACGTCCGGATCGCGCTTGTGACTCATATGCATACGTTTCCCCCGGCCCGAATTAACTGTAACGATCGTTCGTGTCCCGCGGGAACCGGTCACCGCGTCGACTCGTAGGAGCCTTCCAGATTCAGGTCCACGTCGGCCGCACTGTCCCCCTCCCGGCCGTCGAGGTCGCCGACGGCCTCGCCGCTTTCGGCGTCCTCGACCGCCGCGATGATCTCGTCGATGTCGTCGAGTCCGAGGAGTTCGCGGGTTTCGCGGTCGAAATCCAGGCTTTCGAGCCCGGCGGACTCCTGGACGTCGGAGTCGGTGAGTCCCCGGCCGTACCGCCCGAGCAGGCTGGTGAGCTCCTGGGGAAGCACGAACGTCGACGACGGCGACGTGCCGATCCGTTCGAGCGACTCCAGCCCGCGGTCGACGATCGCGCGCTCGCCCATCGACTCCGACGCGCGGGCCCGGAGGACGGTCGCGACCGCGTCGCCCTGCGCGCGGAGCACCGACGCCTGCTTCTCGCCTTGGGCGCTGATCACGTTCGACTGGCGTTCGCCCTCCGCGGTCTCGATGGCGGAGCGGCGTTCCCCCTGGGCTTCGAGGATCATCGCCCGGCGGCGGCGTTCGGCGGAGGACTGCTGCTCCATCGCGTCCTCGACGCCCCGGCTGGGCTTGACCGACCGCACTTCCACGCTCTCGACGCGGATCCCCCACTCGTCGGTGGGTTCGTCGAGTTCCTCGTTGATCCGGCGGTTGATTACCTCCCGCTCGGAGAGGGTGTCGTCGAGCTCCATATCGCCCAGAACGGCCCGGAGCGTGGTCTGTGCGAGATCCGAGACCGCCCCCTCGTAGTCGTCGACTTCGAGAAACGCCCGCTTTGCGTCCATCACCCGGATGTAGACGACCGCGTCAGCGGTCACCGGGGAGTTGTCGCGGGTGATCGCCTCCTGTTTCGGCACGTCGATGGTCTGGGTCCGCATGTCGAAGGTGTAGGTCTTCGAGACGAACGGCGGGACGAAGCTGATCCCGGGCTCCAAGAGCCGGCGGTACTCCCCGAACACGGTGAGCGCCCGCTTCTCGTAGGCGTTGACGATCTCGACCGCGCTGTAGACCGTCGCGACCGCCACGGCGAGCACGGCCAGTCCGACGATGGTGGTCGGGTCGGTCCCGAAGATCGTGACCGCGAGGATCAGGGCGACGACCACGGCCGCCGCGGGGAGAAGCCGGCTCGGCACGCTGCCGACGGAGCGGCGCCCGAGTTCCCGGAAGATGCTCGACATACCGAACGTTGGGAACGTATCCCATTAAGGGTGTCCCGGGCGAACGCGTGATGGGACGCGACCGACCCGAAGGCACTTGACGGCGCCCGACTCCCACCGGGTATGCCTCGTCGAGCGTCGGGAGGCGATCGGGGTGATCTCGAAGTCGAGAGCCTGCTGCGGATCGTGTTGGTGCTGGCCGTGATCTGGCTCGTCCTGGAAGTCGTCGGCGGGGTTCTCGGGATCCTCGGGGAGCTTCTCGGCCCGCTCCGCCCGCTGTTGGGACTTCTCGTGGTGGTGCTGCTCGTGCTGTGGCTGACCGACCGGCTCTGAATCAGCCGCCCGGACACGCCTCCCCGTCCGTCGACTGCGGCTCGGGCCCCTGATCGACGGTTCGGATCGCGCCCGAGTCGGGAGCGACAACCGCGAGTCGGCCGCCGTACCCGTGCGTCTGATCGTGTCCGCGGACGACGACGCAGTCGACGCCCTCGGGGATCTCGATCGTCTCGGAGCGGGTGAACGGCTGTCGGGAGTGGGCGTGAAGCAGGTCCCGCCGACCCAACTGCCCCCCGTCGAGGCGCTCGACCTGCCACCAGTTCGCGTACCCCTCCTCGCCGTCGTCGTCGTGGTGGAGCGTCACCGCGAAGTCGTAGGCGTCGCCGTCGCGCTCGACGGCCACGTCGACGACGTTGGCCTCCCGGAGGTCGAGGTCCGCGCCGTCCGCCGATGTCGCCCCGGTCGTGACGGCCGCGTCGGTCACGGCCCCGGCGGTGGTCCGGTCGTCGCCCCCCGACCCGGCCCCGCCCGCACAGCCCGCGGTCGCTCCGGCGACGATCCCGGCGACCGCGGCGAGGACCCGACGTCTGGCGGGTGCGTCGTCGCGCATACCCGTTCGTTGGTCGGTGGGAAATAAACGTCTGTGGACGGCCGGTCCCGACGCGTTCTTGTCCCCGGCACCCCAGAGTCGGCCGTGTTCAGCCTGAACGTCCCCGTCCCGGGGGAGATCCGGCGGGTCGCCGGCGACCTCCACCCGGAGTTGGTCCGGTTCGATCGGAACCGGGAGCGGCACACCCTCCTGGCGAAGCGGTTCGACACCGCGCTCGACGACGACGCCGACTCCCTCCCCCGGCTCCGCGAGCGCCTCCGGCCGCTCCTCCGCCGTTCGGCTCCCGCCGACGGGATCGACCTCCGGGTGACGGGGCTCGACTACTTCGAGCGGCCGACCCGCGGCCCCGGGCCGGTGGTCTACCTCGCCGTCGAGAGCCCCGGCCTCCGCGCGCTTCACCGCCGCCTCTGCGACGCCTTCGGGACGGTCGCGGGGATGGAGGGCGACGACTACGTGCCGCACATCACCCTCGCCCGCGGCGGCAGCGTCGCGGACGCCGCCGACCTGGTCGAACGGCGGTCGATCGACCCCGTCGCGTGGACCGCCGGGGAGCTCCGGATCCACGACTCGCGGTACCGCGAGGACGCCGCGCGGCTGCCGCTCGGATAGTCGGCGGCGCCGGCTCCCCCGCCGGGTGGCAACCCGACTTCCTGCAGGGGATCGAACGATGACGGCGTTCCACCGCTCCGCGTGATGGCGATCGAGGAGAGACCGTCGGAACTCGCCCGCGGGTCGGCCGGTGGCGGGCCGCACTCGGGCTACGGCTGCGGCGGCGCCCCGTCGTAGGCGTCGAGGTCGGCGTAGAAGTTCAGCATCGAGAACTTCAGCTTCCCGGGGGCGACGTCGACGAGCTCCGCCCGTTCCTCCCGGGGGAAGCTCCCGCGGACGCCGTACTTCCCCATCTCGACGCTCTCGCGGGTGTACCGCCGGTCGACCAACAGCCGGACGCCGTAGTCCTCGGGCGACCGGATCACCCGGCCGAGCGCCTGTCTGGTCTTCCGGATCGTGGGGATCTCGACCGCGTAGCGCCACCCGGCGTCCTCGCGGTCGTCGTACGCCCGGTCGTAGGCGTCCTGGATCGCCTCCAGCCGCTCGGAGAGCCGCGGGTACGGCACGCCCACGACCGCGACCGTCCGGGCGGCGCCGTCGTCGAAGCTCACGCCCTCCGCGAGCGTCCCCCACAGCGACGTACAGAGGACCGCGTCGTCGGCGGCGACGAACGACCGCCTGAGCGACTCTGTGTCCTCGTCTGAGCCGTCGCGGAGGAGCCTGGCGTCGACGTCCGCGCGGTCCCGGAGCCGGTCGTGGTACCGCTCGGCTTCCGCGTACGACGGGAAAAACAGCAAACAGTTCCCGGGCGTGAACCGGACGGCGTCGGCGAGGACGTCCGTGATCGTCGCCTGCGTGTCGGGGTCGTCGCGGTCGGAACTGAAAAGCGCCGGCGCCTCGACCGCGAGCGTCCGGCGGCGCTCTTCGGGATACTCCAGGCCGTATGCCATCGTGACGGGCTCGTCGAGTCCGAGCACGTCCTCGATCACGTCGAAGGGCCGCAGCGTCGCCGACATCAGGATGCTGGCGTCGACCTCCGCAAACAGGTCCTCGGTCACTTTCCGGGGGATGCAGGTGTACAGCTCCGCGCGGCCGTACACCTCCTCGCTCCCGGCGTCCCGGCGCACCGCACACAGCGGGTGCTGGCCCAGCTTCCCGCCGTCGGCCATCCACGACGCGACGAACTCCGCGGCCTGGAGGGTCTGCGACTCCGCGCGCGTCGTCGCCGACCCGTTCCGGTAGGCGTCCTCGTACTCCTGGTCTAAGACCTTCCCCAACTGGAGTGCGAGGTCGACCTCGCTGTCGATCCCGCGGCCCTCGTAGCGGTCGAGAAAGGCGAGCGTCAGGTCGTCTCTCCGACCGGAGTTGGCGATCGAGAGGTCGTACCACTCCTCGCCGACCTGCTCGCGCTCGCCGAAGCCGAGGGCGTCGTTGCAGGTCTCCCGGAGCGCTCTCAGAAACGCCGACAGGACGTTCTCGGCGGGGTCGACCCGGGAGTCGTCGGCGTCCTCGAGTTCCGCCAACGCGGATTCCAGCGTGTTCTCGGTCAGCGTCCGGGTGGCGTGGTCGCGGGCGACCGACTCGATGTTGTGGGCCTCGTCGAAGACCGTCACCACGTCCTCCGGATCCCGGCCGAGCCACCGGAAGAACTGCTCGCGGATCGTCGGGTCGAGCAGGTGGTGGTAGTTGCACACCACCAGATCCACCGCCTCCATTCCCTCCTTCAGCAGCTCGTACCCACAGAGCTTCCGTTCGTCGGCGTAGGCGTAGATGTCCTCGGGGGTGCGAACGTCCGCGAAGAGCCACTCGAAGAACGCGTCGGTGTCCTCGACGAGGTTGTTGTAGTAGTGTTCGCAAACGTTGCCCTCGCGGAGCTCTTCGAGTTCGGTCTCCACCTCGTCGAGTTCGTCGGTCACCGCCGACCGGGCCTCGCCGGCGCCCTCCTCGCCCTCGCGGATCCGGTCGAGCAGGGCGTCGGCCTGCCGGCGGAGCTCCTCGCGTTCCCGTTCGGTCTCGACGAGGTCACGGGTGGTGTCCCGGAGGGTCTGACACTCCTGGTAGTCGACGTCGATGTGGCACATCGAGGACTTTCCCTTGAACACGACCGCCCGGAGGGGCTCCTCCTCGACGATCGCGCGGGCGTCCTCGATGAACTGCCGCATCTGCTGGTGGACGTTGGTGGTGATGACGACGGTCTTGTCGGTCCGCCGGGCGTACTCAAGCGCCGGTACCAGCGCCGAGAGGGTCTTGCCGGTCCCCGGTGCGCCCTCCAGGAGCACGTCGCGCTGGTCGTCGAGCGCCTCGGAGATCTCCGCCATCGCGGAGCGCTGGTTCGGATAGGGCTGCTCGTAGGGGAAGAACCGCTCGTACTCGCCGGTCGTCGACACGGGTACGAGTCCGCCCTCCTGCGATTAAAACCCTCTGACGGGGGTGAGAGCTGATACGCATCGCGGAGTCGTGTACTGACACCCAAGTTATTTTACTGCGATGGGTTTAGTAGTACAAAGAGTCAACACCATTACTAACGATGGCGAGTAGCACGAACGAACCAACGGTAGTACGCGTGTCACAGAAGGGACAGGCAACGATCCCGAAGGGGCTCCGGGAAAAGTTCGGGATCGAGACGCCGGGGGAGGTGTTCGTTTACGAAGAACGGGGGCGCATCGTCATCGAGCCGGTGCCGTCACCCGGCGAACTGCACGGGATCCACGCTGGAGAGCACGAACGTGGTGAGGTGCTGGAGCGGGTTCACGAACTGAAAAACGAGGAGAGTCGCCGCGAGGCCGAGCGAGTCGAACGGCTCCGCCCGTCCGAGGATGTATGAGCGACGGGTACGTTTTCGACACCGAGGCTATTGTCGCCTTCCTTTACAACGAGCCCGGTCACGAAACCGTCGCGACGCTTCTCGAAGAGGTCTTCACCGGTCAGTCGGACGGGTTCCTCGCCGAGACGAACGCGAGCGAAGTGTTCTACCTCGTCGCTCGGTTCGAAGGCGTCGACGACACGCCGACGAAGGGCTCGGTACGGGAAGCCGACCGCGATCTCCGTGCGCTCGAACGGCAGGGATTGCGTATCGAGTCGGCCGACTGGCGACTGGCGGCGGAGGTGAAGGCCGACGGGAACCTCTCACTCGCCGACGCGTACGCCGTCGCACTCGCCCACGAACGCGACGCAGCGCTCGTGGCCGGGGCTGACGACGACTTCGACGAACTGCCTGTCGACGTCGACCTCCGGCGGTTCCGGGACCACGACGTGTGACCGGCGGACTGTCCGAGTTCTTCGATTCACTCGATATCCCTCTCCCGCCGACGCAGTATTACCGATCCGACACGGGTTTACCACGCCGTCACCGACGTCACGTATGTCGATGCGCGTGACGTTCCTCGGGACGGGCGGGGCCGTCCCGACGACCGAGCGGGGGCCGAGCGCCCTCCTACTGGAGCGCGACGGCGAGCGGCTGCTGTTCGACTGCGGCGAGGGGACCCAACGCCAGATGATGCGGTTCGGCACCGGGTTCACGGTCTCGCATCTGTTCGTCACCCACCTCCACGGCGACCACATCCTCGGGATTCCGGGGCTGGTCCAGACGCTCGATTTCAACGGCCGCGACGACCCGTTGGCGATCCACGGCCCGCCGGGATCGAAGCCGCACCTCCGCGATCTGCTCGAAGCCGGCGGCTACCGCCCCGACTTCCCGATCACGATCAACGAGGTTCGTCCCGGGAACGTCGCGCTCGATTCCCCGGAGTACGAAGTCCGGACGTTCGAGACCGACCACCGAAACGTCTCCTCGATGGGGTATGCCGTCGTCGAGGACGACCGCCGCGGCCGGTTCGACCGCGAGCGCGCGGAGGAACTCGGGGTCCCGGTCGGCCCGAAGTTCGGGAAACTACACGACGGCGAGCCCGTGGAACTCGACGACGGCACCGTCGTCAGACCCGAACAGGTCGTCGGCGACCCCCGTCCCGGTCGGCGGGTCGTCTACACCGGCGACACCCGGCCGGTCGAGTCGGCCGTGGCGGCCGCCGCGGAGCCGGACCTGCTCGTCCACGACGCCACCTTCGACGACGAGTGGGCCGAGCGGGCGCGCCGGACCGGCCACTCGACCGGCCGAGAGGCCGCCGAGATCGCCGCCCGCGCCGGGGCCAAGCGGCTGGGGCTGGTTCACGTCTCCTCGCGGTACGCCGGGGACGCCTCGCCGATCGAACGCGAGGCCGCGTCGGCGGCGCCGGCGGGGACCGAGGTGTTCCTTCCGGACGACGGCCACACGGTCGAGGTGCCGTACCCCGACGAGGAGTGAAACTATCGTCGACGGCGGGAGACCGGCGTCGCCGGCGGGAGCGGCGACCGTTTATCCTCCGTTTCGGGGCGGACCGGAGATCCGGATAGCGAGCAGTCGGCACACCGAATTCGTCTCCCGCGCCGACGTGCCGAGCAACCGCTACCCGACGCGGGCCACACTCACGTCACGGGGTCGCTGGCCGCGGACTCGTATATAAACCCTCGTCCGACTGTGGGGTCGCCCCACCCCGCAGCCGTGGATCACCGGACCGCCGTGGCATATATATCTACACACACCAAACGAGAGGTGTGAACGACCGGACGAGCGCGCTCGACACCCTCGTTTTCGGCGTGGACATCCAGAGCGGCGACGTCCGCGGCGACTCGCCCTCGTACGCCGTCGTGGCGTTCGACGGCGAGAACGTCGACCGCGACGTGGTCTCCCACCGGAAGCTGCTGCGGCTGGTGGAGCGCGAGGAGCCGGGGATGCTCGCGACCGACAATATGTACGAGCTCGCCGCGGACAAGAACGCACTCGTCCAATTCCTGCAGGCGTTGCCCGACGTCACCACCCTGGTGCAGGTGACCGGCGCCGAGCGCCCCGAGCCGCTCTCGCGGGTCGCGTCCAGACACGGCGTCCCATACGGCAAGGATCCGATGCAGGAGGCCGAAGCCGCCGCGCGGCTCGCGGCGGCGAACGTCGGGTCGGCCGTAACCGCGTTCGGCGACACCACCGAGGTGAAGGTCTCACGCGGGCGCTCGACCGGTAGCGGCGGGTGGAGCCAGGACCGGTACACCCGCCGGATCCACGGGTCGGTGAAGCGACGGACCCGCGAGGTCAAAAACCGGTTGGAGAACGCCAACCTGGAGTTCGAGGTCGACGTCACCGAAAAGTACGGCGGCTACGCCAACGCGGTGTTCACCGTCGAGGCGCCGCCCTCGGAGCTCCCGGTGTCGAGCGGGCGCTCCGGCGACACCAGAATCGAGATCGAGCGGGAGCGCCGCGACGGCATCGAGTTCGAGCCGCTGGTCAAACGCCGGGACCGCGTCGTCGTCGGCATCGACCCCGGAACGACGACCGCCGCCGCGGTGATCGGGCTCGACGGGTCGGTGCTGGACGTGTACTCGACGCGGACCCACGACACCGCCGACGTGATCGAGTGGCTGATCGAGCGCGGCCGGCCGGTGGTGGTCGCCGCCGACGTGACGCCGATGCCGGAGACCGTCGAGCAGTTCCGGCGGAGTTTCGACGCCGCGGCGTGGGTCCCCGACTCGGACCTCCCGGTCGACGAGAAACTCCACCGCACCCGCGAGGTCGCCTACGACAACGACCACGAGCGTGACGCCCTGGCGGCGGCGCTTTTCGCCGTCGACGACCACGAAGACCAGTTCGAGCGCATCTCCCGGAAGGTGCCGCCGGACGTCGAACGCGGCGAGGTCATCTCCCGGGTGGTCGCGGGCGAGGCATCGGTCGAGGCCGCCCTGCAGGAGCTGCAGGACGAAGACGAGGCGGAGCCCGACGAGTCCGAACACGAGGAACGGGAGCTCACCGACGAGGAAAAGGAGATCCGCCGGCTCCGCGAGCGGGTCGACCGCCTGGAGTCCCACGTCGACGACCTCAACGACACCATCGCGGAGAGAGAGGAGACGATCGCGGAGTACGAGGAGGCGCTCTCGGAGGCCAAACGCGAGGAGCGCCGCGAGGCCAGGGAGCGCCGCGAGGTCAAGCGCCTCGAACGCGAGAACGGCCGGCTGGAGCGCCGCGTCGAGGAACTGGAGGCCGCAAACGACGAACTCGACGACAAATTAGAGCGGCTGAAGGCGCTGTGGAAGCTGGACCACTCCAACTTCGCCGACGTCGACACCGACGGCGACCTCGTCCCGGTGAAGGTGATCGAGCAGTTCACGCGGGACGCCATCGAGACCGCCGACAGGGAGTTCGGGCTGGCTGCCGGCGACGTGGTCTACCTCCGGGACGCCTCCGGCGCGGGCCGGTCGACCGCCCAGCGGCTGGCGGACGTCGACCCCCGGATCGTCCTGCGGTCGGGCGGCGGACTCTCGGAGGTGGCGGACCGGATCCTCTTCGAGGAGGAGATTCCGGTCGCGCCCGCCGCCGACGTCACGATCCAGGAGGTCGACGAACTCGCGGTCGCCCGGGAGTCCGAAATCGAGGTCGCGATCGACGACTGGGAGCGTCGCGCAGAGGAGCGCCGCCGGGAACGGAAGGCGTCGATGGTCGACCAGATCATCTCCGAGCACCGCGCCGAGACGAAGAGCGAGGGGCGGTAGCGACGGCGCGCGGACGGTCGAGGCGTTGACGTGGCTCCCGTAGTATCGGTTGCTCTCGGTCCGTTCAATACAGTTAACCAACCGATCATTCATCCGTCTGTGGTACGTATTCACATATGATGGCGGGTTTCCGCCGCGCCAACCGGGACACGGTCAACGCCTTCAGAATCAACAGCGAGTACCTGTTTAAGTACTACTTCGAAGGCGACGACGTCTTCGCCCGCCTACGGAACCACTACAACCACACCCAGTATCGGTTCGAAGTACCGGTCGAAGAGTTTGAAGAGATCAACTCGTTCCTCGAAGACCACGGATATAGCCTTACCCCCGTCTCCGCCGTCGAAGAGTTCGTCGTCGTGGTGCGGAAGTATACCGAGCACCCGGGGAACATCTTCAAGCAATCAGTCATCCAGCAAAGCATCCCCAAGTACAACTGCTTCCTGATGACCGACCAAGTTGCAGTTGACGAAGCCGTTTCCAAAACCGCCTCCGCGAAACCCCTGACCGAAACCGGGATCGACAACCCGTTCTGATCCGGAGTGTGACCCTGATCAACGTACCTGCCCCCTGAATCGCTCCGTACAGGCGAACGCCGTCTCGAATCCGCACCAGGATACGAAAAGAGGGTTGCTGATACTGTCGGCTATAACTACGTGAAGGATTTCGACACTCCGGAGATGTGGAGAATCTTCACGCGACTATAGCCGACAGTATGAAGCGGTCACACTCAGCGTAGCGACCCCAACTCCGTTGACCGCTCTCCTCGCCGACCGTAGTCACCGCCCGGACTGACGCGACGACGATACTGGGATCGAGCGGGCGGACGTGGTCGGTTGGTTTCGACGGATTCGGTCGCCGTCCATCTCTCGATGCACAAAAAACGTCGGTATCGACCGCCGCCTCGGCTGCTACGTTCCTCCGGGCGTCTCACCTGGCACCGTCGGGGGACCGCCGCACTCGGGACACTCGGCGTTGACACGAACGTTCTCGGTCTCCCACACCTCGCCACAGACGTTGCACTCGTAGGTGTACGTCGTGTCGGGCCTGACGAGGCTTTTGAGCTTTTCCACTAACATACCCAGCTGTATCTAACGACTCCGCAAAAATAAGTTCTATGAAAAGATTCATATACTTCTTTTCGAGCATCGGGTAGACGTGTCGCTCGTCGGGAGCGAGTCCGCAAGTGGGACGATAGGCGGCCTGTGAAACCCGCCTTCTTATGATGCACGATGAACGGAACTCTCCCCTCGAATCGGCAGAACCCACAGGACGCAACCCGGACGCCCGTTCCAGGGGTCGATGCAGTCGTCTCTCGTGAACGAACTACGACAACTCCAGTTCGACGATCCCCGATCCGTCGGTCACGGCGCCCTCGGCTCGGCCCCCATCTCGTAGGGCGCGTCGGGCTGGCCGAGGAAGTAGTACGCCACGAACCCGAGGACCGGCAGGAAAAAACAGAGCCCGGTCCAGGCGGTCGCGGCGTCGCTTCCCCGCCCGGTCGCGTCGATGTAGACCCACCCCGGGAGCGCGACGTGGGCCACGAGGAAGTAGATCGCGAACCCCGCGAAGTACGCGAACGTCCCGACGTCGGAGATCACCGCCCACATTATCACGAGCGGGAGGAAGGCGACGGCGACGAGCCCCCCGAGCACGACGAGCGGCGAACGCGTCGTTGGCATCAGTAGCGTGTTGGAACCGCGTCGGTATGACGCTTTCCGGTCGCCGATGCGGGCCCTCGCCCGCGTCCCAGAAGTCATATGCCCCCGTCGCGACTCCGTACCGGTATGGACGCCTACGACCGGATCACCCGGAACGCCGCCGAGGTGGTCACCGACGAGGAGGTCCGCGCGTTAGCCGACTCGCCCGACGGAAAACGGGCGTACGTCGGCTACGAGCCCTCCGGGGTCCTCCACGTCGGGCATATGCTCACCGCGAACAAGCTGATCGAACTCCAAGACGAGGGGTTCGAGGTGGTCGTTCTGCTGGCCGACGTCCACGCCTACCTCAACGGGAAGGGCACGTTCGCGGAGATCCGCGAGACCGCGACCCGGATGCAAGAGCAGTTCGTCGCGTACGGGCTGGATCCCGACCGGACGGAGTTCGTGCTCGGCTCCGAGTACCAGCTCGACGAGGAGTACGTCCTGGATCTGCACGCCCTCGAACTGGAGACGTCGCTGTCGCGGGCCGAGCGCGCGATGTCCGAGATCGCCGGCGGCGACACCGCGACCGTCGCTCACGCGGTCTACCCGCTGATGCAGGCGCTTGACATCGTCTACCTCGACGTCGACCTCGCGATCGGCGGGATGGAACAGCGGAAGGTGCACATGCTCGCCCGCGACACGCTGCCGAGCATCGACGCCGCGTCGCCGACGTGTCTCCACACCCCGCTGATCGCGGACCTCACGACCGGCGTGGGAAAGATGTCCACCTCCTCGGGCGTGTCGATCTCGATGGAGGACTCCGCAGCCGACATCGAGGCGAAAGTCGAGAAGGCGTACTGCCCGCCCACTGCCGACCCCGACCCGACCGACGACGGCGAGGAACGGGAGAACCCGGTGCTCCAACTGTTCGAGTACCACGTCTTCCCGCGCTTTTCGGAGGTCGTGGTCGAGCGCCCCGACCAGTACGGCGGGGACCTGACCTACGGGAGCTACGACGACCTCGAAGCCGACCTCGAATCCGGCGAACTCCACCCTGCCGACGCGAAGGGCGCCCTGGCGACGTACCTGGACGACCTGATCGCGCCCGGCCGCGAGCGGATCGAATCACAGCGGGCGTAACGCTCCCGTTTCGACCCCGGGCGCCGGTTCGTCCGACGCCCGTCTTGCGCGGTTTGATCGGCGCCCCCGCCGACCACCGCGGTATGAGGTGGGTGAACGGAGTCGCCTTCGCGGCGTTCACGCTCTGCGCCGGGGGCTCCTGTTGTACCCCGGCTCCGGGTTCGGGATCGCACTCGGGGTCACGCTCATCGCGCTCACGAGCGTCGCGGTCGTCTCCCGGTTCCGGCTCATACGGAGTATTGTAACGAATTACCGGTCATCGCCGGAGACGGTGTCGCGATAACCGGTAATTGACTACAATACTCCGTATCAGGCGTCCATCGCGGCCGCGAGCGTGAACGACCCCTCGTAGAGCGCAGTCCCGACGACGACCGCCGCCGCGCCCACCTCGCGGAGCGCCCGGACGTCGTCCAGCGACGCCACCCCGCCGGAGGCGACCACGGGGATGTCGACCGCGTCGGCGACGCGCCCCGTCACGTCCGTCTGGACGCCCGCCTGCCGTCCCTCGACGTCGACGTCGGTGAAGAGAATCGAGCCCGCCCCCTCCTCCTCGAACCGGGCGGCGGCCGCGGCGGGATCGAGTCCCGTGCCCTCGGTCCACCCGGAAACCACGACCTCGCCGCCCTTCGCGTCGAGGCTCACCATCACCCGGCCGGGATGCTGCGCGGCGATCTCGGAGACCAGTTCCGGCCGCTCGACCGCGGCGGTGCCGAGGATGACGCGCTCGACCCCGCGGTCGAGCAGGTCGGTTGCGTCCGCCGCGGTCCGGATCCCGCCGCCGAGTTGGACCGGAACGTCGACGGCGTCGACGATCGCCTCGACCGCGTCGGCGTTCGCCCGCTCGCCGTCGAAGGCGCCGTCGAGGTCGACGAGGTGAAGCGTCCGTGCGCCCTCCCCGACCCACCGCTCGGCGGCGGTCACGGGGTCGCCGTACTGCGTTTCGGTCCCGCGTTCGCCCTGGACGAGCTGGACCACCGCCCCGTCCTGCATATCCACCGCGGGAACCACCTCGAACTCCGGAAACGGCTCGTGCATACCCGCCTTTCCGCGTGGGAGCCGCCTAAACGCACCGGGTCCGGCGGCGGCTCGGCCGGTCGCACGTCCGACCCCGAACCGAGCGGTCGGTCGGCCGCCGAAGAGGTACACATTTGAGCGCGGAACGTGGAGGGAAAGCCGATGCAACTGTTCGGGTCGAGCGGCACCCGGGGGGTCGTCGGCGAGGGGCTCTCCCCGGAGTTCGTCCTCCGGATCGCGAAGGCCGCGGGCACCGCCTGGTCGGCCGACAGCGTCTTCATCGCCCGCGATACGCGGACCTCCGGCGAGATGCTCGCGAACGCGGCCGCGAGCGGGCTCGCGAGCGTCGGCGTCGACGTCGACCGGCTGGGGACGGCTCCCACGCCCGCCGCCGTCCGATACGCCGACGTCTACGGGCGCCCCGGGCTCGTGATCACCGCCTCCCACAACCCCCCGGAGTACAACGGGGTGAAGCTCGTCGGCGCCGACGGGGTCGAACTCGGGGTCGACCGGCTCGAACGGATCGAAGAGCGCATTCTCTCCGAGGAGTTTTCGATCGCGACGTGGGACGCGGTCGGCACGGTCAGCCGGGTCGACTCGGCGAACCGCGAGTACGTCGCGGACCTGTTGGCCGCGGTCGACCGCGAGGCCATCGCCGCGGCCGACCTCACCGTTGCGCTCGACCCCGGGCACGGCGCCGGCGCACTGACCAGCCCGGACTTTTTCCGCCGGCTCGGGTGCGAGGTCGTCACGGTCAACGCCACGCCCGACGGCTTCTTCCCGGGGCGCCAGCCCGAGCCCGTCGCGTCCCGGCTCGACGACCTCCGGACGCTCGTGACCGCCGCCGACGCGGACGTCGGGATCGCACACGACGGCGACGCCGACCGGGCGGTCTTCGTCGACGAGGCGGGGGAGTTCGTCGCCGGCGAGGCGTCGCTGGCGGCGCTCGCGGCCGCGGAACTCGACACCGGCGACACCACCGTCGCGGCGGTGAACGTCTCCCAGCGGCTGGTGGACGTCTGCGAGCGGGTCGGCGCCGATCTGGAACTCACCCCGATCGGGTCGACCAACATCATCTCCCGGATCCGCGAACTCCGGGCGGACGGCAAACGGGTCCCGATCGCGGGCGAGGGCAACGGCGGGGTGTTCTTCCCGAACTACCGGCTGGTCCGCGACGGCGCCTACGCCGGGGCGAAGCTCCTCGAACTCGTCGCCGAACGTCCGGTCAGCGAACTCGTCGCGCCGTACACCGACTACGAGAACGTTCGGCTCGACCTCGCCTACGAGACCGATGCGGAGCTCGACGCGATGCTCGACGCCGCCCGGGCGTTCGCGGCGTCGGCCGCCGCCGACCCGGACACCAAGGACGGCTACCGGCTGGACTACGGCGACGCGTGGGTGCTGGTACGGCCCTCCGGCACCGAGCCGAAGGTGCGGATCTACGCGGAGGCCCGCGACGCCGACCGCGCCCGGAGCCTCGCGGAGGAGATCGCGGAGCCGATCCGTGCGGCGCTGGAGAACGCGCGAGCCGAGTGAGACCCGCTTTGCGGTCGGTCCGCACCGACCCGGCTACGCGGCGAGGACGCCGAACAGGAGACAGCACGCCCCGAGCACCAGCAGCACGACGCCGCGTTCGAGCGACCCACGGTCCGCAAGCGTGGCGCCGGATTCGATCGGGTCCCCGTCGGCCGGTCCCGCCCAGTCGGTCGGGTGGCTCGGACCGGTGCGGTCGCGGTCACGAAGCCGACGGACCGCCCGCCCGACGCGGAGCGAGCGTGCGCCGTAGTACACACACACCACCCCGATACCGATCGTGACGGCGGCGACGAGCATCGGTTCAGCCGTCGGCCTCGCCGTCGAGTTCGGCCGCGAGCCGGTCGCGGGCGTCACGCAGCCGTTCCAGTTCCGCTTCCGCCGCCCCCGACCGGACCGCCGCGAGCTCGTCGTCGTCGAGCTCCCGGTGGGCGCGGGCGGCGCGACTGAGTTCGCGGTAGTCCTCGCGCCGGCTCAGGTCTCGGACGGCCCGGAGCTGTGCGATCGTCCCCTCGTCGGCGAACCGCCCGAGCAACGACAGCCGCTCGCGGGTCCGGAACCGGAGCTCCGCGGCCGGCGGCGGCGGCAGCGACACGGTCAGCGGCTCCCCCGAGAGGCGTTCGAGGTAGGTCCGGTGGACCGCGACGGTGGTCTGGAGCAATCCGGGGTCCTCGGCGTAGTGGTCGAGCTTCGACCCGCTGTAGTCGGCGTACTCGAGCAGGGTCGGAACCGGCTCGTCGGCGTCGGGGCTCTCGGCGGCGAACTCCCGGAGGTCCCGCGGCGGCGACCGGAACTCGACCAGGGGGAACGCCTCCGCGCGGTCGAGGAAGTCGACGACCTCGGCGATCGACGCCGACGCGTAGAACTCGTCGAACTCCTCGCGAACGGCCCGGTTGTACGCCTCGATCGGGTCGGTCAGCTCCGCGACCGGCGCGTCGAGGTCGGCCTCGCCGACCGCCAGCCACTCCGCGCGCTCGTCGATCTCCCCGTCGAGTTCGCGGCGGCAGAGCCGGGCGTCGCGCCTGGCTTTCGCGACGGCCTCCTCGGCGTCCTCGCGCCGGTCGAGCAGGTCGACGTACTCGGCGGCCGGTTCCAGGTCCTCGCGGGCGGCGTCGAAGTCGGATTCGCTCAGCCGCCGCTGGTCCAGCCGCTCGCCGGCGGCCGCGAACGCCTCGCTTGCGGGGGTGTCGTCGTCGCGCCCTTCCACGAGGCCGAGGAACTTGTCCTGAAACTCCACGTACGCCTGGAAGTCGCCGGTCCCGGTCGCCGACCCCTCGTAGCGGTCCAGCAGTCGGATCGCCTTCCGGTAGGCGTCGGCGGCGTCGACGACGGCGTCCTCGCCGACCGAGTCGATCTCGGATTCGACCGTTGCGAGCCGCTGTTTCGCGTCCCGCAGGTCCGCGACGCACTCCTCGGCCTCCGCGACCCGCGCGGCGACGCTCTCGGCGGTCGCGTCGTCGCCGTTCCGTGCCGAATCGAGCTCCGACATCGGCTCAGCCGTACACTTCCTCGGGGTCGAACACCCGTTCGCCGACGTTGTCGCCGCCGATCGTCCGGTGGAAACACGACCGGTGGCCGGTGTGGCACGCGCCGCCGGCCTGTTCGACCAGATACAGGAGGGTGTCGGCGTCGCAGTCGACTCTGATCCCCCTGACAGTCTGGGTGTGGCCGCTGGTCGCACCCTTCTCCCAGAGCTCCTCGCGGCTGCGGGAGTAGTAGTGCGCACGGCCGGTCTCGCGGGTGCGTTCCAGCGCCCCCGGCGAGACGTACGCGAGCATGAGCACCTCGCCGGAGTCGGCGTCCTGCGCGACGGCGGGAACGAGCCCATCGTCGCCGAAATCGACGTCGACGTCGTCAGTCATTACCCTGATCCAGACGGCTCCGGCCGATAGGTCTTTTGCCCCGGCAACGCGGCGGGGACGGGAGCCCCCTGCCCCCACACCCCGGTCCGTAGCGTTTTGCGAGTGTATACTGATACACGGGGTATGAGTACGACGGACGTTCGCGAACTGACGACCGAGGCCGAGTTCCGCGCGGCGTTCCCGGTTCTCATACTGTCGGCTATAGTCGCGTGACGGATTTCGACACCCCGGGGTGTCGAAAATCTTCACGTAGTTATAGCCAACAGTATCAGCCAACTCCGCGATCACCTCTCGGAAACGGAGTACCTCGATTATCTCGCGGAGATGCGGGCCGACGGCTACCGGCTGTTCGCGCTTTTCGACGACGACGAGATCGTCTCGGTGGCGGGCGTCGTCGTCACCACGAACTTCTACAACGGCCGGCACCTGTTCGTGTACGACCTGGTCACGCGGGCCGACCGGCGCTCGGAGGGCTACGGAACCCGGCTGATGACCTCCGTCGAGGAGTGGGCGCGCGACCGAGACTGTGAGAGCCTCACGCTCGAATCCGGGCTCTGGCGGGCGGACGCCCACCGCTTCTACGAGGACGACCTCGGTATGGATCGGTACTGTTACACGTTCAAGAAGGAACTCGGGTGACAGTCGGAACCGGGCGATTCCCTGCGCGTCTCACACCACGCCGAGCGCACCCAGCGCGCCGAACAGCAGGTCGCCGTAGACGAACGCCAGCAGGGTCCCGACGAACATCGGGACGATGAACGGGATCCCCGGCGAGATCCACACCCCGTCGCGCTCGGTTACGACCTCCAGGCCCTCCCGGAGCGTCCCGGGGGAGGTCCCGTACGCCGTCCCCTCGATGCCCTCGAGGAACGCCTCAGCCCCCCAGGGATCGTCCGGGTCGGGGTCGGGTGCGGCGGTGCCGTCGGCGTCGAGCGCGACGGACCCCCCGTCATCGGCGTCGTCCCCGACCGCGCCGTCGGTCGGATCGTGCGTCTCGCCGATGCTGCCGGGGT
The DNA here is from genome assembly GCF_014212355.1 of Halobellus ruber. Lineage (NCBI taxonomy): Archaea > Methanobacteriati > Methanobacteriota > Halobacteria > Halobacteriales > Haloferacaceae > Halobellus > Halobellus ruber. The sequence goes on from NZ_JACKXD010000005.1 coordinate 183,111, forward strand.
CGCGGGCCCGCTCGGGGTTCGCCCGGACGGCTTCCAGGCTCGTCCCCCGCCACCGGAGGTACATCCGGAGGGCGTCGATGTCGAGACCGCTCCGGGTGAACCCCTCGGTGGTCTCGAACAGCCGACCGTGGGCCGTCGGCAGCGTCGAGGTCGGGATCCGCCGGCCGAACAGCGCCGCCGGGAACGCCACCTCGCCGTCGAGCAGGTTCCGTGCCAGTAGCGCGAGCGGGTAGCCCGCGGCCAACACCACCGTGTTCGTGAGGATCGTCATCGAGAAGACGCCCAGCGTGGTCACGACGACGGGGAGAGTAAAGCCCGCGAAGTAGTAGGTCGGAAACGTCGGCAGCAGGATCGAGATCGCGATCAGCGCCTTGGCGTCGGCGCCGCCGAACCCGCCAAGCCGCCAGAACAGGTACGCGATCGGCGCGACCACGAGGAGGCTGATGCCGACCCGGACGAAAAACAGCACGTCGGCCGAGGTCCCAACGGAGAGGTGCCCGACGCCGTCCCACACGAGCAGGAGCGCCCCGAGCCCGACGAGCGGGTACCACGTCCGGCTCGGCACGCGGCGGACTCTGACGTCCCGCCACGCGGCCCACCCGAGCACCGGGAGGACGGCCAACCTGAGGATGTCCGGCACGCTGGCGAACATACAGGGGGACCGACCCCGGGGGAGTTGTAGCTTGCGTTTGCACACCGCCCGACGACGGCCGCAGCCGTTCGTGCAGGGTTTAATAGCCGAGCGCCCCAACGGACGGGCGATGCCTCAACCCGGAGACACAGCACCGACCTTCTCGGCGACGCGCGGCACGAGCGACCACGAATCCTTCGACCTCGCGGACGCCATCGGCGACGGTCCCGTCGTCCTGGCCTTCTTCCCGGGCGCGTTCACGCCCCCGTGCACCAACGAGATGATCACGTTCCAGGACCGCCTCGACCGGTTCGAGGAAGCGGGCGCGACCGTCTACGGCGTGAGCGCGGACTCGCCGTTCTCCCAGGGGTCGTTCCGGGAGGAGCACGGGATCGAGTTCGACCTCGTCAGCGATATGGGCGGCGCGGCCATCGACGCCTACGACCTCGAGATGGACATCGCGGAGCTCGGCCTCCACGGCATCGCGAACCGGGCCGTGTTCGTCATCGACGAGGAGGGCACGATCACGTACAGCTGGGTCGCCGACGACCCGACCAACGAGCCCGACTACGACGAGGTGCTCGAGGCGGTCCGGGCCGCTTGAACCCCGCGGATCCCGTTCCCGCCGGCAGTACGCGACGACACCGCCGATCACTCCGCCGTCCCGCCGTCGTCCACCAGCGACGAGACGACGAGCCGCTTGATTCCACGTCTGAGAAGCCCGCTGGCAGCGGGCTGTGAGATGTCCAGTTCGTCGGCGAGTTCGCCGAGCGTCGCGTTCCGCGGCTCCTCGAAATACCCCGTCTCGAAGGCGACCAGCAGCGCCTCCCGCTGGCTGTCGGTCAACCCGGCGTCCGTGTTCCCCAGGCTGTCGTACTCGTTTATGCGCCGCAAGTCGATCTCGATGCCGTTCCCCCGTGCGTAGTCCCACAGGTGGACCAGATCCGTTCGCTCGGGCATCCAGATCGAGAGGACCCACGCGGATCCGTCGTTTTTCATATCCAGGATGACGCCGTTGGCGGCCGACACCACCGGCGAGAGCAGCTTCGCCTCGTCGGTGTACTCGAAGCTGTAGATCGCCTCCCCGTCCCTGGTCTCGATCACGCGCTCGAACGCACCGACGGTGCGATCCTCCCGGAGGCCCTCCTCGAACCGGCCGAAATCGTCGGATTCGATCCGGTAGAAGAACTTCCCCGACGTGGGGTCGGTGCCCGCCTCCGACACCGACGCGACGTCCGAACTGGGGTCGTGGGTCACCGCCCCCGTGAGGACTATGTCGGGATGCTCCGCCCGGACGACCGCTTTGATATCCGTCATTGGTCTGTCTCCCGGAGTCCGTCCGAAGCCTGTCGATCGGGTCGCCGACCGGCCCACCGGGACCGTCCCGCCGGACTCGTTGCTGTGACCGTATCGATTGCCGTGCGACGGCTTAACTGAGTCGGTTCCACGGACGCGTGTCGTCCCCCGGCGAGCTCCCCTCGTCTCGGCGCCGGTGACCGGCTGTCCGTCACCCCCCGTCGTGGATCTTGGCCTGTTCGCGCGCGCTGGGGTTTTCCGACTCCGTGAACGGGACCTTCGCCACCGTCGCGTACACGGGTTCGCCGGGCTCTTCGGCGTACTCGTCGGGGAGGTGGACCGCGAACTCCAAGTCGACATCCGCGTCGTAGACCGAGTCGTCGAGCGGGACGTCGGTCGCGGCCTGTAGTTTCGCCGCCGGAACGGAGGCGAGCGCGAGGTTGGCTTCGAGTTCGGGGTTCCACCCCGCAGAGGTGAGGTAGCCGCACTCCTCGCCGGTCCCGGGGTCGGAGACGAGCCAGAAGTCCGACGCCCACTCCAGGATCGGCTCGCCCGCCATCTTCAGCCCGACCAGCTTGTGCGTGAACGGGAACCCGCCGTTCTCGATGGTCCCCTTCTGTGCTTCGAGTTCGGCCTTGCCGACGTAGTCGGCGTCCTTGTCGTCGGGGACCTGATACCCGAGGGTGACCGGAACGGCGAGGTCTCGAGGTCGATGTCCTGGCCCAACGAGAGGATTCCGGCCGCGATCCGCCGCCGCCCGTTTGCCGGTGCCGCGGCGCCGCCGTGGTCCTTGACCGTCTCCAGCACCGGGTTCCACACCGCCTCGGCGTTTCTCGTCGCCTCGCGGACGTAGACCTCGAACCCTGCCTCCCCGGAGAAGCCCGTCTGGCTCACCAACACCGGCACGTCGTTGATCGTTGCCTCCAACAGCCCGTAGTACGGCACGTCTTCGACGCCGGCCTCGATGAGCGACTCGATCACGTCGGGCGATTTCGGGCCCTGGATCTGCACCGGCGAGACGTCGATCTCGTCGACGCCGACCGCGAAGTCGTTCCCGATCCTGAGGGCCTTCAGCCACTGCAGCAGGTCCGAGTCGGCGATGGAGAACCAGAACTCGTCGTCGTCGGGCCGCAGCAGGACGAAGTCGTTGACGATGCCGCCCTCCTCGGTGCAGCAGATCGCGTACTTGCCGCGCATCGGGTCGATGTCGGTCGCGTCCCGCGTGATGGCGAAGTTGACGAACGCCTCCGCGTCGGGGCCGTTGACGCGAATCTGGCGTTCGACCGCGACGTCCCACAGCGCGACGTGGTTGACAAGCAGGTCGTACTCGGCTTGTGACCCGCCGTCCTCGGGGTCGATGAACGCCCGCGGGTGGTACATATGGTTGTACACCGTCGCCTCGTGGCAGCCCTCCTCGACGGAGAGATGCCAGAACGGCGATTTCCGGACGCGGTTCGAGATCACGAGGTCGATGTCGGCATCGCCCGTCTGCCGGAGGTTCCTGGGCACCGTGCGATCCGACTGGTCGACGCTCGGATGGTTCGGGTGGTCTCCGCCCATCGGCGTTAGCGCCGACGCCCGACCTGGTGGTTGAAGAGCGTCTTCCAGACGGCTCTGATCCGGCTTTCGAGGAGCGACGGGCCGGTCCCGGCGGGGAGGTAGAACTTCGATTCGTCCGTCGTTGCTCGCTCGGCACGTCGGTTTCGGTGTGGCATACACTTAGTTACTGGCGCGACACCAGTATCGGTCTGTAGCTTAATCGTTTAACCCCCTTATGACGGTGGCCGACGCCCGCGCAGCCCCGTCCCCCGACCGGCCGTCACTCCCACGCGATCTCCGGATAGGACTGCCGCCGGCCCGCGCTGTTTCGCGCGACGATCTCGGCGACCGCGTTCCGTTTCCCGTTTCGGACCTCGGTCCGCTCCAAGTAGTGGAGGACCGTCAGCCCGAGACACGCGTGCAACAGTTCGTTGGCGGCGAACCGGTATCGGTCGCCGCTCGGGCCGCCGTCGACCGGGTCGTCGGTTCGGAGGTGGTGCTGGACGAAGGCCACGCCGCCGGGGGTCAGCGACTCGAAGATGTCGGGGAACCGGTCGACCGCCCGGTAGAAGCTGATCGTGACGAGGTCGTACGTCGACGGCGGGAACTCGAAGCTCCCCACGTCGGCCCGGATCCACTCGGCCCGTGCGTCGACGCCGCGCTCCCGGGCCTTCTCTCGCGCGATCCGCAGCCCTTCCTCCGAGTGGTCGATCGCGTCGACCCGGTAGCCCTCGCTCGCGAGAAAGACCGCGTTGCGGCCCTCCCCGGTCGCAACGTCGAGGGCCCGCCCGTCCGGGGCGGCGTCGAGATACCGGCGCAACACCGGCGAGGGGTCCGGATCGGTCGGGTACGCGCCGGATCGGAACCGCTCGTCCCAGGTGGTCATTCCGTGCTCACTCCAGTCTACCGACCGCGATCCTCTTTGCGGTGTCGGCGTCGGTCGGGTGTCGCGCACGTCGAGTTCCGACACCCAGTTCACGCTCTCCCAGCAGTCCGCGTCGTCGTGGGTCGGGACGAGCCGCGCGGGCCCGCCGTGCTCGACCGGGAGGGTCCCGCCGTCGAGTTCGATTGCGAGCACCGCGTCCGCGAGGCGGTCCGTCGGGAACGCACACGCGTAGTCGCCGTCCATCGCGCTGACGAGCACGTACCCGTCCTCGACTGTCGGGTCGGCCCGCTCGATGAGGTGCCCGACGCGGATCCCGCGCCACGAGCGGTCCTCGGCGACCCATTCCTCCCGGCACTCGAAGTCCGCCGCGACAGTCGAGTCAGGGCTATCGCTCCGACAGTTGCACGGCTAACTCCCGGGCCTGCCGCACGTACTCGTCGGCTTCGGGGTGGCCGGTCGTCTCGACTTCCGCGAGCAGTTCGACGACGGTCCCTGCGCGGTCGGCCACGACCGCGCAGTCGGCCACGTTGCGGATGTCAGCCGCGACCGCCTCGGCCTCGCCTACCCACCGACTCGCCGTGCGGTCGACCGGCAGTTCGCCCGTCGCGGCCAAGCACTCGTACAGTTCGACCCGTGGATCGTCGGACATCGGCTTCCCGTTTCACGTAACGCTGGGGACGCCCTTGAGACTATGGGGGTCCGTCACAGCCGAGGTCCCGTTCGGCGACAGCGTGGCACACGTCGTACCGGTACTCGACGACGGCGACACGCTCGCGACCCCGAGAACGCACACCCGACGGGCAGAACCGACACCAGTTCGCGTCGTGATCGGTCCTGATACTGTCGGCTATCGTCCCGTGACGGATTTCGACACTCCGGGGTGTCGAAAATCTTCACGTAGCTATAGCCAACAGTATGAGCCGGGGCTGCTGGACGATAGAGACCCCAAAATGGAGATTTTTCCCAGACCCGCGGGAACGGGCGCGTTCGCTGAACGGCGCTACGCCGTCAGATGACGCGGTTCTGGAGGTAATCGAGGTGCTTCGCGTTGTAGACGATCTTCACCTCGTCGGCGGCGGGCGACCCGATGCAGGTCAGCCGCACGTTCTTTTCGGTGACCTCCTCGTCGGAGAGGATCTGCTGCATATCCATATCGATGTCCCCCTGCTTGACGATGGCGGCGCAGTTCGCGCAGGCGCCGGCACGGCACGAGAACGGCCAGTCGTAGCCCTGGGCCTCGGCGGCTTCCAGGATGTACTCGCCTTGGTTCACTTCGAGGGTCCCGTAGTCCTCGTCGCCGAGGCCGGCGTCCTCGGCCTTCTCGAAGAGATCGTCGGCGTCCATATCCCAGCCCTCGTCTTCGACTACCTCGTAGTTAAGGTATTCTACTGTAGGCATCAACAGACGGTTAGTGTGCCATCCCATTAGACTTTGCTGTTCGATCCGGTTCCACCGGCGGCGGTGGCGACCGCTCCGCGCGGGTTGTCGTGGAGAGGTCGCTCTGTCCGATGGTGTGGGTGCGTTCCCGTCGGGCGGTTCGGCGTCACCGCCCGGACTGTGCGGCAGTCCCGGACGGGCCACCCCTGTGTGTCACCGCGCTCGGGAGATCCAAGCGCGTGGCACCCAGGGTCAGTCCCGTAACTGACCGCTTGCGGCGGTCGCCGCTGACGGGGCCGGGAGCCGGACCTCCACGGCTGTCCCCTGACCTGTCGCCACCGACACTTCGCCGCCGAGGTTCGTGATGATCCAGTGTGTCAAAAACAGCCCGAGCCCCTGGCCGTGGACGAGCGGCCCTTCCTCGCCGGTGACCAGTACCCGCCGTTCGGCCTCCGGAAGCCCCGGCCCGTCGTCGCGGATCCGAACCAGGACCTGCCCGTCGACCGTAGTGACATCGACATCGATCGTCGGCTCCGGCCCCGTGTACCGCGCGGCGTTGTTGAGCAGCTCCCACAGGGCGGTCTCGATCCGCGGTTGGGTCTCCGCGAGGGCGGTCTCCGGGACCTGTGCCGTCACCGACGCCTCCGGGTACTCGTCGGTGAGCTGATCGAGCAACCCACCCACCATCGGCGCAACGTCGACGGGCTCTAACTCCGGCGACAGCTCCCGGTGGGACTCGATGCGACGGGCGGATTCGCTGAGGTCGAGCAGCCGGGTTCCGGCTTCGAGGATGCGGTCCGCCTTCGTGGCGTCCTCGCCGTCGAGGTCCGCCGCCAACATCTCGGCGTGGCCGTTGATTACGGTGAGTTTGTTGCGGACGTTGTGGCGGAGCACGCGGTTGATGACGCTGATCAGCCCCTCGCGCTTGCGGCGCTCGCCCGCGTCCCGTACCATCGCCTGTGCCCCGACGACATCGGCTGGGGTCCGCGCGTCCGACGCGACGCTCGGGTCGTAGATCGGCTCCGCCCGAACGTCCGCGTAGACGGTGCCGCCGGATCGGGTCTCGATGGGGAGTTCGCGGACCTGGACGGATTCACCGTCGTCGAGCACGCGGTCGAGGTGGTCTTGTACTGCTTCGACGGCCTGCTCGTCGGATCCCAGGAGCGATATCGGTTCGCCGGTGAGCGCCTCGGAGCTGTAGCCCGTGAACTCCTCGACGGACGGCGAGACGTAACCGAACCTGCCGTCGGCGTCGATCCGAAACACGAACGCGAAGCTCGCGGAGATGATCGCCCGGTAGAGCTCGTTGCGCCTGTCGAGTTCGCGCTCCCGTTCGATCAGATCGCGGCGCTGACGCTCGGATTCCGTGACATCGGCGAGTGCGAGCACCCGGACCGTCGAGTCACCGAGCGTCATCGACCTGGGAGAGACGAGGTAGTACCGCGGTCCGTCCTCGCCGTCGCGTTCGACGACCTGGTCGGCGTCCGCTTCGTCGGTGGCGGTGACCGCCGGGAGCACGTCGCTGAGCGGCTCGCCCGTCGCCCCGTCGAGCTCCGGGAAGATCTCCGCCGCCGCGTCCGAATGCGCCTGGATCCGGTCTGCGTCGTCCAGCACCACCGTCGCCGCGTCGCCCTGAGCCTTGGTCCGTACCGCGAGAAACTGCCTGTCGAAGACGAACAGTACCCCGACCGCGAAGGCGCCGACGCCGATCGGGGCGTAGATGAACTCGATCAGCTGTGGCGTCGCGATCGCGACGAGGTCTATCGTAACAGGCAGCGCGAGCAACGCCGTCAGCGCGCCGAGCGGTTTCGTGTCGTGCCCCGATTCGACGTACAGCTCGAAGATCATAAACAGGCCGATGGCCGCGAGGACGTACGAGAGGCTGGTCGACACCCAATGGATCAGCCCGTGATCGATCGCCGTATACCGGAACGGCGTCGTCACCTCCGTGGTCGTGAAGTAGAGGCCGTGGATCGGATTGGTCACCTTCAGCGCCGTGATACCGAGGAAGACAGCACCGGCGAGGCGGCGGAGCGTCGGATTCCTGTGGAGCGTTCGACCGGTGTAGGCGGAGGCGAAGTACAACCACGCCCAGACGGTCCCGAACCCGGAGGTGAGTCCGACGGTGTACACCGGCGGCTGGAGCGGGCCGGGGACGAGAAAGAACGCCGTCTTGAACAGGGCCCAGAGCCCGGTCAACCCGAGTAGCCCGACCAGCCCGTACCGAACCTCGATGTCGGTGAACGTCCGCGCCCGCGGAATCGACGCCACGCAACCCACCCCGGTTGCGAGAAACAGTACGATGTATACAACGCCGGTGAGGGTACCCCACGCTGCAACCATTATACTGCTGTTTAATAGATTTCTGTGCTGATAATAATTCCGGCCGGCCGGCGGTCGTCCTTCCCGATACGGGTGATCACGCACAGCCACTATACTCCGAGATGTCCCAATCCGGCGCCTGATACCGCCGATACGCGGAACGCTGTTACAGCCAGTTCACACCTGTTCCGCCGCGTGAAGCAGTAATCGATATACTGATACTATCTCCCATCGGCGCACGAAATACGGTCTCGACATACAACACCGGACGCCGACCACCGCGGTCGCACCTGCGGCTGCGCCGCTGCCCTTCAGTTCGTCGCCGCTGCGATCGCCTGATCCAGATCGGCGATGATGTCGTCGACGTCCTCGATCCCGACCGACAGCCGGACCATATCGGGCGTCACGCCCGCCGCGTGCTGTTCCTCCTCGGTGAGCTGTTGGTGGGTCGTCGACGCCGGGTGGATCACCAGGGTCTTGGCGTCGCCGACGTTCGCGAGCAGCGAGGCGAGTTCGACGTTGTCGACCGTGTCGCGGGCGGCGTCGTACCCTTCGGCCAGCCCGAACGTGATCATCCCGCCGTAGCCGCCCTCCAGGTACTCCGATGCCTCCGCGTGGGTCTCGTGGCTCTCCAAGCCGGGGTAGTTGATCCACGAGACCGCGTCGTGGTCCTCTAAGTGTTCGGCGACCGCCATCGCGTTCTCGCAGTGGCGATCCATCCGCATCGGGAGCGACTCCAGCTTCTGGAGGGTGTTCCACGCGTCGAACGGCGACTGGGCGTTGCCGAGATCCCGCAGCCCCCTCGCGATCGCGGCGTAGGTGAACGCGGCGTCGCCGAACCGCTCGGCGAAGTTGACGCCGTGGTACGCCGGGTTCGCGGCGCCGATCTCGGGGAACTTGTCGGCGTGTTCGGCCCAGTCGAACGACCCGCCGTCGACCAGAACCCCGCCGATGGTGGTGCCCGCGCCGTGGAGCCACTTCGTGGTCGAGTCCCACACCAGGTCGGCGCCGTGCTCGATCGGCCGGCACAGATAGGGCGTCGCGAAGGTGTTGTCGACGAACAGCGGGACGTCGTGGTCGTGGGCGATCTCGGCGACCCGCTCGATGTCCGGCGTGACCAAGGCGGGGTTGCCGATCGTCTCCAGGTGGACGTAGGCGGTGTCCTCGTCGATCGCCTCCTCGTAGGCGTCGTAATCGAGCGTGTCGACGAACCGGGTCGTGATCCCCCGGCGCTCGACGGTGTGAGTGAAGTACGTGTAAGTGCCGCCGTACAGCGACGCCGCGGTCACGACGTTGTCGCCGGCCGACGCGAGCAGGAACGTCGCGAGGTCGAGTGCGGCCATCCCCGAGGCGGTCGCGGCGGCGCCGATGCCGCCCTCGAGCGACGCCAGCCGCTCCTGCAGCGTCGCGACCGTGGGGTTCATAAGCCGAGAGTAGATGTACCCCTCCTTCTCCAAGGCGAACTGCCCCGCCGCGTCCTCGGCGTCGTCGAAGACGTAGGAGGTGGTCTGGTAGATCGGCTGTGCCCGCGATCCCGTGGCGGGGTCGGGCTCCTGTCCCGCGTGGAGGCTTCGCGTCCCGAACCCGAGCGGCGTCTCGTTTTCGTCTGCCATACCTCCCCTTTAGCGACGGGTTACCTAACCGACGCGTCGGCTACAATTACCGCCGGTATCTTCGACGCAGGGGCGGTGTGAGACCTCCAGTCGCCGCCGCGATCACCGGTCGAACCGTCGCAGCCCGAACGCCTCGCTGTCGACGCCGTCGAGCGTCCGGCCGCGGTAGCCGATCCGGCCGTCGTCGAGGATCGCGTAGGCGTCGCCGACCGCCGACGCGAACCCGGGGTAGTGGGTGGAGACGACGACCGTGAGCCCCTCGCTCGCGAGCCCGCGGAGCCGGTCGATCAGCGCGCGGGTGCCGTCGCCGTCCAGCCCCGCGGTCGGCTCGTCGAGGACGACGCAGTCGGGGTCCGTCGCGAGCACTCCCGCGAGCGCGACCCGTTTCCGTTCGCCGTTGCTCAGCCGCGAACAGAGCCGCTCTCCGTACCCCGAGAGGCCGACGCGCTCCAGCGCGCGCCCGACGGTCGGCCCGTCGGGGTCGACCGCCGCGTCCCGGTCGTTGGCCGGGCCGAAGGCGACGTCCTGGCCGACCGTGGGTGCGACCAACTGGTCGGCCGGGCGCTGGAAGACGAACCCGACCCGCTTCCGGACCCGTTCCAGCCCGTCGTCGTCGTATGTGACCCGCTCGCCGTCGACCTTGACGTACCCACCGTCGGGCTCTAAGAGCCCGTTGAACTGTTTCAACAGGCTGGACTTCCCGGCGCCGTTGCGGCCCAGAAGCACCGTCACCTCGCCGGACTCCGCGGTGAAGTCGACGCCGCGGAGCACCGGCCGGTCGTCGTAGCCGAACCGGAGGTCGACGGTCTCGATCACACCGACCACCCACCAGTGACGGGTTCGATCACGCCGGCCACCTCGCGGCGACCGTCCCGCTCATACGACCCACCTCGCGGCGACCGTCCCGCTCATACGACCCACCTCGCGGCGACCAGCGCGAGCAACACCGCGCCGACGACGGCGTGGCCGCGGTTCTCGGTCGTCGCGACCGGCATCCGGCCGTCGTAGTTCCTGGATTCCATCGCGGTCCCGAACGCGGTCGCCCGCTCGACGGCGCTCACGAGCAGCGACGCCGACACCAGCTTCGTCGTCCGGAGGAGGTGCCGCCGGGAGCGGAACCCCCCGCGGAGCCGGGCGGCGGCGTGGAGCCGGGCGGATTCGGCCACCAGCACCTGGATCCCGCGGTACACCAAGAGGAGGAGTTCCGTCACCGGGTCGGGGAGTCGGAGGTCGTCGAGGGCGGCGACGAACTGGGGGACGGTCGTCGTCGACACCAGGAAGGACAGCACCGTCAGCGACGCGACCGCCCGTAGTCCAACCGTCGCGGCGGTTGCGAGTCCCTGTTCCGTGACCGAGAGCCGCCAGACCGCCGCCACCGGGGTCCCGGGGGTGATCACCGCGACCACCGCGACGCTCGGCAGCAGGAAGGCGAGCGGATACCGGACCAGCCCGAAGTACGCCCGCCCGACCGCGTGGAGCGTCAGCGTCCCGAACGCGACCGTCGCAACCGCGAAGGCACCCACCCGCGTCGCTGTCGCGGTCAGTAACAGCGCCGCGCCGACGAAGTACACCCTGAGCGGGCCGCACACGGCGGGCGTGGCGTCGACCTGGATCCGTTCGAGCGTCCGGTGCATCTCCGCTATGTGTCGCTCGCCGGCCCGCGATCGGTTCGGAGCCGCCCGAGGTAGTGGGCCAGTATGCTCCCCCCGATCCCGGCCTGGAGCGCGAACAGGAGCGGCTCGCCCCACGGCGCGGGCGGCGCCCACGCCGGGGCGGCCCACCGGTCGTAGTCGGGGGCGGCCTCCGCGACTGCCGCGGCGGCCTGCTGGTCTGTGCCGACGGCGCCGCCCCCCGCGATCGCGAACACGGCGACGAGCGCCGCCACGCCGAGCCCGACCCCGACCGTTGCCGCGCGGGTCACGCGGTCACCCCCAGCCGGTTCGCGGCGTCGGTCTCCAAGCGAAGGAGGTAGCCGACCATCGCCGCGGCGAGGACGCCCTCCAGGATCCCGATCGGCAACTGCGTGATGGAGAAGACCGCGGCGAAATCCAGCGCGGCCGCGGCGACGCCCGCGGGGTCGCTCCCGGCGGGGAACGCCAGCCCGAGCTGGAGCGACGTCACCAGGTAGGTGGTCCAGTCGGTGACCGCGGCCGCCAGGAAGGTGGCCTGCCGGACCGACCCGACAGACCGGGCCGCCCGGTAGGCCGCCCACCCGACGAGCGGCCCCACGATCCCCATCGCGGCCACGTTGGCCCCGAGGGTCGTCACCCCGCCGTGGGCGAGCAACAGCGCCTGGTAGAGCAGCACGATCACGGAGACGAACGCGGTGACCGCCGGGCCGAAAAGCACCACGAGCACACCGGTTCCGGTCGGGTGGGCGGAGCTTCCAGCCACCGAGGGGAGTTTCAGCGCCGACAGCACGAACACGAACGCCGCTGCGACGGCGACGAGCGCCTTCGTCCGGGCGTCGTCGCGGATCAGGCTGAGCGTCCGGCGGGCGCCGTATACCACCACCGGGGCGGCGACGACTGTCCAGACGACCGCCCAGACCGGTGGCAGGAACCCTTCGATGATGTGCACGTGGGAATCCTCCGTACGCCCCGAACCGGCTCCTCCCTCAAAACAATTCTGCTTACAGTAACCCAAGTTCGATTGTTCTCGGTCCGGAGGAGTACAAGTGAAATTGTAGAAAACCAACCCCAATTGTTTTTACGGACGACGCGAACGGTGTTGGTGATGTCCCAGGTAGCACTGCCACACGATGCGAAGGCCGGCCCGACGAAGCCGGAGATCCGGGCGGTCGCGCTGGACAAACTGGCGCTGACCCCCGCGGATCACCTCGTCGAGGTCGGCTCCTGTACCGGCGCGGTCACCGTCGCGGCCGCCCGGCGGGCGGGGCGGGTCACCGCCTTGGAACGCAAGCCCGACCGACTGTCGGTCACCGAGAGGAACCTCGCGGCCAACGACTACGACGCCGAGGTCTCGCTCCGGGCGGCGGAGGCGCCCGACGGGATTCCCGACGACGCCGACGCGGCCTTCCTCGGCGGGAGCCGGAACTTCGAGGCCGTCCTCGATCGGGTCGTCGACTCCGACGCAACCCGCGTCGTGATGAACGTCTCCCGGGTCGAGGTCGCGGGCGACGCCATCGAGGCGTTCCGGGAGCGGGAGATCCTCGACGAGGTGCTCCAGGTCCAGGTGAGCCACGGCTACGAACTCGCCGGCGCGACCAGCTTCGACTCCGAGAACCCGGTCTACGTCGTCGTCGGTCGGGACGGGGATGAGGACGGCGAACCCACGGCGGCCGCGACCGACGGGAGCAGCGCAGGATGACCGTCTACGGCATCGGACTGGGTCCCGGCGAGGCCGACCTGGTCACCGTCAGGGGAAAACGGATCCTGGAATCGGTCGACACCGTCTACTCCCCGGGGCGGCTCTCGCGGTCGGTCGCGTTGCACCACGTCGACGAGTCGAAACTCGGCGACCTCGACTTCCCGATGACGAGAGACAGGGAGAAGCTCCGGCGGGCGTGGCGGGAGGCCGCCGCGGACGTCGCCGCGGGCGCGGCGTCGGACGACGTGGCGTTCGTGACGCTGGGCGACCCCAACGTCTACTCGACGTTCGGGCACCTCCGGCGGACGCTCGACGCCTTCCACCCCGCGGTCGACGTCGAAATCGTTCCCGGCGTGAGCGCGGTCACGGCCTTTGCGACCGCGCTGGGCGTCGAGATCGAGTCGGGGACTGGCCTCTCGCTGCGGGAGGCCGCCGACGGCGCGGCGCCGACGGGGCCCGAGCGGATGATCCTGTTCAAAGTGACCGACGCGGTCGAGACCGACCGGACGCTCTCGGAGGCGGGTTACGACGTCACCTACGGCCGCCGGCTGTTCATGGAGCACGGCGAGACGACCGTCACCTCGGATCCCGAAGAAATCGCGGAGCGCGACTACTACACGCTGGCGTACGCCGAACACGAGTCCTTCGAGCGCGACCTGGTGACCGCGGCGTTCGAGGGCGTCGACGCCGATTCCGCCGACGCAGACGGACTCACCGCCGACGGCGGTGAGGAGCGGCCCGCGGACGCGCCTACGGAGGGGTCGGAATGAGCGACGCCGACCCGGGGCAGAGCCGCGAGGATCCGGCCACGCCCGCCGCCGACGCCGAGTACACCGCCGGCGACGTCCGGGAGGGAATCCCCTTCATCGGCGCCGGCCCCGGCGATCCGGGGTTGCTCACCGTCACCGGCAAGCGCCTCGTCGAGGACGCCGACCTCGTCGTCCACGCGGGGTCGCTGGTGAACAGCGAACTCTTAGAGGAGTTCTGCGCCGACGCCGAGCAGGTCTCGAGCATCGGCAAGGACCTAGAGGAGCTGATCCCGCTTTTGACCGAGGCCTACGAGGCGGGACGAACGGTCGTCCGGCTCCACAGCGGCGACCCGGCGGTGTACGGCGCCGCGATCGAACAGATGGACGCCCTCGAAAGCGAGGGCGTGCCGACCTACTTCGTTCCCGGGGTCACGTCGGCGTTTGCGGCCTCGGCGACGCTCCGGACCCAGCTCACCCTCAACGAGGTGGCGAACCACGTCGTGTTCACCCGGCCGCAGGGCAAGACCCTCTCGGAGGATGAAGACCACATCGGCGACTTCGTCGGCCACGGCGACGTGACGGTCTGCATCTACCTGGGGACCCACGCCGTCGCGGAGACGATGGACCGGCTGCTCGACGAGGGCCACGACCCCGACACCCCCGTGGCGGTGGTCTACCACGCGTCGTGGCCTGACGAGGACGTGCTCCGGGGCACGATCGGCACGATCGGCGAGAAGGTCGAGGCGGCGGGCTACCGCGCCTCGGCGATGGTGATCATCGGCGAGGCGGCGACCGGCGCGGGCTACGAGCGGTCGTACCTCTACGACGGGTGGGCGAACCGCGGCGCGGACGGCCAGGAGGCCGAAACGGATGACTGAGAATACAGACACACGCGACACCGACGCGACGGGAGCACAGGACACCGACGCGACACCGGACAGCATCGCTACCGACGGCGGAACCGCGAGCGCCGACGCGGGCGGAAGCACAACGAGCGACTCGGGAAGCGACGCCCACGGCTGCAGCACCGCCGACAGCGACGGCGAGGTGGCCGAGGAGATCGCGATCATCAGCTTCGGGCGGAAGCTCGACACCGCCGAGGAGATCAAAGCCGGTCTCGCCGACGACTACGACCTGATCGACATCGTCGAGTACCACGGCGACGTCTTCGAGGAGCATTGGGGGGAGTACGACTGCTTCGTCGGGTTGATGGCGAGCGGGATCGCGATGCGGAAGACCGCGCCGCTGCTCGACGACAAGTGGGACGACCCCGCCGTGGTCGTCGTCGACGAGGAACTCACGTGGGCGATCCCGCTGACCGGCGGCCACCACGGCGCCAACGGGGTCGCCAACGACCTCTCGAAGCTCGGCGCGGTGCCCGCGATGACCACCGCCTCCGAGGCCGCGGGCAAACAGGGCGTCGAGAGCCGCGCGAAGGCGGTCGACACCCACGTCGTCAACGGCGACTCCACGGTCGCGACCAACCTCGCGGTGCTGAACGAGGAGTTGGGGCCCGTAGAGCGGCTCGACGGCCCGAACGCCGTTCTCGTCGACGACGACGTGACCGTACTCAAGCGGAACACGGAGTCGGGCGTCGTGCTCGGCACCGGCAGCGTCTCCGGCGCCGACAAAGTGCAGTTCCTGACGGCGTGGCGGGCGGCCTTAGACGAGGCCGACCTGACGTCCGCCGACGTCGAGTTCGTCGCGACCGCGACCCGGAAGGAGGGCGAGCAGGGACTCCTCGACGCCGCCCGGGAGTTCGGTGTCGGGGTCGCGTACCTCGACAAGGAGTCGCTGCTCGAGTTCGAGGGGCCGACCCCCTCGCGGTCGAAGGAGCTGATCGGGTGGCCCGGCATCGCGGAGGCAAGCGCCAAAGCGGCCGGCCGCGACCACGAACTCGTCGTCGAGAAGCGGAGTCACGACGACGCGGTGACCGTGGCGGTGGGACGATGAGCGTCGACGACGAGGGCGCGAGCGACGCCGGCGCGGACGCGACGGCCGCCGACCACGGCACCCTCTACGTCGTCGGCATCGGCCCCGGGCTCCCGGGGCACATGACCCAGCGGGCCCGCGAGGTGATCCGCGAGGCCGACTGCGTGATCGCGTCGAACCTCTACCAGGAGTTCCTCCGCGACGACGGCACGCTGCCGCCGAAAGACGAGGTCGAGGAATCCGACCAGGAGGTCGTCCGGTCGTCGATGGGGCAGCAGATCGAACTCACCCGCGAGGCGTTCGAGCGGGTCCGGGCGGGCGAGGACGTCGCCCACGTCTCCGGCGGCGACCCGAACGTCTACGGCAAGTCCGACCTGGTGTTCACGATGGCCGACGCCGACGACGCCACCGATGTCCCGATCGAGATCGTGCCCGGCGTCACGGCGGCGCTCGGCGGCGCGGCGATGATGGGCGCGCCGCTGTCGAACGACTTCTGTACGATCTCGCTGTCGGACAAGTGGCGCGGGTGGGAGGAGATCGAGGAGAAGTTGCGGGCCGCGGCGGTCGCGGATTTCGTCGTCGTCCTCTACAACTGCTGGCGGAACTACACCCGCGCGATCGACATCCTGCGGGAGGAGCGGGCCGACGACGTGCCGGTCGGCATCTTCAACGACGCCGGCCGCGGCGACGCGGGCCGGAACCTCGACGGCGAGGCGTTCACCGTCACCACGCTCGGCGACGCCGCCAGCCACGAGGAGAACGTCGGCGGGATGGGGACCTCGATCCTCGTCGGCACCCACGAGACCGAGCCCTGGCGCAACGACCACGAAACGTACCTCGTCACCCCGCGCGGCGGGCGTGACGTCGACGACTTCTGAGAATGAGCAACGAAACTGACACCGAACGGACGTGTGGCGCGACGGACAGCACCGACACAGAACCGACGTGCGGCGCGACGGACAGCGCGACAGAGGACGGGGACGCGAAACCCGACGGCGGGGTCGCGGCGGCCGAGACCTCGTCGTCGTCGACCTCGAAGTGCGGGGGGTCGTCGTCGAGTTCATCGTCTTCCTCGAAGTGCGGCGGCGCCTCCTCAACCACCGACGAGAAGGTCGCCGCGGCGGCGTCGGACTTCGACGCCGACCCCGGCCGCCTGGTCGCGGTCGGCCTCGGCCCCGGACAACCCGGCGGGATGACCACGCGGGCGAAGTCCGCGCTCCGGGGGGTCGACCAGATCGTCGGCTACACCACCTACATCGACCTCCTGCCCGACGACATCGTCGAGGGTGCCGACGAGATCTACTCCACGCCGATGTGCGGGGAGGTCTCCCGGACCGAGGAGGCGATCGACCGGACGCTTTCGGGCAACGACGTCGCGATCGTCGGCAGCGGCGATCCAAACGTCTACGCCCTCGGTGGGCTGGCGCTCGAGATCCTCGAATCCAAGGGCGGCACCGCGTCGGCGGTCGACTTCGAGGTCGTCCCCGGCGTCCCGGCCGCCCAGTCGTGTGCGGCGCGGCTCGGCGCGCCGCTGGTCAACGACACGGTCTCGATCAGCCTCTCGGATCACCTCACCGAGATGGAGACCATCGAGTCGCGGCTCCACGCGGTCGCCGCCGAGGGGTTCACCATCGCGATCTACAACCCCTGGAGCCGGAAGCGCCGGTCGAACTACGAGACCTGCTGTGAGATCCTCTTGGAGCACCGCGACCCCGAGACGCCCGTCGGGATCGTCCACGCGGCCGGTCGCGACGACGAGGAGGTCGCGATCGCGGAGCTGGGCGAGCTGCCGGACCTCGGCGAGACCGACCTGGTGGACATGACCACCACGCTGCTCGTTGGCAACGGCGACACCTACGTCTGGGACGACCGGATGGTGACGCCGCGGGGCTACGAGCGGAAGTACGACTACTGAGATGCGGGTGGAAATCGACCGGGCGGCGTGCGACGGCATCTTCGCGTGTCTCGTCCACGACGACCGGTTCGCCGAGGACGAGGCGGGGCTGGCGACGGTCGACCCCGACGCGGCGGGGGTCGTCGACGTCGAGCGGACCGAAGAGCGCGTGATCGCGACCTTCGAGGGCGACGCCGACGCGGCGGCGCTGGCCGAGCGGGCGTGCCCGCCGGGCGCGATCACGGTCCGTGAGGACGTGACAGCGCAGTCGACGGACGCGGCACGGGAGGGCGACGCGTGAGCGAGGCCGCCCCGTCGGGGCTGCTCGCGAGCCACCCCGACACCGCGTACTTCTGGGGCCACGTCGCCGGCGCCGGCGACGTCGGCCGCGAACGGATCACCGTCGAGACGCCCGACGAAACCTGCGCCGACCGGCTCGCCGCCATCGCTGGTGGCGGCGAGATCGACCACGACCGGATCGAACGCCCGTACGCCCACGACACCGACCTCACGAAAGCCGAAGACGAGTACACGGTGACCGTCTCCGGCGGCGTTGCGGCGCAGGGCAGCGCCGCGTTCGGGCTGCCGACCGACGGCGACGGCGGGGGCTACCGCTTCAGCGCGCTCGCGGACCACCGCCGGGAACTCCTGCGCGGGCTGCTGGAGAGCTGCGGGACGGTCTGTTTCAAGTCCGCCGCCGGCGTCGTGGGGATCTCGTTCGTCCACGACGACCGGGCGCTCCTGGAAACGGTCGACCGGCTGCTCGCGGCCTGTCCCGTCGACGCGCCGACCGGGGAGATATCGGAGACCTCATCGGGCGGCTACTGGTTCGGGATCGACGACGACGCCGCGGGCGCGTTCGGCGAGTGGGTCTACGACGGCAGCGACGACCGGGACCTGTTCGCGCCGACGCGTCGGCGGAAGCTGGAGGGGAGCCTCGAACGGGCGGCCGAGCTGAACTCCGAACCGGAGGCTCCTGACGGATGAGCGTCGATAACGCCCCCCAGATCGATGCGCCGCTCGACGACGACGCGGTACTCGTGGTGGGCCACGGCTCCCGCCGGGAGAAGTCGAACGAACAGGTCCGCGAGGTCGCCGCGGACCTCGAATCCCAGTTGGAGATCCCGGTCGACGCCGCGTACCTCGAACTCGCCGAACCGGCGATCCCCGACGCCATCGGGACGCTCGCGCCGACCTGCCGCCGGCTCACGGTCGTTCCGCTCTCCTTGTTCGGCGCGAGCCACGTCAAAAACGACATTCCGCTCGCGGTCCAGACCGCCCGTGCCCGCCACGACGGGGTGACGATCCGGTACGGGTCGCACCTCGGCGTCCATCCCTCGCTCGTCGACCTGCTCGACGACCGGGTGCGCTCTGTCGAGGCTGATCTCGGCGTCGACCGCGCCGAGGACGACGTCGCGGTCGTGGTCTGCGCCCGCGGCTCCAGCGACCCCGACTCCAACGCCGACGTCCACAAGCTCGCGCGGCTGCTCTACGAGGGCCGCGACCTCGGCCGGGTGGAGGCCTCGTTCATCGGGGTCACAACGCCGGAACTCGACGACACGCTCCACGCGGTCGCGAAGGACCGCCCCGATGCGATCGCGGTCGTTCCGTACATGCTCGGTGACGGGGTGCTGACGGGGCGGATCGTCGACACCGCCGAGGAGTTCGACGACGAGTACCCGTACGTCGCGGCCGGCGCGGGCGACCCGCTCGGGACGGACCATCGCGTGGTCGACGTGCTCGCCGACCGATGGCGGGAGGCGCGCTCCGACAGCGTCGAGATGTCGTGTGACACCTGCAAGTACAAGGTCGAACTCTCGGGGTACGAAGAGGACAAGGGCGGCGCCCGCGCGATGCTCCGGTCGCTCGTCCACGAGGCCGAGCACGCCGACCGCGACGACGTCGACGACGACCCCCACACCCACGACGCCCCCGGAAAACACGTCGCGGTCTGCACCAACCAGACCTGCGCCGAGAGCGGCGCGACCGCGGTGATGGAGGAACTCCGGAACAGCGCCCGCGACGCCGACTGCGACGCCCGGATCACCAGAAGCTCCTGTCTGGGGCAGTGCGGCGACGGCCCGATGGTGGCCGTCTACCCGGACGGGATCTGGTACGGCGGCGTCACCACCGACGACGCCGATCGGGTCGTCTCCTCGCACCTCGAAGACGACACCATCGTGTCGGATCTCGTCCACCAGACGCTATGACTACCCACCGACATCCACCCATCGAGAACACCAATGGCCTGTGAAGAACTCGAAGCGCTCAGACTCGCACTGATGAACGTCACCGGAACCACCGACGAGAGCGTGCGCCAGCACGCCGAGTCGGAACTCGGCGACGCCCTGGAGGCGGGCGGCCCGATCGCGGCGCTCGCCGAGGCGTCGACCCTCGACGAGGCCGAGCGGCACCTCGACGCCGCCCTCCTGGAGTTGGAGGAGGAGGCGATGGCGGCCGACGCCACCGACCGCGACGGCGCGTACCTCCGCGGCCGGGTCGTCGCCGTCCGCGACGCCGCGGCCAGCCTTCGGCGGCTCCGTGCCGATACCGATTCCCTCCTCGAGGACCTCGGCGAGGCCCACCACACGCTCCACGAGACGTTCCCGGTCGAGGAGTAGGGATGCTCGCCGAGGGAATCCGCCGACCGCTCGGCGGGCTCGACCCCGCACGGAGCCGCCACAACTGGGCCCGGTCCGCCGTGGTCGTCGCCGAGGGGACCGTCCTCGTCGGCGGGCCGGACGGTCGGGTGACTGCGTTTGGCGCGGATACCGGGTTCGAAGAGCAGTGGTCGTCCGACACGGGATCGGGGTACGTCGTCTCACTGGCTGCAGCCGACGACCGAGTCGCGGTCGGGACCCGCGGGGCCGACGCCGCCGTCTCCCTGGTGTCGTCGGAGGGAGGGGCGCCGCAGTGGACGCACGCGGCGGCCGACGAGGTCGGGACAGCGGCGGCCGACTCGCTGCTCGCTCGACCGTACGTGGTCGATGTCGGCATCGCGGGCGGGGCGGCCACCGGCGACGACGTCATCGTCGCCGCGATCAGGCGCTACGAACGACCCGGCGGCGAGCGGTCGTGGTCGAGCGCCGTCCTCGGAATCGCCCCCGACGGCGCGGTGCGGTGGCGACATATCGCCGACGCCTCGCCGGTCGCGGTCGACGTCGACGCCGGGCGGGTCGCGGTCGCGTACAACAGGCGACCACGGGCCGGCGACGGGCTCGTCGTCCTCGACGCCGCAACCGGCAAGCAGGTCCTGTCGTGGGATCCCGACGCCCCCGGCGATCGACGAGTCGGCGACGTGGCGTTCGCCGACGGCGCGGTTGCGGTCGCGAGCCACGCCGACAAGCGCGGCTACTTGCTCGGCCCCGACGGAACCGAACAGTGGGTGGTCGACCTCGGGAGCCCCCGGTCCGTCGGGAGCGAGACCGTCTATACGTACCCAAATCACGTCTTCGCGGCCGACGGCGCCGCGGTCTTCGTGACCGGGAACACGTTCGCGGAAGCGACCCGCGAGCCCGACGCCCGCCACCCGGGCGAGCACACAGTGGCGGCGGTCGATGGGGGCGACGTTGCGTGGACGCACGATATCGGCGGCTTCGCGCGGGACGTGTCGGCGTCCGGCTCCCACGTTGCCGTGCCGTCCGCCCAGCACTTCCGGCGACGGGACGCCGACACTCACGCGGTCCACGTCTTCGACGCCTGCGGCGGACACCTCGCGGAGCGATCCGTTCCCGGTATCGCATCGAGCGCGGCGATCGGAGCGGAGACGCTCGCTGCCGTGGAGGAACCCGTCGCGTATCACGACGAGGACGTCACACGCGGGTCCCACCGGCTACGTGCGTGGTCGGTCGGAACCGGCGGCTGGTAGCCGGGGGGCGGTGGCTACCGATCCCCGACCGCGTCGGCGACCCGCTCGGCCGAGAGTTCCGAAAGCGGAATCCGCGCCGCGTCGGTCTCGCGCTCGACGATGCCGGTCACGCCCGCCCCGTCGTCGCCGGCGTCGACCAGGACGACCAGCGGATCGGCGGCCGCGAGCCGGCGGGCGGCGGCCCGGGTCGCTTCCGTGGGGCTCTTCCCCTCGCCGGCGACGTTCGCGCGGCCGTCGGTCACCACGACCACGACGCCGGCGTCGACGTCCTCGCCGGTCAGGAGCCGCCCCGCGGCGTCGAGCCCGGCGGGTAGCGGCGTCCGGTCGCCCGCGGGCAGTTCCTTCAGATGCCGGGCCGCGAGCGCGACGCTGTCGGTCGGCGGGAGCAACACCTCCGCGTCGTCGCCCGCGACGGCTACGAACGCCACCTCGTCGCGCTGCTGGTAGGCGCCCTCGAGCAGCGACAGGACGGTGCCCTTCGCCTCGCGCATCGCGGGCCGCATCGACGCGCTCGCGTCGACGACGAACACGACGAGTGCGCCCGCCGTGTCCGCCCTGACCGAAGTCCGGAGGTCCTCGTCCGTGACCCGATCCCGACCGTCCGCTGCGGCCGCCCGGACAGACGCCGCGGCATCGATGTCGCCGTCGGGCGTCGCCCGTTCCGTCCGGACGCGGGACCCCTGTCCCTCCGCCGAGGGGGCGACGCCCACGCGGGAACCCCCGTCCGCGTCTGCCGCTTCGGTTTCGACTCCGTCCACCGGCGGCGCCGCGGCGTCGCCGACCTCGGCCCGGCGCTCACCGGGGACCAGGGGGGTGGCCGTCCCGTCGGGATCGGTCCCTTCGTCGCCGCCTGACTCCCCGTCGTCCGGCGTCGCGTCCGCCGACGCGCCCGTCGGTCGGTCCGCGGCGTCGGGATCGTCGGCTCCCTCACCGGGCGCGGGGTCGTCTCCGGGGTCGGGAGCGGCTTCCCCGCCGTTATCGGGACTGTCCTCACCCTCCGGATCGGGGTCGTCCGCGGGGCGACCCCCGCCGCCGTCCCCCGAGGCTTCGTCGGACGGTGTGTCACCCCCGTCGCCGTCGTTCCCGTCCCCCCCGGCGTCGTCGTCCGTGCCACTCCCCGTGTCGCGGTCACCCTGATCATCCCCCTCGTCTTCCCCGAACTGCTCGTCGAGCACGTCGTCGACGTCCGGCGCGTCGTCGAACGGCTGCCGCTGGAGCCGGTGCGGCAGCGCGAGCGACGCCGCCTCCTCGACGTCGGACTCGATGACCTTCGACCGACCGTCGAGCGCGGCGAGCGTGCGGGCGGTCCGGGCGGTCGCGACGTCCGCCCGATGGCCGTCGACCCCCGCGTCCCGACAGAGTTCCGCGATATCGGCTTTGAACTCCGCGGGGAGGTCGACCTCGCAGACCAGCTCCCGTGCCCGCAGGAGGCGCTCGCGGAGGGCGTCGGTCTCCCCGCGGTAGCGGTCCGGAAGCGACTCCGACTCGCCGGCGTCGTCCGCCCCGAGCGCCTGCTCGATGATCGCAACGCGGTCGTCGAGGTCGTCGCTGGCCGTAACGGTCGTCTGGAGCGCAAACCGGTCCCGCAGTTGTGGCCGGAGTTCGCCCTCCTCGGGGTTCATCGTCCCGATCAGGGTGAACTCGGCGGGGTGGTCGACGCTCACGCCGTCGCGCTCGACCCGGTTGACGCCGCTCGCGGCCGCATCGAGGAGCACGTCCACTAAGTGGTCGTCCAGCAGGTTCACCTCGTCGACGTAGAGGATTCCCCGATTGGCCCGCGCAAGCAAGCCGGGATCGAACTCCGCGTCGCCGTCGAGGGCGTCCGCAACCGAAAGGGTCCCCACAACCCGCTCGCGGGTCGCGCCGAGCGGCAGGGTCACGAGCGGAACTGATCGGGTCTCTATCGGGGGGTCCGTCCGTTCCCGACACGAGTCGCACTGTCGCTCGGGGTCGTCAGGCGGACACCCGTACGGGCAGTCCGCCACCGCGCGCTGGTCGGGAAGCAACTCCGCGAGCGCCCGTACGGCGGTCGACTTCGCGGTCCCGCGCTCCCCACGGACGAGAACTCCGTCGAGCGCGTCGTCGGCTGCGACGGCCAAAAGCGCCCGTTTCAACTCCGGCTGGCCGACGATTGCGGGAAACGGCGTGTGACGACGGGCCATCGGTTGTGAAAGCTTACTTGTAGTAGGACAATAACGCTTTATCATCGATGCCGACAATCGGGCTCTACACCGCGACCGAAAACGAGTTGGGCGCGGTCCAGGCGGCGGCGGACCGAATAGGGGAGATCGACCTCGAAGTGCGCTCGGAGGCGGACCTCGACGACGGGACCGACGTCGACGCGTTCGTCGACGATCTCGAATCCGCGACCGCGGTCGTCCTCTGGCTCCACGGCGGCGAGGGGAGTATGCCGGGGTACGACCACGCCGTCGAGCGGCTCCGCGAGGCGGGCGTACCACTGATCGTGAACTCCACCGGCGACGCCTACGCCGTCGAGGACACCACCGTCTCCGAGGACGACCGCGAGCAGGTCTACGAGTACCTTGACCGCGGCGGCGTGGTGAACCTCGCGAACTGCTGTCGGTTCCTCGCGGCCACGTATGGGGAGGGGTCCGCCGTCGATACTGACTACGACGACCCCGTCGACCTCCCCACGGAGGGCGTCTACCATCCGGACCATCCCGGCGCGAGCTACGAGGAACTCCGCGAGACCCACCATCCCGACAAGCCCACGATCGGGGTGTGGTTCTACGAGTCCCACTGGACCCACGCCAACACACGGTACGTCGACGGGCTGGTCCGAGCGCTGGAGGCCCAGGGCGCGAACGTCCTCCCGGCGTTCTGCAACCCCGCGACCGACGAAGAGGGGCAGGAAAACGCCGAGTGGGTCGCCCGGGAGTGGTTCGCGGACGACGACGGTCCGGTCGTCGACGCGGTCGTGAGTTCGTTCATGTTCGCGCTGTCGATGAGCGAGCGCGGCCGCGACGCCGCCGACGAGGGGGAGGGCGCCGAGGACGTGTTCCTGACCGAACTCGGCGTGCCCGTGCTCCAGGCGATCACCACGATGCGCTCTGCGTCCCGGTACGAGGCGAGCGACACCGGCGTGATGGGGTTCGAGCTGGCGCTGTCGGTGGCGCTCCCGGAGTTCGACGGCAACGTCATCACCCACCCCATCAGCGGCAAGGAGCGGATGGACGACGCCGCGGGCATCGGGAGCGCGCCGAAACAGCACTTCCCGATCGACGACCGGATCGACCACGTCGCGCGGCTGGCGGTCAACTGGGCCGAGCTCCGCCATCTCCCCAACGAGGAGAAGGACGTGGCGGTCGTCCTCCACAACTACCCGCCGAGCGACGACGGGATCGGGACCGCGTTCGGGCTCGACAGCCCCGAGAGCGCGGTCAACCTGCTTGCGGAACTCGACGACCGCGGGTACGCCGTCGACGGCGCCCCGACCGACGGCGCGGAACTCATCGACCGACTGACCTCGCAACTGACGCTGGACTCCCGGTGGGTCGCCCCCGAGGACGTGGCGGAGTTGAGCGTGGATACCGTCTCACCGAGCCAGTACGCGGAGTGGTTCGCGGACGCGGACGACCGGTTCCGGGAGCAGGTGACCGACGAGTGGGGCGACCCCCCGGACCGTCCCTTCGCGATCCCGGGCGTCGAGTACGGCAACGTCCTGGTGACGGTCCAGCCGCCCCGCGGGTTCGGGATGGATCCCTCGAAGGTGTACCACGATTCGGACCTCCAGCCGCCGCACGACTACTACGCGTTCTACGCGTGGCTCCGGAACGCCTACGACGCCGACGCCGTCGTCCACCTCGGCACCCACGGCAGCTTGGAGTGGCTCCCCGGCAAGACGGTCGGGCTCGATGGCGCGAGCGCCCCCGACCAGCTGATCGACGACCTCCCCAACGTCTATCCGTACATCGTCAACAACCCCGGCGAGGGCGCGCAGGCCAAGCGCCGATCGTACGCCGCGATCGTCGACTACCTCACGCCCGTGATGCGCTCGGCGGGGGTCTACGACGACCTCGCGAGCCTCGAGGAACTCGTCCGCGAGTACCGGAAGGCCGGAATGGAGGACGCCCGCGCCGACGACGGCGAGCACCTCCGCGAGCGGATCGAGGAAGTCGTCGCCGAGTTGGATCTCGCGACCGACCTCGGGATCGAGTCCGCCGCGGACGCCGACTTCGAGCACCTCGTCGAGCGGATCCACGAGTACCTCACCGACGTCAAGACCACCCAGATCCGGATGGGGCTGCACACGATGGGCGAGCCCCCGGCGGACGACCGCCTCGTCGAGTACCTGGTCGCGCTCACGCGGCTCGAAAACCCCGGCGCGCCGAGTCTCAGGGAGAGCGTCGCGGGCGTGCTCGGGGTCGACTACGACCGGATGCTCGACGAACCCGGCGCCTACGACGAGGACCTCGGACTGTACCTCTCGGAGGCCGCCGACCGCGTCCACGAGACCTCACTCGAACTCGTCTCGGAACTCGCGGCCCGCGAGTTCGACGTGCCGGCCTCGGAGGCCGACGCCGGCCCCGACGACGAGGTGAACATGAACCTGCTGGTCGTCGACATCGACCCGCTGGGCGACGCGCGGGCCGATCCGGGCGCTCACGAGGACCTCCGGGACGTACTGAAATTCATCTGTGACGAAGCCGCGCCGCGGGTCGCGGGCGCGGCGGAGGAGATCCCCCGCACCGCGGAGGCGCTGAACGGCGAGCACGTCCCGCCGGGCGGCAGCGGCGCGCCGACGCGGGGCGGCGTCGACCTCCTGCCGACCGCGCGGAACTTCTACACCCTCGACCCGCGGAAGGTCCCCGCCAAGACGGCGTGGGACGTGGGCAGGCGGGTCGCCGACGGGGTCGCCGAGCGGCATTACGAGGAGAGCGCGGCGCGGAGCGCCGCGGAACAGTCGAGCGGGGAGCGAAGCGACCCGCGAGACGAGGGCGAATACCCCGAGGAGATCGGCGTCGTGGCGTGGGGCACGCCGACGGTTCGGACCCGCGGTGAGACCATCGCGCAGGTGCTCGCGCTGATGGGCGTGGAACCCGTCTGGACCGACGCCGGCCGCGTCGACGGCGTGGAGCCCATCCCGCTCGACGACCTCGACCGCCCGCGGATCGATGTCACCACCCGCGTCTCGGGGCTGTTCCGCGACGCGTTCCCGCAGGCGGCGAGCGTGATCCACGACGCCGTCGACGCCGTGGTCGACCTCGACGAACCCTACGAGATGAACTACGTCAAGAAACACGTCGAGCAGGAGGCCGA
This sequence comes from Halobellus ruber, assembly GCF_014212355.1. Taxonomy (NCBI): domain Archaea; kingdom Methanobacteriati; phylum Methanobacteriota; class Halobacteria; order Halobacteriales; family Haloferacaceae; genus Halobellus; species Halobellus ruber. The sequence continues at coordinate 209,828 of NZ_JACKXD010000005.1, forward strand.
GGAGCTCGAAGCCGACGGCGTCGACGCCGACGAGGCCGAATCGCTCGCCGCCCAGCGCGTGTTCACCACGAAGCCGGGCGGCTACGGCGCGGGCACGAACAAGGCCGTCGACGAGGGTAACTGGGAGGACCGCTCCGATCTGGCAGAAGTGTACGTCCAGTGGGGCGGCTACGCCCTCGGGAAGCGTGGCAAGGTCAGCGAATCACACGACAGCTTCGAGCGGCGGCTCTCGTCGGTCGAGGCGACGGTCAAGATCGAGGACACCGACGAGCAAGACGAGTTCGACTCCTCGGATTGGTACGCGTTCCACGGCGGGTTCATCTCCGCGGTCGGGGAACTCGCCGACGCCGAACCCGCCGCCTACGTCGGCGACTCCAGCGACCCCGACAACATAGACGTCTACACCAACGAGGAGAAGGTCCGGAAGACGATGCGCGCACGGGTGCTCAACCCCGAGTGGCTCGACAGTATGGAGGAGCACGGCTACAAGGGCGCCGGCGACCTCTCGACCACCGTCGACGTGGCGCTGGGGTGGGACGCGACCACCGGGGTCGTCAGCGACACGCTCTGGTCCGAGGTCGCCGACGCCTACGCCTTCGACGACGAGAGGCAAGAGTGGCTCCGCGACGTGAACCCCTGGGCGCTTGAGAGCATCACCGGCACCCTGCTCGAAGCGATCGACCGGGACCTCTGGGACGCCGACCGCGAGACCGAAGACCGGCTCCGCGACATCAACCTCTCGGTGGAGGGCGACCTCGAAGCCGACGCCGCCGGGCGACAGGAGGCGGTCTCGGATGACTGACGCCGACGCCGAGGCCGGTGCGGATGCTGGCACTGACACCGCCGGCGACACCGACACTGGCACCGCCGGCGACGACCCCGACGAGGCGTACGCCGACCTCGGCGCGACCACGTCGGAGGCGATGGACATCGCCGAGACGAGTATGGACATCGTCAGGTCGTTCGTGCCCGAGGAGACGCTCGAAGACCGCCTCCGGCAGAAGGCCGTCCACGCCACGGGCTCGCCCGACTTCCAGCACCTGCTGCGGTTCCACAACGACCCCGTCGCCGCCGGCGCCCGCGCGGTCCTCGACGAGCGGCCGATCGTGACCGACATCACGATGGCGAAGGCGGGGATCACGGGCCGCGGCCACGACTGCGAGGTGCGGAAGGCCATCGGCGAGGGCGCCGAACTCGCGGCCGAAACCGGAATGACCCGGACCGCGGCGTCGGTGCTGGAACTCGACAAGCGGGGCGTCTACGACGGCGCGATCGCGGTCGTGGGCAACGCGCCCACCGCCGCCTTGGCGCTGTCGGACTGTATCGCGGATGGCACCCGGCCGGCGGTCGTGGTGGCGACGCCGGTCGGGTTCGTGAAGGCCACGGAGAGTCGGGAGCGAGTCAGGACGGTCGCCGCCGAGTACGGCGTCCCCGCCGTGACGCACGTCGGGACGCGCGGCGGCAGCGGGCTCGCGGCGGCGCTCACCAACGAACTGATCCACGTTGCAAGCGACGCCCGGGACGGCGAAGCGGAGATCGACGCCAATGAGTGACGAATACGATCTCGACGCCGGCCCCGATCCCGCGGCGTTCGCTGCCGCGTCGCCGGAGCCGTCGGGATCGCCGGCCGCCGACGTGTCCCCGGTGTACGCGGTCGGAATCGGCCCTGGCAACCCCGACTACCTCACCCGACGTGGGGCCGCGGCGATCCGCGATGCCGACGTCGTGGTCGGGTTCGGAACGGTGGTCGAGTTTATTTCTACGGAGACCGACGCAGACCTGCTAACTTGCGGGTACCGCGACGAGGGAGAGACCCTGGAGACGTTCGCCGAGCGGGTCGCCGCGGGCGACCGCGGGGTCGCGGTCCTGATGGGCGACCCCAACTTCTCGGGGTATCAGTTCCTCGGGAAGGTCGAACGCGCGGTCGACGCGCCCGTACGGGTGATCCCGGGGATCTCGTCGCTGCAGATCGCCGCGAGTCGGGCGCGGACGCCGATGGAGGACGCCGAGTTCGTCACGCTCCACAGGAGCGGCGACCTCGACGCCGACCTCGACCGGCTCGTCGCCGCCGCCGGCGACAGGCACTTGCTGGTGCTGCCCCGACCGTTCGACTGGATGCCGGGCGACATCGCGGCGTTGCTCGTCAACTCGGGGACCGACCCCGCTCTCGACGCCGTGGTGTACGAGCGCCTGACGCACGAGAACGAGCGCGCAACCCGGACGACCCTCGGCGACCTCCGGGAGTCCGCCGGCGGTACGGGCGAGGAATCGACTCCATACTCGGACCTCTCGGTGCTCGTCGTCCGGGCGCCGACGCCGGAACCGAGAGGCGACGGCGGTGCGGCGCCGGAATCGGGAGACAGCGACGGGAGCGACCGAATGAACGGCATCGTGCTCGGCGGCACCCAGTCGGGTGTCGGCAAGACCGTCGCCACGCTCGCCGTCGTCCGGGCGTTCCAGGACGCGGGATACGACGTCCAACCCGCCAAGGCCGGCCCAGACTTCATCGACCCCAGCCACCACGCGCAGGTCGCCGGCCGGCCCTCGCGGACGCTGGATCTGTGGCTGGAGGGCACCGAGGGGCTCCGCCGCAACTACGCCCGCGGCGACGGCGACGTCTGCGTGGTCGAGGGCGTGATGGGACTGTACGACGGCGACGCATCGAGCACCGCGATGGTGGCCGAAGCGCTGGATCTCCCGGTCGTGCTCGTTGTCGACGCCAAAGCCGGGATGGAGAGCGTCGCCGCGACCGCCCACGGCTTCCGCGAGTACGCGGCCCACGCCGGCGTCGACGTCGAGGTCGCGGGGATCATCGCCCAGCGGGCCCACGGCGGCCGCCACGCCGAGGGGATCCGCGACGCCCTCCCCGACGGGCTCGAGTACTTCGGGCGGATCCCGCCGACCCCGGATCTTGCGATCCCGGACCGACACCTCGGACTGGAGATGGGCGCGGAGTCGCCGCTCGACCCGGACGCGCTGGATGCGGCCGCCGAACACCTCCGGACCGACCGTTTGCTCGACGCCGCGAGGTCGCCGGCGGCGCCGGATCCGAAGCTACGCCCCGCTGCCGACCGCGCCGCGCCGACCGGCGACCGCCCGACCGTCGCAGTCGCCCGCGACGCGGCGTTTGCCTTCGTCTACCCTGCCACGCTCGAACGCCTCCGGGAGCGCGCCGAGGTGGTCACGTTCTCGCCGGTCGCCGGCGACGACCTCCCGGCGTGTGACGGGGTCTACCTCCCGGGCGGCTACCCCGAACTCCACGGCCCGGCGCTGGCTTCGAGTCCGGCGCTGTCGACCCTCTCGGCGCGGGCGGCTGACGGACTCCCGATTTTCGGGGAGTGCGGCGGGCTGATGGCGCTTTCGGAGTCGCTGACGACGGCCGAGGGCGACACCCACGCGATGGCGGGTGTGCTCCCCGCCGACGTCCGAATGCACGACCGCTACCAGGCGCTGGACCACGTCGAACTCCGGGCCGAACGGGACACCCTCTCCGCGGGGGCTGGCGAGACCCGTCGCGGCCACGAGTTCCACTACTCCAGCGCCGACGTCGGCGCCGACGCCCGGTTCGCGTTCGAGGTCCGCCGCGGATCGGGGATCACGGACGAGCGCGACGGCCTCACCGAGTACCGAACGCTCGGCACCTACTGCCACCTCCACCCCGAGAGCGGCGCGTTCGATTCCTTCCTCGACCGGATCGGGGCCGCCGCGGAGTAGTCGACGGTCGCAGCCGGGTCACGCGGCGACCCGTCCGCCGGTCGCCGCCCCCGCAAGGAGGAGCGCGAGCGCGACGGCGCCGACGCCGACTACGACGACTGCGGATCCGACCCCGAGCGCCAGCGACGCCGCAGCGACCACGGCGGCGACCCCGCCGACGGAGACCGCCACCGCCCGCCCGCGGCCGAGGAGGACCACGACCCCGGCGACAGCGAGTGCGACGCCGACGACGACCACGACGGCCGCCGGGGCGGGGAGGGAGCCGAGCGCGGCCGCGTCGACGCCTCGGAGGCCGCCCGGCACCGCGACGCGCACCGTGTTGCCGGCGAGCGCGGCGCCCGCGGCGGCGACACCCAGCCCCGTGAGTCGGGCCAGGAGGTCGGTGTATCGCATACGCCGACCGACGGCGCGGAGCGGAAAATGCGTTCGGGTTCCGGCGCGTTACCGGCTGAACAGCGACGCGTGGACCGGCGCGAAGTCGCCGCCGGAATCGGTCGCCTCGTCGGTGTCGTGGACCGAGCGGCCGTCGACGCCGTCGTCGAGGAAGTCCCGGAGCGGCGGGCCGACCTTCTCGGGTTCCACCAGGAAGGCGTCGTGGCCGTGATCCGACTCGACGACGTGGTGGGCGACGGGAATCCCCGTCTCCCGGAACGCCCGGGCGACGGTCTCGGACTGTTCGGTGGTGAAGTGCCAGTCGCCGGTGAAGGAGATCGCGAGCGCCTCGCCCTCGAAGGCCGCCACCGCGGCGGCGTCGTCCTCGTACCCCTCCGCGAGGTCGTAATCGTCCATCGCGCGGGTGAGATAGAGATACGAGTTGGCGTCGAACCGGTCGACGAACTTCTCGGCCTGGTAATCGAGGTACGACTCCACGTCGCGGTACGGGAAGAAGGCGGCGGCGGGATCCGAGGGAAAGGAGTCCCGCTGGGCGTCGCGGCCGGCGGCGCGCCGCCCGAACTTCCCCTCCATCGACGCCTTCGAGAGGTACATAACGTGGCCGATCTGGCGGGCTAACGCCAGGCCGTCGGTCGGCTCGGCGTCCGTGTCGTAGTAGTCGCCGCCGTTCCAGTCGGGGTCGGACGTGATCGCCCGGCGGGCGACGGCGTCCAGGGCCAGACACTGCGCGTCGAGGCGTGCGGCGCCCGCGACCGACACCACGTACCGGGCGTCGTCGGGGTAGCGTTTCGCCCAATCGAGGGCGTTCATCGCGCCCACGCTGCCGCCGACGACCGCGTGGAGCCGGCCGACGCCGAGTTCGTCGAGCAGGAGCCGCTGGGAGCGCGTCCAGTCGCCGACGGTCACCGGCGGGAAGTCGGTGCCGTACATATCGCCCTCGGGGTCGGTCGACGGCGGGCCGGTGGTGCCGTAACAGGACCCGGGAACGTTCGCGCAGACGACGTAGTAGTCGTTGGTGTCGATGGCCTTCCCCGGGCCGACGATGTCGTTCCACCACGCCCGCGCCTGGCCGGCCGTCTCCGAGCCGTAGCCCGCGACGTTCTGGCTGCCGGTGAGGGCGTGACAGACCAGAACAGCATTATCGCCGTCGAACTCGCCGTAGGACTCGTAGGCGACTTCCAAACTCCCGATCTCGTCGCCGGCGGCGAAGTCGAACCGGCCGAGGTCGACGGTCCCGCTGTCGGTCTTCATCCGCGCTCCCCTCCCCCCACCGCCCGGGTCGCCTCCTCGATCGCCCGATCCAGGTCGGTGACGATGTCGTCGCCGTCCTCGATCCCGACCGACAGCCGGAGCATCTCGGGTGAGATCCCCGCGGCGCGCTGTTCCTCCGCACTCAACTGGGCGTGGGTCGTCGACGCCGGGTGGATGATGAGGGTCTTCGCGTCCCCGATGTTCGCGAGGAAGGAGGCGAGGTCGGTCGCCTCGCACGTCCGCTTTGCCGCCTCGTACCCCCCGGCCAGCCCGAAGGTGACCATCCCGCCGTAGCCGCCGACGTCGGCGCCGGCCGCGGCCGTCGATTCGTTTCTACCGCCGTCGTCGGCCCCGAGGTACCGGGTGGCGTTGTCGTGGGTCGGATGGTCCTCGAAGCCGGGGTACGACACCCACGCCACGCCGTCGTGGTCCCGGAGGAACTCGGCGACCTCCCGGGCGTTCCCGCAGTGCCGCTTCATCCGGAGCGGCAGGGTCTCCAGCCCCTGGATGGTCTGCCAGGCGTCGAACGGCGACTGTTGGTTGCCGAGCGTGCGCAGCGCGCGCTGGCGGGCGACGTTGGCGAAGGCGGCGTCGCCGTACCGCTCGACGAAGTCCACGTCGAAGGCGGGGTTCTCTCCCGACAACTCGTCGTAGTCGGCGTGCTGCCAGGGGAACGTGCCGCCGTCGACGAGGATGCCGCCGACGGTAGTCCCCGACCCGTGGATCCACTTCGTGGTCGACTCCCAGACGACGTCGGCGCCGTGTTCGATCGGCCGGCACAGATATGGCGTCGCGAACGTGTTGTCGACCACGAGCGGCGCCCGGCCCTCGTGGGCGATCGCCGCGAGGCGCTCGAAGTCGGGGGTCTTCAGCGAGGGGTTCGCGACCGTCTCCACGTGGACGTAGGCGGTGTCCTCGTCGATCTTCTCCTCGTAGGCGTCGTAATCGAGGGTGTCGACCACGCGGACGTCGACGCCGCGGCGGGTGGCCATCTTCGTGAGGTAGGTCGCGGTCCCGCCGTACATATCCGCGGAGGCGACGACGTTGTCGCCTGCGGAGGCCAGCACGCTCGTGGCGGCGTCCAGCGCCGCCATCCCCGAAGCGGTGGCGACCGCGGCGGTTCCCCCTTCGAGGGCGGCCAGCCGGCCCTCCAGGATCCGCGTCGTGGGGTTGGAGATCCGGGAGTAGACGTCGCCGTCGGCCTCCAGCGCGTAGAGGTCGGCCGCGCGGTCGGCGTCCTCGAAGACGTAGGAGGTGGTCTGGTAGATCGGCGGCGCACGCGCCCCCGTCGCTTCGTCCGGCGTCTGCCCGGCGTGCAGACTCCGGGTGTGGAACCCATCGGCCATACTATGTGTATTATGCATATTCGCTGGGAAACTTATAACCGGCGGTTACGGCTCGGGCAACGGCGGCGACGGGACGCGTGGCCGGGAGAGGGGTCGTACGGCTTACGGTCTCAACGACCCGGCGGCACCGACGATCCCAGGAGGGCGATACGAACCCCGTAACCCCTACTCGGACCTCGACGGTTGCCAGCTCCGTTCCGCGGTGTAGGAATCGAACCGGTTCGGGAACAGCCGTCGGGCGAGGACCAGCAGCCGGAGGGTCTCCGGCTTGTACACCCGGTTCTTCTCGCCCCGGATCCCTTCGAGCACGCCGTCGGCGACCGTCGCCGGATCGAGCCGGTCGAGGCTCTTCGCCGTCCCCGGCAACCGTTCCTCGACCCCGTCGTTGCGCTCGAAGTACTCGCTGTCGACGACCCCGGGGATGACGCTCGTGACGCCGATGCCGGTCGAGTGGAGGTCGACCCGGAGCGACTCACTCAGGCCGCGGAGCGCGTAGCGCGCGGTCTGATACGCGGTCGCGCCCGGAATCGGGCCGTGCGCCGCCGGCGATTCGATCGTGACGACGTAGCCGCGGTTCCGTTCCAACATCGACGGCAGGAACTGCCTTGCAAGGTTGTACGCGCCGAAGACGGTCACCGCCATAATCCGCTCGAACTGGCCGGACTCGGCCTCCCACAGCGCGACCCAGTCGCCGATGCCGGCGCTGTTGACCAGGATGTCCGGATCGCCGACCGCCGACCTGATCTCTGCCGCGGTGGATTCGACCGCCTCCCGGTCGGCGAGATCCACCGGAAACACGCTCGCCGTCCCGCCCTCTGCCCGGATGGCCTCGGCGACGGCTTCGAGGTCGGAGTCGGTCCGCGCAAGCAGGACCACGTGGCTCCCCTCGGCGGCCAGCCGCCGTGCGGTCGCCTTCCCGATCCCGCTCGTTGCGCCGGTGACCACTGCGATCCGCTCGGCTACGTCCATCGTCCACGGCCCGTCAGTGTGGCCTCGGTCCGGCTTCCGTGTCCCCCCCGCTTCGGCGTGCTCTCCCCGCTGTCAGCTCTCTTAGACATCTCACTGACACGTGAGACGGCGGTAGCATAACTGTTTGGAGGGGCACGGGGTCAGAACCGCCTGCGGGCGCGGCCGCCGCTCCGTCGAGTGCCGCCCGCCCCGGCCGCTGCGGTGGCGATCGGATGGCCCGCTCCGGCGTCAGGTCCCGGGCTGTTCGACGTGTGCCCGCCAGAACGCCGGCTGTAGATACGTCGCGTACGCGCCCTGGTAGCCAGCGGCTCGGGCCAGCGGCGTGAGCGCGTCCGCTGCCACGCCCGCGATCCCCTCACCGCGAACGAACGTCGTGTTTCCGTCGAGCGCGTCGGCGACGAGCGCCTGCTGGAGCGGGTCGTCCGCATCCCGGGTTTGGTCGTGCGCCAGTCCGCCGAGCGTCGGGAGGACCTGGCGGAGCCGCCCCGGCGAGCGGATCTCCGTGATTACGAGCGCCCGCTCGTCGGTCCCGTTCCGAAACGAGTGGACGACGCCGGTGTCGACGGTCACCGACTCGCCGGCCGAGACCGTCCGCTCCGTGCCGTCGAGCGTCACCGTCAGCGACCCCGATTCGACCGCGAACAGTTCGACGCTCCGTTCGTGGTAGTGAGCCGGCGGGCCGTCGTACCCCGCACCGAAGACGCTGAGCGTCCGGATCGGCCCATCCTCACCCGACAGCGGGATCCCCCAGACCGACCGGGTCGGGTGGGAGGTGATCGGGCCGGCCCGTTCGCCCAGTCGGTCTTCGAGCCAACTCCCCGCTTCGACCTCGAACCCCGTCCCGGGGATCGGGTCGCCGCTGCTGTCGAGCGTGCGACCGGTGACGTAGGTGGACACACCTCCGGTTCGGTTCCGAGCACAAAAACCTCGTCTCCCCGGAGCAGTCCCGAGCGGTTGTCGAGCCTCAGTCGTCGGCGGGCGCGGTTTCGGCAAGGTTGAGTTCGCCGCGTGCGGCCGCCAGCCCGGCATCGACGTCGACGTCGACGCCCGCGTCGGCCATCGCCTCGCCGACGACCCGGACGCCCCGGAGGATCGCCGAATCGGGGAGCCCCCCCATATTGCTCACCCGGAAGATGGTGCCGCCGAGGTGCCCCTGACCGCCGGAGATGCTCACGTTCCGGGCGTCGACGCCGTCGAAGAAGGCGTCGGCGTCGTCACCCCGGACCGGGTCCGGGAGCGACACCGCCGTCACGGTGTTCGAGAGCACGGTGGCGTCCTCGGCGTTCGCGAACAGGTCGAGCCCCATCCCGGTGAAGCCCGCGCGGAACGCCGCGGCCTGTCGGCGGTGGCGGGCGATCCGTGTGGGCATCGTCTCCGCGACGATGTCCTCGACGGCGACCGCCATCGCGCGGAACAGCGGCACGGCGCTGGTGAAGGGCGTCTGGTGGGACTCGGCCTTCCGGAGGTGCCACTCCAGGTCCTCGTAGAACGGCGCCGACTCACCGTCGAGATCGTCGACGACCTCGCCGGTCACGTACATCGCGCTGATCCCCGGCGGCGCCGCCAGCGCCTTCTGTGCGTCGGTGATCGCGATGTCGACGTTCCAGGGATCGACGCAGAACACGTCGCCGCCGATCGAGGTCACGCCGTCGACCACGAACCGGGCGTCGTACCGGTCGGCGATCCGACCGACGCCGGCGACGGGGTTCAGGAGTCCGGTGCTGGTCTCGTTGTGGACCATCGTCACCAGGTCGGTGTCGTCGGTGAGGGCGGCGTCGACGTCGGAGAGGGGAATCGAGTCGCCCCACGGGACCTCCACGCGGGTCACGTCGGCGTACCGCTCGGCGATCCGGGCGAACCGCCGGCCGAACTTCCCGTTGACCAGGGCGACCACGTGCTCCCCAGACCCGACGAGGTTCGCGACCGCGGCCTCCATCCCCATCGACGCGGTCCCGTTGAGGAGCAGCGAGGTCCCCCCCGCGTCGGTCGCGGTCGCGGTCCCGTCGAGCGTGGACTCCTCGAAGACGTACTCGAGGCCGTCCTGTGCGCGCTCGTAGACCGCCTCGAACGCCGCCGACCGGTGGGACACCATCGGCTCGTCCATCGCGGCCGACACCTCGTCGGTGACCGGAACCGGGCCCGGATTGAGGAGGAGAAAGTCCTCGTCCATACTCCGGGATTGCGGTGCTGGGGCATAAGCGGCACGGGTTCGGGATAAAATACGGTTCACATGTCCGGGTTGCGATCGGACCGGACGCGGGCCACGACCGCCCGACGAAGCACCTAACTCCGCGCCGTTCGAGGCCTCTCGTAGATGAGCGACGAGCCGTCGCCCCCGCGCACGGAGAGTGGGACCGACCCGAAACACGCCGACCCCGACAACCCGTACCTCCGGGACCCCGACCTCGATTTCGACCCCGTGGAATCGCTGTCCCGCGAGGCCGCCGAGTCCGAGGCCGAAGACCTCAGGGCCGCGATCCGCGAACACGACCGGCGGTACTACGTCCACGCGGACCCGCTGGTCTCGGATCGCGCCTACGACGAGTTGTTCGCGCGGCTCCAGGCCTTAGAGGACGAGTTCGACCTCTCGACCGACGGAAGCCCCACCCAGCGCGTCGGCGGCGAGCCGCTCGACGAGCTCGACACGGTCGAACACGTCGCGCCGATGCTGTCGATCCAGCAGTCCACCGACGCCGACGATCTCCGGGAGTTCGACCGCCGGGTGCGGGAGGCGGTCGCCGACGCCGACTACGTCTGTGAGCCGAAGTTCGACGGGCTCTCCGTCGAGATCGTCTACGAGGACGGGGCGTACGTCCGGGCGGCCACCCGCGGGGACGGCGAGTACGGCGACGACGTGACCGCGCAGGTTCGAACCATCCGCTCTGTCCCGCTCTCGCTCGCCGGCGACCCGCCGGACCGGCTGGCGGTCCGTGGGGAGGTGTTCTTCCCCCGGGACGCCTTCCAGGAGCACAACCGCGAGCGGGTAAAGCGAGGGGAGGAGCCGTTCGCGAACCCCCGGAACGCCGCCGCGGGGACGCTCCGGCAGCTCGACCCCTCGGTCGTCGCCGACCGCCCGCTCGATTGCTTCGTCTACGATATCCTGGACGCCAGCGCGATGCCGCCCTCACAGCGCGTCGCACTCGATCGGCTCCGCGAGTGGGGGTTCCACGTCGCCGACCGGATCGACGTCGTCGACTCCGTCGAGGCGGCGATCGACTACCGCGACGCCCTGCTCGCCGATCGCGAGGAGCTGAACTACGAGATCGACGGGACCGTGATCAAGGTCGACGACCGCGACGCCCGCGAGCGGCTGGGAGCGACCGCCCGGGCGGTCCGGTGGGCGTTCGCCTACAAGTTCCCGCCGCGGGCCTCCGTCACCCGCGTCACCGACATCGTCGTCCAGGTCGGCCGAACCGGACGGCTCACCCCGGTCGCACTGCTGGATCCCGTCGACGTCGGCGGGGTGACGGTCTCGCGGGCGTCGCTCCACAACCCCGAGGAGATCGAGCGGCTGGGCGTCGGTGTCGGCGACGAGGTCCGGGTCCGACGTGCGGGCGACGTGATCCCGGAGGTCGCGGAGGTCACCGAGCACCGCGCCGACGGCACCTTCGACTTCCCGGAGACCTGCCCGGTCTGCGACAGCCCCGTCGAGCGCGACGGGCCGCTGGCGTTCTGTTCGGGCGGGCTCACGTGCGACGCCCAGTTGGTCCGCGCCGTGGTCCACTACGGCAGCCGCGACGCCCTCGACATCGACGGGCTCGGCGAGGAGCGGGTACAGCAACTCGTCGACGTCGGCGTCGTCTCCTCGCTACCGGACCTCTACCGGCTCGACGTCGACGACCTCGTCGACCTCGACGGGTGGGGCGAGACGAGCGCCGAGAACCTGATCGACGCGGTCGACGCCGCGCGGTCGCCGCCGCTCCCGGACTTCCTCGTCGCGCTCGGGATCCCGGAGGTCGGCGGGAGCACCGCCCGGAACCTCGCCCGCGAGTTCGGCGACCTCGACAGCGTGCTGTCGGCGACCGAGGCGGAACTCCAGGCGGTCGACGACGTCGGCCCCACCGTGGCCGAACGGATCCGGAAGTTCCTCGACAACGACCGGAACCGCTCGGTGATCGCGGGGCTCCGCGAGGCCGGCGTCGAGCCCGAGCCGGTCGAGACCGACGCGGGCGACGCCCTCGACGGGCTGACGTTCGTCTTCACGGGGTCGCTGTCGGTGACGCGGGACGCCGCGGCCGACCTGATCGAGCGCCACGGCGGCACGGTTACGGGCAGCGTCTCCGGCAACACCGACTACCTGGTGGTCGGCGGCAACCCCGGTCGAACGAAGCGCGACGACGCCGCCGACAACGACGTCCCGACCCTCGACGAGGACGCCCTCGCCGACCTGCTCGCCGACCGCGGGATCGACTACCCGCCCGAGGAATCAGCGTGAGACGTCGAACGGGTTCTACAGGTCGTCGCGCTCGAACGCCCAGTACCCCACGGCGACCGGGAGGACGATCCACAGAAGCAGGACGACGAAGAGGAACCCCCCCGAGAAGTAAAACGGGATCGACTCCTGGAACACCGGCCCGAGCACGGTCTGTTCGCCGAAGGTCGCGCTCACCAGCCGCGCCTGCGCCGGGCTGTAGTACAGCTCCGCGGCGAGCGTTTCGTACGCTTTCAGCGGGTTCAGGTATTTGAGGAAGACGCCGAGCTTCACCCGGGTGAGCTCCGAGACGCCGCCTACCCCCATCTGCTCTGCGGCGTAGTTGATGAGCTTCGGGATCCCCTCGGAGACCGACCCCCAAAGCACCGCGAAGATGAGGTACAGCCCCATCGTCGCGAGCGTGGCCTCGCGGTTCGAGCCCGCGAGCGCGGAGATTCCGAGGCCGATCGAGACGAACGCCATCCCCAACAGGGCGGTGAGCGCGACCTGCGGCACGAAGGAGCCGAGTTGCAACCGGGTTCCGGTCGCGACGAGGACGACGAACACGAACAGGAACCCGGCTAGCAAGGCGGCGACCACCACCGCCGACCGGCCGAGGAACTTCCCGACCACGGCGTCGAGCCGGGAGTTCGGCAGCGACAGCAGGAGCTTGATCGACCCCGTCTCGCGTTCGCCGGTGATCGAGCCGTACGACGTCGACAGCGCGATGAACCCCAGAACCAAGGCGAGCAGTCCGGGGAACGAGAAGCTGAACACCCCGAGATTGGCAAAGAAGCCGAACAGGTTCGATACCTGTCGGCCTTCCGGCCCGATGAGCACGCCGAAAAACAGCGCGGCGGCTCCACCGAGGAACAGCGCGAAAAAGAGCGTCGACCCGTGGAGCCACCGCGACCGGATCGCGTCGCGGAACTCCTTGCGGGCGACGGCCTGCCAGCTCATCGGGACACCTCTGCGCTTCCGGTCTCGCCGTCCGTCTCGGCGGTCTTTTCGTCGCCGTCGACCGATTCCTCCGCCGACTCGGCCTCGGTGTACGAGAGGAACAGGTCCTCCAGCGAGGTTTCCTGTGTGCTGAAGTCCTCGACCGGAACGCCGTCGTCCTCCAGGGTAGTGACGACAGTCGTCTTTGCGTCGCTGTCGCACCCCACCTGGAGCACGTCGCCGTCGCGGTCGACGCTGCTGACGCCGGCCAACCCACGGATCTCGGCGAGCAGGCCGTCGTCGACCGCCGCGCCGACGGAGATCCGAAGCGTCGCGTCGGCGTCCGACGCCGCCCGGAGCCCGTCGATGGAGTCGACGGCGACGAGTTCGCCGGCGCGGAGGATGCCGACCCGGTCGCAGACTGACTCGACCTGTTCGAGGATGTGGCTCGAGAAGAACACTGTGGTGCCGCGGCCGGCCTCCGAGAGCACGATCTCCCGCATCTCCTTCGCGCCGGCGGGGTCCAGCCCCGAGGAGGGCTCGTCGAGGATCAGGAGGTCCGGGTCGCCGACAAGCGCCATCGCGAGCGCGAGCCGCTGGCGCATCCCCTTCGAGTACCCGCCGGCCTTCCGGTCTGCGGCGTCGGCGAGGCCGACCCGTTCCAACACGGCGTCGGGGTCGGCGTCGGACTCCTTCGAGTCGACCGCGAACTCGACGTGTGCGCGGCCGGTCAGCCGGTCGTACACGTCGAACCCCTCGGGAAGGACGCCGGTGCGTTCCCGCACTGCGACGCTCTCCTCGCGGGCGTCGTGCCCCAGGACGGTCACCGTCCCCGAGGTGGGACGGACGAAGTCGAGGAGGAGGTTGATCGTCGTCGACTTCCCGGCGCCGTTAGGGCCGAGGAAGCCGAACACCTCCCCCTCTTCGACGGTCAAAGAGAGGTCCGAGACGGCGGTGACGTCGTCGAACCGCTTCGTCACTCCGTCGAGTTCGATGGCGGCCATACCCGAGGGTTGTCAGGTTCAGGCATAAAGCGTTTGGTGCGAGAATCAGGTCTGAGACTCCCTGACGGCCGCTCGGCTCGGTTTCGGGACGGTGTCGCGTTCACACCTCCTCGCCGGGGTCGTGGCGGTTCCGCATCCGCTCGGCCTCCGCCGCGTACCGCTCCCGCGTATCGGCGTCGTCGACGGACTCCAACTCGGCCGCCTCGACCTCGACGGCGGCCGTGGTTTCGGCGCCGCGCTGTCGCATCACCGCCGTCGACACCTGCCGCCGGTGGGCCCGCGACCCGTCGGGGGTCGCGTAGGTCATATCCACCAGCCCGCGGTCGGTGTACGTCCGTTCGACGAGCCAACACCGGACGGCGTCCGCGTCGGTCATACCCCTCCCTCGGTCGCGGCGTGGCTTGTAGCTACCGCGTCACGCTCAAGCCGTTCGGGGGGCTACATCGAGCCGATGGACCGAAGCGACCTCCGCGACCGCGCCGCGGAGCTACCGACCGACCCCGGCGTCTACCAGTTCCTCGACGGCGACGACGTCCTCTACGTCGGGAAGGCGGTCGACCTCCGCGATCGGGTCCGGTCGTACGCGGACCCGCGGGGCGAACGGATCCGGCGGATGGTCGCCCGGGCCGAGGAGATCGACGTCGCCGTCACCGATACCGAGACGCAGGCGCTGCTGCTCGAGGCGAACCTGATCAAGCGTCACCAGCCGCGGTACAACGTCCGGCTGAAGGACGACAAGTCCTACCCGCTGGTCCAGCTCACCGACCACCCGATCCCCCGGATCGAAATCACCCGCGATCCCGACCCCGGTGCGACCGTCTTCGGCCCGTTCACCGACAAGGGCCGGGTCGAGACGGTCGTGAAAGCGCTCCGGGAGACCTACGGCCTCCGCGGGTGTTCGGACCACAAGTACGCCGGCCGCGACCGCCCGTGTCTCGACTACGAGGTCGGGCTGTGTACCGCCCCCTGTACCGGCGAGATCGACGACTCGGCGTACGGCGACGACGTCGAATCAGTGGTCCGGTTCTTCGAGGGCGAGACCGGGGTGCTCGCGGACCCGCTCCGGGACGCGATGGCGACCGCCGCGGAGGCAGAGCAGTTCGAGCGCGCCGCCAACCTCAGGGACCGGCTCGACGCGGTCGAGTCGTTCCACGGCGCGGGCGAGGAGGCCGTCTCCGCCCGCACCGACGAGCGTGCGGTCGACGTACTCGGCGTCGCGGTCGAGGGCGACACCGCGACTGTCGCACGGCTCCACAGCGAGCGTGGCCAGCTGGTCGACCGCTCGCGGCACCGGCTCGACGCGCCCGAGGGCGGCGAGCGGTCGGCGGCCGTGCTCACGGCGTTTCTGACGCAGTACTACGCCGAACGCGAACTCCCGGACGCGATCCTCACCTCCGAGCGGCCGGACGACAGCGACGTGGTCGCGTGGCTGAACGCCCAGGGCGTCGAGGTCCGCGTTCCCGGCGCCGGACGGGAGGCGAAGCTGGTGGATCTCGCGCTGAAGAACGCCCGGAGCGGCCCGGAGCGCGACGACGAGGTCGGGGCGCTGGCGGACGCACTGGGGCTCGCTTCCGCTGACCGGATCGAGGGGTTCGACGTGAGCCACGCCGGCGGTGACGCCGTCGTCGGGAGCGACGTCTGCTTCGCCGACGGGGCGGCCGAGAAGTCCGAGTACCGCCGGAAGCGACTCTCCGACGGCAACGACGATTACGCGTCGATGCGGGAGCTCCTCCGGTGGCGGGCCGAACGCGCCGTGGCGGGCCGCGACGACCGACCCGACCCGGACCTGCTTTTGATCGACGGCGGCGACGGCCAGCTGGGGGCGGCCCGCGACGCGCTCTCGGAGACCGGCTGGGACGTGCCGGCGGTCGCCCTGGCGAAAGAGCAGGAGCTCGTGGTTACCCCCGACGGCGTCCACGACTGGGACAGCGACGATCCGGCGTTACATCTCCTCCAGCGGGTCCGCGACGAGGCGCACCGCTTCGCCGTCCAGTACCACCAGACCCTCCGCGACGACGTCCGGACCGTCCTCGAAGACGTCCCCGGTGTCGGCCCCGAAACCCGGGAGGCGCTGCTCCGGCGGTTCGGCAGCGTCGAGAACGTCCGGTCGGCGTCGGCCGCGGATCTGACGGACGTCCCGGGCGTCGGCGAGAAGACCGCGCGGACGATCCGCGAGCGGCTATGAGCGACTTCGGGCTGACAGTCGGCACCAGCGCCGCTCCCGCACCGACGTGCCGAACGATCGCTGCCCGGCGCGGGACTCCGTCTACGTCACGCGAGGTTTGGCGGCGTCATCACGGATAAACGTACGCCGCCCTCGGACGGTTCTCCGGGACGGAGTTGGTGTGCTTGCCCTCGAAGTTCACGCGATCGATCCCGATCCCATCTGTCCTCCCGCGGCGGCACAACCTCGTTTTCCCCGGAACTGTCTCGAGTGAGTCCCGGACTGTCGCCGTTAGTTTCCTTCCTCGACGATTTCGTGCCACTCTCCGCCGAGAGCGAAGGTCGCGAATATCGCCGCGCCGGCGAGGAGACTCGCGCTGACGTCGTATCTCACCGACGTCAACAACGAGAACGCGGCTCCGACGACCCCGCACACGAGGAGACGCCGAGAACGGGGGAACTCGAAGAGCGTCTCCACCTTCGCGGGGAGGTAGTACAGACCGACGAAGAGGATCAACAGTGCGAGCAGGCTGCCGGCTTCGACGATGGTGTCGAGCCCCATATCGGTCACCACAACGATCTGGACGCCGAGCGGGACGTAGAGCTCCCGGACGGGACCGTCCGGAACGCTCGGTTCGCTTCGCATCGCGTCGTAGACGGTCCACCCGAGGGCGCCGACGCCCATCGACCACAGCAGGAGGAACCCGAACTCGCCCTCGGCGGGCGGGACTGGGACGAACGACTCGCCCCGCGTAAACCGGTGAGACAACCACACCCAGACGACGGCGGCGAGCGGGAGGAACGCACCGCGGGGCCGGCTCACGGTGGGCGTCGCCGCGGCGTCTCCGAGACGCGCTCGAACCGGGGCATCGTCCGCGTGGTACAGAAGCGTGGGGAGGCGCCGGACCACACGGAACCAGTACCACAGACAGTAGCAGACCACCAGGAGCGGAGTGACACTGAGCGCAACCCAGACGGCGGCGTCACCCGTGACGTCGAGCGCGTACGCCACGCTCCCCAGCGTCCGCAGTTCGGCGACCGACCGGTACGCGTCCCGGAGACCCGCCGACCTGAACGCGCCGGCCGGCGTGTTGTAAGCGCCGGAGAGCAGTAACGGGACCACGGCGAAGAGCACGCCGAGAAGCACCGGCAGGAACACGCCCCACGCGCGTGGCGTGACCGCCGTTCGAAGCTGTCGGTAAAACGAGGAATCCACGTCGGTGGCGGCGGCGAACCCGTCGCCGACCACCGAATCGGGGGTCGGCGTACGGTCGCTCCGGAGCGCCCAGCTACCGACGGTACCGACGAGCGCGACGACCTCGATGATCGGGTAGTACAGGCTCAGTGTCCCGACGAAGACCCCGAGGAGCGCCGCGGGCATAACGAACACGCTGGTGCCCGCGATCACCACCATCACGGACGCGATCCGACGTATTCGGGGACGTGCCGCCAGCGCTCCGAACTCCGAGCGCCACGCCTCCGCGGCGTCGTCGTCCGTCGAGAGCCCGACCAAGGGTCGGACGAATCGGCTCTCGGGATCGCTCACGGGCCGCGACCCGATCCGATAGAGCGCGACCCCAGCGAGGGGGATTCCGAGAAAGAGGGCGACGGTCAACAGCCACTGCGGCGGCGCTGGCACTCCGGCGGGGAGACTCGACGTCCCGACCGACGACCCCCAGAGGTAGTAGACCGTTCCGACGGCGAAGGCGTACGTCACCAACGTCCGCCGAACCACCGAGTGGCTCCGAATCGGTTCCCGGAGGGGTCCCACGTACACCCGCGGAAGGAAGGCGACGACGACGAGGCCCAAAAGTAGGACGTTCAAACCGAGGCTGACGAGGGATGCGAGCACGCCCGGCTGGACGCCGACGAGCCGCGACGCGGCCCCACCGGGCGTCGTCGTCGCGATCAGGCCCGGAACGGTGTTCCACGCGAGGATCGTCCCGCTGACGACGCCCAGGAGGCGATCGACGCTCGGGATCCAGTGGAGCCATCGGACGACAATACGCGCGAGGCTGGTGAGCGCGTTCGCCATCTCAGATCCCTCCGAACGCCCGGATCACGGACCCGTCTTCGGTCTCCTCGACGGAGAGAGGGCGATCGGACGCGAACAGCGGCCACACGCTCCGTGATCCGTCGAACAGATACCACTGATCGCGATCGCCGTCGGGATCGAGCGTGCCGACGAACGGGGCGTCGTCGCGCTCCCCGCGTCGAACGAGCCCCCCGATGAGGTATCCCCGCGGCGTCGACCGGACCCCGTTGCAGGCAACGGGGTCGTCTTCGGACGCAAGCGTCCGCCACCAGTTCACACTCCCCCCCGCTCCCAAGCGTGCGACGACGCCGACGCTGTCGCTATCGCCCCGATCGATGTGTCCGACGGCGACGAACCCGGAGGCGTCATCGGAGGCGGGAGCGACGTCCGAAAACCAGTAGGCGGGGTACGTTCGTCGCCACGCGACCCCGCCGTTGTCGATCGCGAGGACACCCGCCGACCCGTCGACGCCGGGTCCGGCCAACTGTCCTGCGAGGAGAAACGTCGACCCGTCCGGAGCGTACACAGCGTCGAGGGACGGAACGTCGGCGTCGTACGTGCGGTTCCAGCGGATGTCGCCGTCAGATCCGAACTGCAGCAGCCACGCCGAGTCGCGCCAGTCGTTCGAGGACTCGCGCTTGGACACGAGCGTATAGGCGGCCGCGTCCGACGATCGTATCGTCGGTACGAGCGCCAGCGGCGACCAGCCGGACCCGCCGTCCGGCCGGTAGCGACGCGACCACCGAGGTTCGCCCTCCTCGCTCAGCGACACGATCCAGGCGGCGTCGTCCCCGTCGTGGCCGCCGAGCAGCGTGCCGCCGGCCGTCGGGAGCACCGCCGAGGGAGGCCCGGTCACCGGGTCGTCACGAACCATCCGATCCACTCGGACCGAGCCCTCGGAGTCGATCTCGGCGAGCCACGTCGGGGAGTCCTCGTCGCCGGATCGCGTCCCGGCGACGACCACCGAGCCGCGAGCCGTTTCCGCGGCGATCTCCGGCCGCCCTTCGATCTCGACCTCCCATCGGACACCCCACGGACTGTCGGCCATCGTTCGCCAGGTCGGATCGAATCGATCGATCACGTCGGAATCGTCCGACAGCGCCGCGTGTGTGTGATCGCGGGAGCGCTGCCCGACCACCCCGACCGCGGCGGTCGCACCGAGAAGCAGGGCACGGCGACGTGTCGGCATCCACAGTGCACTATCCGGCCCCGGTGAAAACATCTGCGGGATGTCACGAGGGGTCCCGACTTCCGAAACGGACCCTCCGACGACGCTCGACAGAGGGTTGCGGGCTCGTACCGTCGGTTACGCGATCTCCGCGTACTGCTCGGAGAGCTTCGCGGCGGCCTCGTCCAGCAACTCGTGCTCGTAGTCGTCGAGGTCCCACTCGACGACCTCCTCGACGCCGTCGGCACCGAGTTTGACGGGGACGCCGACCGCGGTGTCGTCGTAACCGAACTCGCCGTCGAGCGGGATCGACGCCGGGAGCACCTCGCCCGTGTCGCGGAGGATCGCCTCGACCGTGTGGGCGACGCCCGTCGCGGGGCCCCACTGCGTCGCGCCCTTCCGCTCGATGACGTCCATCGCGGACTCCTGGAGGTCGCCGAGGATCCCCTCGCGTTCGTCTGCGTCGAAGTCGGGATCCGCGCCGCCGACCCGGACTTTCGAGAAGACGGGGACCTGCGCGTCGCCGTGCTCGCCGAGGATCGTCGCCTCGACGTTCCGCACGGGCGCGTCGAACCGCTGGCTCAGCACGTACCGGAAGCGCGCGGAGTCCAGCCGGCCGCCGAAGCCGATCACCTGGTGGCGGTCGCGGTCGCCGGCCTCGTAGAGGTGGCGGTTCAGCAGGTCCACCGGGTTCGAGGTCGTTACCGAGACGAACTCGTCGTTGTACTCCGCGAGCGACGACCCGATGTCCTCCATGATCGGCGCGTTGTCGCCCGCGAGGTCGATCCGGGTCTGTCCGGGCTGCCGCGGGATCCCGGCGGTGATGACCACCACGTCCGACCCCGCGGTGTCCTCGTAGCCGCCCTGCAGGACCTCGGTGTTCGAGTCGTATGCGATCCCGTGGTTCGCGTCCGCGGCCTGTCCGATCGTCTCGTCTTCCTTGTCGGGGATGTCGACGAAGACGAGTTCGTCGACGACGTCCCGGAGCGCGAGGTTGTACCCGGCGGCGGCGCCGACCGTGCCGGCGGCACCGACAACGCTTACTTTCGTCATATCGGCTAGGTGAGGCGCCGGAACCCGATTAAACGCTTCGGAACTGCGAGACAATCACCGAACGACGGTGATGTCGTCGCTCCGCTCGTACTCCAGTTCGGTGGCGACTGCCGCCGCGACGCCGTCGCCGAACGCCTCGCTGCAGGACGCGATCGAGTTCCCGGCCGGCACAACGTCCGCTACAACTCGTTTCGCCGCCGTAGGATCGTGACGACGACGGCGATTCCAGCGACGAGGACGAGTGCGACGGCGACCCCCGGATCGAACCCGCCCGGTTCCGTCGGAAGCGATGTCGACGGCTCCGTCCCGACCGCTTCCGGGGCCTGCGTCCCGCCAGATGGCGTCGACCCGCCGTCCGCCTCCGGTGTCGCCGTAGCCGTCGTCGGAGCGGGCGTCGGCGTTTGTCCCGTTGCCGTCGCCCGTAACGAGGGCCGCTCGACGACAGCGACCAACGAGAACGAATCGACCGGCGCAGTCAGCGTGACCGTTCCGTCGCCCACGTCGCGTACGGTGGTTTCCCGCAGCGTCCAGCCGTCCGCGCCCCGGTGGACGATGACCGCGCTTTCGGGGTCGTTGAGCCGCTCGCTGGACACCTCTATCTCCACGGTCGCCGACGTCTCGTCCGGGATCGACGAACTCGGCGAGACGTCGGCGATCGCCACGAGGCCGACCTCCGACGGACTGTCGATGCCGGCCACGTCCGCAACGATGCGTTCGAGTATCGTTCTGACGGTCGACTCCGGTAGGCCATCGAACTCCGCGACCGTCGCCGCGCTCGGGGCGCTCCCGTCGAAGGTGATCCGACTGACGGTTTCGGTTTCGTCGAACTCCCCGGTCCGCTGCTCGACGGCGGCCTCCTCGACCACATCGGGGTCGACATCGATGAGCGGGATGTCGGTCGCGGTCCCTCCGCCGGCGTCACCCCCGCCGGTTCCGTCGCCGCCCGTATCGCCCGGACCGTCACCGCCGCCCGCAGCGTCCGTTTCGAGTTCGACGGTGACGTTTCGGTCGGAGTCGACCGTCAGGTTCCGCGTGTAGGTCCGATCGGTGAACGAGTCTCCGGATGGCGGTCTGACGACGACTGACACGTTTCCGACGACCTCGATTCCCATCGCGTCGGTCGCTTCGGGGGCGACCATCCCGTCGGCGTTCGTGGCGTTCGGGAACACGACCGCGGCGCGCGCGCCGTCGGTTCCCGTATGCCCGAACGCCACGAGCGCGTCTTCGACCGGAACACCGGCTTCGGTGACCACGGTCACGTTGAGCGTGTGGGCGTCCGGGAGCGTCGTCGGGCCGATGGACCGGTCGGCGGACGTGTTTACCCGGGTAAGCGCGTAGATGTCCGGCGACCCGTCCCGCGGGAAGGCGACCGACCCGGGCGGTGGGGTGGCGTTTGCCCGCAGGAACCGTGCGGTGTGTGCCTGGTAGTACGACACCCCCTTGGTTGTGTCTGCCTCGGTCGTTAGCGAGAACCGTCCCGCGGCGTCGGTCGGGACACGGTTGACACGCCCCAGTCCGCAGACAACGCCTCCGTCCGGATCGACGACCGCTGTACTGAACCCGACTCCGGAGGTGTCCCCGACCGTGACAGTGTCGTTGACCGCCGGGTCGCCGTCCGCTTCGAGGATCGTGCCGTTGATGTCGGCCGACGCGACGGTCGTCGAGGCCTCTACCGACGGCGTCTGCGCCTCGCGGTTCCCCGCAGTGTCCTCGGCAACGCACATAAACCGATATTCTTCGCCGAGGTCGCCGACAAACGACGCGTTCCCCCCGTCGGTGTCGATCGGGGCGGTGGTCCACGTCTCGCCGTCGGTCGAAACGAAGACGCTCACCGTCTCGACCTCGCCGACGCGGTCGGTCACCGTCCACGACAGCGAGACGTTGCGCGGGCTCTCGGCCGGCAGCGAGTCCATCCTGCAGGTGGGGGCGGCGTCGTCGACGATGTTGACCGTGTCGTTGGTAGTGAGACTACTCACCTGGTCGAACCGGATGGTCGCGTTGTTCTCGATGCGGGTACCGGTGGAGAGTCCAGACGCCGGATCGGCCGAGAACAGCAGCGTACCGGTCGCGTTCGGCGCGAGGTCGACGTTCTCGAGCCGCCACCGGAGCGTCCGCCCCTGCAGGGTCGCGGTGTGGTGCTCGACGACGGTGACATTCCGCGTTACGGTCCGGTTGCCGATCGTCACCGTCTTCGTTCGGGTTCTGTTCTGCCGCAGTAGCGTCACCGACTCGCCGGGCGCGAGCGACTTCCGGGTGCGGTTCGCGGTCAGGACCTCGACGCTCGACCGGTTCAACGTCGTCGGGAGCGTGTCGGTGACGGTGACGTTACGAGCCGGTGCGTTGCCGACGTTCTCGAAGCGGACCGCGTAGGGGAGCGTTCTGTCCGGCTGGATGTACCGGTCGGCGGCGACGATTTTCTCGTTGGGATCCACCGGCTGTTGAACCCGGCGCCGATCCTTGTCACATTCCGGAACTCGACCCGGTAGTCCGTTACGCGCCCGGCAGCTCTTGTATCCTCTTCTACACCCGGTCGTGTCGGCCAAGAACCGACAGACCTTCTCCACCGGAATCCCCGGTGTCGTTTTTCCGATTTCTGAGAGGAGTGCCGGTATCTCACACTTCTCAACCGATTCCTCCAGGCACTCTTCGTAGTCTTCACAGCAGGGGCCACTACACGAACAGGCCCGCCCAGTGACAGTGAAGCCCTGCTGAAGGTTCTCATCGAGTTGTGCCTGATAGGTCAGGATCTGACTCTCGCCTGGACGGAGTTCGTCGATCGACCATTTGATTGTTGTCTTCGTGATGCTGCTATTCAATTCGACGGTGGTCCCGTTACGGGAGAGAATGGATTCGAGTCGCTCACGGGAGCCGTTGCGCGTGACCTGAGTGGTGACGTTGTCCGGGGCCGGCGTTGACGATGCGTAGGTGAACCACGGCTGGAGGTACTCGGAAACGGGAACGTCGCGGGCGATCGTGTTGCCCGTGTTCTTGACCCGGATGACGTACAGTTGCTTCCGGCCCGCAACCGCTCGCCCGCCCTCCTTGTCGATGACGATGTCGGCCGACGGGATGGTCGCCGACACCCGCTTCGTGAGCGTTGCGTTCGCCGTCGTTCCGTCGCCGTCGGTCGCGCGGACGGTGAACGTGTAGTTGCCGACCCGCGTCGGGGTCCCGTTCAGGACGCCGTCGTCGTGCAGGGTCATCCCGGGCGGGAGCGACCCGTTCACCACGTCAAAGTCGACGGGCGATGTCCCCTGCCGGGTAGTGAGCCGGTGGGTGACGGGCTCGCCCAGCTTCGTGCGGGCGAGTCTGTCGGTCGTGACTCGGAACCCCGCCCCTGCGCCGGCGGGTGACGTGGTCAGCCACGGGTCGAAGCGGACGTTCGCGACGAGTCGGTTCGATCCGGCCGACACGGCGTCGCCGGAGCCGTTCGCGACGGCGCCGGTGGACGGGTCCGAGAGGTTCCGGGTCGCGCTCCCGGGGCTCGACGGCCCGTCCGGACTCCCCCACCAGTTTCGCGTCGCGTCGACGACGGCGTCGGCGTCGTTCCGGATCCCGTACCTGCCGTTCCCCGCGATGACGTTCCGGCGGACGGTGACGGTGTCGACCGGGGAGTCACTGTCGAACTCGATGCCGCCGTCGGTGTTGTTGACGATCCGGTTCCGCCGGACCGTGGCGAACTGGGAGTCGCCAATGAACCGGATGCCAACCCGGTTGTTCCGGATGACGTTGCCGACGGCCCGGTGTCGGTCGGCCCGCAGCAGCCCGATTCCGGTACTGCTGTTCGTGAGGGTGTTGTCCCTGACCGTGACGTTCGACGCGGTCGTGACGTAGACAGCGTTGCCGGCGCCGTCGACGGTGTTGTTGCGGACGGTGGCGTTGTCCGACCCGCTGACGCTGATTCCGGTACCGGTTCCGCCCCCGGGTCTGACGGTGTTGTTCCGGACGCGGCTGGCGTCCGAATCGGACACTTTGATTCCGCCCCTGTTCGCCCGGAGGTCGTTGCCGGCGACGGTGTTGTTCCGGCTGGTTCCCGACGTGGCGACGAGCAAAACGCCGAGCCCAGCGTTCCCGCTGACTGCGTTCTCGACGACGCGACTGTCCTGTATCCTGTCAGCATAGACGCCAAACCCGCCGTTCGACCCAACGTCGTTGCCGGCGACGGCCGACGCGTAAACCACCGTCGCCTCGATGCCGTTCCCGCCGTTGTCGCGAAGCGTGTTGTCGACGACCCGAACGTTCCGGACGGCGCCGGACCCCAGCAGGATCCCGTCCTCGTCGTTCGAGTTGATCGCGTTGTCGACGATCACCGAGTCATTCAACCCGCCGTCGAACGAGCCAATACCGACGAAGTTGTCGGTGACCGTGGTGTTTCCGAGCGTGTGGTTGCCGCCGCGGTCGACGTAGACACCGTACCCCCCGCTTCCGTCGACCGTCGTCCGTCGGACTGAGACGCCGGACGCCCCGAAAAGCCCGATGCCTCGGTCCGAGGCGTTGAGGACCCGCGTCCCGACGATCCGGTGTGTCGTCCCCCCGTCGAAGCGGATCGCGCTCTCCGGCAGGAAGCCGGAGCCGCGCGTGGCGTTTTCGACGGTGACGTTCTCGACTGTGGTGTCGTTCACGTCGGTGAACTCGGCCGGCTCGGTCCAGTTCACGAACCGGATGTCTCTCACGGTCACGTTCGAGAGCGTCCCCTGCGGGGGATCCGACACCGACGGCGACGCCCGGACGGCGAGCGGGTGGCCGCGGTCGTCACCGGAGCCTATCGCGGCGACCGTGTGGCCGTTCCCGTCGATCACGACGTCGCTGGCGCTGACGAAGAAACACGGCCGGGAGGCGTTGGCGGTGACGTTCCCCGCGAGCCGGTAGGTTCCGGCGCGGGTGATCCGGGTGCAGCCGGTCACGGTGTGTATGGTGCCGGTGGCGGTCACGGTAACCGTGTCCGTGTCGGCCTCGCCGTTCCCGTCCGAGACGGTCACCGCGAACGTGAGCGTCGTCGGGGTGTCGACGTCAGGCGCGGTGAACTCGGGCGTGGCGGTGCTCCCGTTTCGCAGCGTCACGTTGGGGCCGGCGGTCTGCGCCCATCTGTAGCTGAGGCTGTCGCCGTCCGGATCACTGGACCCGGTCGCGTTCAGCGTCACGGACGTTCCGCGGTTCACGGTCCGGTTCGCGCCGGCATCCGCCGTCGGCGGGTAGTTGCTCGGGACGAGGGTGATGGTGACAGTGTCGGTGTCGGAGCCACCGTCGCCGTCCGAGACGGTGAGCTCGAACGTGAGCGCCCGCTCGCCGTTGATAATCGGCGCGGCGAACTCGGGGGTTGCGGTTCCCGCGTCCTGTAGCGTCACGTTCGGGCCGCTCGTCTGCGTCCACGAGAACGACAGGGTGTCCCCGTCCGGGTCGCTGGATGCGGATCCGTCGAGCGCGACCGTCCGACCGTCCAGCGTGCGCCGGTCGTAGCCGGCGTCGGCCCGCGGCGGCTCGTTCGGCAGGACGGTGACGGTGACCGCGTCCCTGTCGGAGCTGTTTCCGTCCGAGACGACGAGCTCGAAGGTGAGGTCGGTCGCCGTGTCGACGGTCGGTGCGGCGAACTCGGGGGTCGCAGTGCTCGCATTCCGGAACGACACGCTCGGTCCGGCCGTCTGGGTCCACGAGAACGACAGCGGGTCCGCGTCGGGGTCGCTCGACCCGGTGCCGTCCAGCGCGACAGGCTCGCGCTCCTCGACCGTCCGGTTCGATCCGGCGGCGGCTGTCGGGGGCTGGTCGGCCGGCTGGATTGTCACGTTGACTGTGTCGGTGTCGGAGGCGTCTCCGTCGGAAACCGTCACCTCGAACCTGAGAGTCCGTTCGCTGCTGACGGACGGGGCACCGAACCCGGGCGTCGCCGTCGTCGCGCCCTGCAGCGTCACGTTCGGACCGGCCGTCTGGGTCCACGAGAACGACAACGCGTCACCGTCGGGGTCGCTCGACCCGCTCGCGTTCAACCGCACACTCCGACCGCCGACGGTGGTCCGGTCGGGGCCGGCGTCGGCCGTCGGGGGCTGATTGGCCGGCCGGACGGTCACGCTCACGGTGTCGGTATCGGACCCGCCGTTACCGTCGGCGACCGTCAGTTCGAACGCGAGGGTGACCGGCGTATCGGTATCCGGCGCGGTGAACCCGGGCGTCGCCGTCGTCGCGCCCTGCAGCGTCACGTTCGGACCGGCCGTCTGTGTCCAGGAAAACGACAGCGCGTCACCGTCGGGGTCGCTCGACCCGCTCGCGTTCAACCGCACACTCCGACCGCCGACGGTGGTCCGGTCGCGGCCGGCGTCGGCCGTCGGGGGCGTGTTCCCCGGCTGGACGGTCACGTTGACCGTGTCGCTATCGAACCCGGTCCCGTCGGAGACGGTCACCTCGAAGACGAGCGTCCGCTCGCTTTTGACCTCCGGCGTCGTGAACGTGGGAGTTGCAGTGGTGCTTCCCCGCAGTGTCACCGTCGGTCCGCTCGTCTGTGCCCACAGGAACGAGAGTCGGTCGCCGTCCGGATCACTCGACCCGCTCGCGTTCAGCTCGACCGCCGTCCCGCCGGTTGCCGTTCGGTCGGGGCCGGCGTCGGCTATCGGCGGCGTGTTTCCCGGCCGGACGGTCACGTTGACCGTGTCGGTGTCGGAGGCGTTCCCGTCGGAGGCGGTCACCTCGAAGACGAGCGTCCGGCTGCTGTTGACCGTCGGGGCGGTGAACTCCGGAGTCGCCGTGTCGTTGTTCCGTAGCGGCACGTCCGGTCCGCCCGTCTGGGTCCACGAGAACGAGAGTCGGTCGTTATCCGGATTACTCGACCCGGTCGCGTTCAACTCGACGCGCTGCCCCCCGGTAACGGTCCGGTCGCGTCCGGCGTCGGCTTCGGGGGTCCCAACGACGGTGACGGTGTGGCTCGCCTCGCGGCGGAAGTCAGGGCGGGAGAGGGCGATACCCCGTACCGTGGCGTCGCCGCCGGTTTCGTTCCCCGGAACCGATACCGTGACCGACGGCGCTACCGACTCGTTCGCGTCGAGGCGCTGCCACCGCCACGCGGTCCGGGTCGCGTTCCAGGTACCGCCGTCACCCGACTGGTTCACGACGCGCCACCCACTCGGCAGCACGACGTCGACGACGAACTCCCGGGAGGCGTTTCGGGGATTGGTCAGGTTGAACGAAACCGAAACGCGGTCGCCCGGCGCCGCCTCCTCCGGCCCCGTCGCGGTTATGATCCGCGACTCCTCGGTCTGTGCCGCGGCTCCACCGGCGGTCGGAACCGGCGGTGCCGTCGGTGACGGCCCGTGGGCGCCCGTGGGGCTCCCGACCGCGGCCTGAACGGGGACCGTCGCGGTAACGATGATCAGAGCGGTCGCCACCGCGGCCGTCCGACTCCGGAATGACATACGTTACCAGTCATCGTAGAAATTTATAGTACATACTACAAGTTTCTTTCGGACGAACCGACGGGAAGCGGCCCGAAGGGCCGTTCCACCGGGTTTGTGGCCGCTGCGATACGCGCCGCGCCCCACGCTGCACGGGCGCGACGGGACCCTAACGAGCCGGGCGGGACCGGAGGTCCCGCTGGAAGCCGGCGCTACGCGCCGTCGACGAATCGAGTGGGGGGTCGTCGCGCGAGTGAGGCAATGGCCGAACGGGCGCGACGGGATTCGAACCGGAGCGAGACGGTCCTGCTCGGCCTTCGGCCTGCGCGGGCTGCGACTCGCAGGGTTCGAATCCAACGCGGTAAGGTCGGATACGCCTCGCTTCGCTCGGCGATCCGGACGAGCGCGACGGGACCCCCACGAGTGAAACGAGTGGAGGGTCGTCGCGCGAGTGAAATCTTCGATTTCACGAGCGCGACGGGATTCGAACCCGCGACCATCGGATTAGAAGTCCGACGCTCTGTCCGACTGAGCTACGCGCCCTCGCCGAAATCTCACGCCGGCAGGTAAAAAGAAACACTGGTTCCGGGCGTCGGACTCACACCCCGAACGGAACTCGTAAGGTCGGGTACCGTGAATCCGCCAGCAATGAGAGTCATCGGCACCGTCGGGCTTCCCGGCAGCGGCAAGGGCGAGGCCGCCGCCGTCGCTCGCGAGGCGGGCGTCCCGGTCGTCACAATGGGCGATGTGATCCGCGAGGCCTGCCGCGATCGCGGCCTCGACCCCGCGGAACACCACGGCGAGGTCGCACGCACGCTCCGGGAGGAGGAGGGTCCCGCGGCCGTCGCGGAGCGCTCGCTGCCAACGATCGAGGCGGCACTGCAGGACAGCGAGGTCGTTCTCGTCGACGGCCTCCGGTCCGACGTCGAACTCGACCGCTTCCGGACGGCGTTCGGGGATGCGTTCCTCCTCGTGAGCGTCGAGGCGCCGTTCGAGACCCGCGCCGACCGACTGCTCGACCGCGCCCGCGACGACTCCGACCTCGACCGCGAGTCCCTCCGGGAACGGGAGCAGCGCGAACTCGGCTTCGGGATGGACGCGGTGATGGACCGCGCCGACGTCGTGATCGAGAACACCGATACCCTCGAGGCCTACCGTCGGCGGATCCGGGCGATTCTCGACGGCGACATCGACGCGGTCGCCGACAGCGACCTCGTCAACCTGCGGGGCGTCGGGACCGACGCGGCGGCCGCCGAGCCGACCGACGGGGGTGACGCGCCGTGATCTACCGGATCGACGCCCGGATCGTCGCCCCCGTTCACGACACCGAGGTGACAGACCGGGTCGAGGACGCCGTCCGGAACCTGTTTCCCGACGTCGAGTTCGACCACGTCGACGGCGAGATCGTCGGCGAGACCCATTCATTAGAGCGGTTCTCCGAGCGGCTTCACGAACAGGAGATCCTCGATACCGCCCGCCGGGAGTTCTTCAAGCACGCCGACGACGAGGGCTTCTCGTTCTCGCTGAAGAAGCAGGCCGCGTTCAAGGGCGTGATCAACTTTGCAGTCGGGAACCCCGACGAACTCGGCGACGTCGCGGTCACGGTGACCGTTCACGAACCCGACGTGGAGACGTACATCGACCACGTCGCGCCGCCCACCGAGGACGGGACGCCCGTCGATTTCGACTCCTGACGGGCCCGCTGACGGTTGCCGGCGTCGGGCTCAGCCGTCGATCCCGAGTTCGTCCAAGAGCGTGACCGCGGCCTCGTGGGAGGATGGCGGCCCGCGCGCCGTGATCAGATCGCCGTCGACGGTGACGGAGGTGTCGGCGTCGAGGTCGGCGTCCCAGTTCGCGCCGGCGGCTTGCACCTCGTCTTCGACCCAGTACGGCAGCTTCCGGCCGTCGGGCATCAGGTCCTGCTCGTCGACGATCCCCGCCTCCCAGTCGTTCGGGAAGCCGGTCACGTTCCGGCCGGCAACGAGGAAGTCGCCGTCGGAATCGCGGACGAACGCGAGGATCCCGACCGCGTGACAGACGACGAGCGCGGTCCCCTCGTCGCCTTCGAGGGCCGTCCGGAACGCCGCGCGGGCGTGACGGTCCTGGTTGATGTCCCACTCGGTGCCGTGGCCGCCGGGGAACACGACCGCGTCGTAGGCGTCGGGATCGGCGTCGGCCAGGGCCGTCGGGTTCCGGAGCCGCTCGTCGGTCTCGTGGATCTCGGTGACGTGGTCTGCGGTCCCCTCGCCGACGTTCTCGGGGTCGATAGAGCGCTCGTCGACCACCGGCGGCCCGCCGGTCGGCGTCGCGACGGTCACCTCGACCCCGGCGTCCGACAGCGTAGTCAGCGGCTCGATACACTCCTCTCCCCAGTAGCCCTCCTCGCTCACGACGAATAGTGCCGTAGACATCGTCAGACGCGAGGGAACCGACGGGTAAAACCTGTCTGGTTCCGCGGGGGCGGGCGGGACCGCCGCGACGTGCCCCCGTTGCTCCGGTCACGCCGGCACGAGGAGGATCACGAGCGCCACTGCGATGAACACGACCTTCAGCGCGGTGTTGACGGCAATCACCTTCGACCCGAACCGCGGACCCCAGATCCCGTACTGGAACGGGATCGACCGCTTGAACGTCGACACCGCAAACGAGACGATCCCGCCGAGCAGCATCGTCGCCACCGCGGTCCGCGGCGTGAACGTCTCCCCGATCATCGGTGCGATCGTCGCCGCACCCGCAGTGGTGTCGAACGCGAACACCGCGATCACCGGCAGCGACGCGCCGGGAAGTCCGAACAGCGCGGTCAGCGGCTCCGCGACCGCGGTGGCCGACTGGAGGTCCTGGGTTTCGACGACGAGCGTCACGAGGACGTAGACGACCGCGAGCCGCGGGACGATCCGTTTCAGCTTCGGCCGGGTCTTCCCCGCGGCTTCACGGAGGACCGCCCGCGGCGACTCGGGGTCGTCGGCCTCCGCCTCGGCGGCCCCGTCGCCCGCCGTCCCGCCGTCGGGTGCGCTTTCGGGCCGGTCCACGTCGTCGGCGGTCCCCGCCGTCGCCCCGCCGGTGGCGGTCCGCCCGGACAGGAGCACGGCGCCGGCAACGACGCCGACGACCGTGATCGCGGCTGCGATCGCAGCGCGGGCGCCGACGTAGAGCACGCCCGTCTCGAAGCCCAGGATCGGGATCAACACCGGCGCGTAGAAGGTGAAGATGTGTTGGACGAACCCGAAGAACGTGTTCATCGTGACCGCGATCAGCGTCTCGACGTCGTCGAGCCGGCCCGACTCCCGGAAATCGGCGAGCATCCCGTAGCCCGCCGTGGTCGACGCCGCGGTGGTGACGATCGCGGTCCCCACCTCGTCCGGGAGGTTCGCCGGTCGCGTGAGGTACTTCGAGAACGCCGCAACCGCCTCGACCGCGCCGAACCCGACCGCGACGTTCGCGAGGAACACCCCGACGCCGATCAGGACCGCGATCCGGGCGACTCGCGGCGCGACCTCCACGAGCACGGGCCAGACGGCGTCGACGAACGCGGCCGGTTGCACGCGCTTACCTCGGTGCCTCACCGACTAATCGGCATCGGTTCGGGCAACACGGGGCCGTCACAGTACGACCCGCGCGGTCCCGACGAGCACCACCACGCCGAGCACGTCGCAGACGTTGGTGACGACCGGGATCACCACGTCGTCGGGGTCGAGTTCGAGCCGGTAGGCGACGTACGTCACCGTCACCGTGACCGCGACGGCCACGAGTGCGAGCCCGATCCCCGACGCGACCGCGATGGTCACCACGGTCCCGAGTGACAGCCGAACCCCGGCGGTGAGGGCCGTCAGTCCCCACGCCCCGACCCCGACGACCGGGAACAGCGTGAGCGCGAGTGCGACCGTCGCGACGGCGTTGCCGCCGAGGTGGTCGTTCGTCGGATCGAACGACAGCGTCCCAAGGTGAAAGGCCGTCGAGAGCCGCGCGGCGAGGATGCTCCCCAGGTTGCCCGCGGTCCCGATGGTGACCGGCACCAAGGCGAGCAGGCTCGGAAACCGGAGGAGTTGCGCCTCGAACCGGCCGAGCACCAGCCCGCTGCCGACCTCCACGAGCGTCAGGACGAGCAGGACCGGCAGCATCGCCCGCGAGATCGCCCGAACGGTCCACTCGGTGGCCACTCACACCCCCCCGGCGGCACGCAGCACCAGCCTGACCGCCCCGAGCAGGAAGAGCACGCCGAAGACGTCGCCGGTGGTGGTCACGAGCGGTCCAACCAGGGTGTCGGGGTCGCGGCCGCGCCGGTAGCCCGCGAACACCGCGGTGACGACCACCGCGGCGAGCGCGACCCCGGAGGAAGCCCCCGCGAGGACCGCGATCGCGACGAGCACGGGCAAGGAAGCGACGGGGCTCCCGAGCGTCGTGAGGATGGCGAAGGCGGCCACCGCCGCGAACGTCGACGCGACGAGCCCGTTCGCCAAGGCCGCGGCGATCGCCGCCCGGAGCCGCTCGTCGCCGGCGCGGACCCGCGGCTCGACGAGGCCCTGATGCAACGCGGTCGAGATCCGGGCGCCGAGCGACCCGTAGACGTTGCCGCGGGTCGCGAGCAGCGCGGGGACGAGCACGAGCAATCCAGGTACCGCGCGGAGCTCCCCGCGCATCCCGCCGAGAACGACGCCGGCGACGAGGCCGCCGACGAGGCTGGCCGCGAGCGCCGGCAGCGCCTCGCGGTACGCCTCGCGGGCGGCGTCCCGGACGGTCATACGGCGTCTGTCACGGCGCGGGGTGAAAAGTCGAGCCCTTGGAGACGGGGACGCGCGGCCGGTTGCGGTTGGGACTACCCGAACGGCCCCAGCCCGCCACCGCCGCCGCCGAGGCCGCCCATCCCGCCGCCACCGCCGTTCTGGAGCTTCTTCATCATCCGCTGCATGTCGCCCTCGCCCATCCCCTGGAACTGCTGGATGGTCTGCTCCATCATCTTGTGCTGCTCGAGGAGTTCGCGGACGGTTTCCTCCTCTTCCCCGGCCCCGCGGGCGATCCGCCGGACCCGGGAGGCGCCGATCGATCGGGGGTTCTCCAGTTCGTCGTCGGTCATCGAGTCCATGATCACGTCGAAGGCCCGCATCCGATCCTGGGTGACGTCCATAGCGTCGTCGGGGAGTTCGTCCATCATCCCGCCGCCCAGCCCCGGGATCATGTCCATCACCTGATCCAGCGGCCCCATCCTGTTCATCGCCTCCATCTGCTTCTGCATGTCCTTGAGGGTGAACGACCCCTCCATGATGTCCTCGGGCTCCCAGTCGTCGTCCTCGTCGCCGGTCTCCGCCATCGCGCGCTCGACCCGCTCGGAGAGCTGTTTGAGATCGCCCATCCCCAGCAGCCGGGAGATGAACCCGTTGGGCTCGAAGCGCTCGATGTCCTGGACGGTTTCGCCGGTCCCCAAAAAGGCGATCGAGGAGCCGGTCTCGTTGACGGCCGTCAGCGCGCCGCCGCCCTTTGCGGTCCCGTCGAGTTTGGTGACGACGACGCCGCCGATCCCGATGGCGTCGTCGAACTCCCGGGCCTGCTCCTTTGCGCCCTGCCCGATCGCGGCGTCCAGCACCAACAGCGAGCGGTCCGGATCGACCGCCTGCTCGATCTCCTCGATCTCCGCGATCAGATCATCTTCGAGGGCGTGCCGCCCCGCGGTGTCGACGATGTGGACGTCGGCCTCGGCGGTCTCCTCGAGGCCGTCGCGGGCGATCTTCACGGGATCCTCCTCGTCGGGGTCGCCGTAGAAGGACACCTCCGCGCGCTCGCACATCTCCTTGGCCTGGTCGTAGGCGCCGGGCCGGAAGGTGTCGGTCTGGATCACGGCCGGTCGGAGCCCCTTCTTCGAGAACCACCACGCCATCTTGGCGGCGCTCGTGGTCTTCCCGGAGCCCTGGAGCCCGGCGAGCAGGATGGTCTGCGGTTCCAGCGGGAGGTCGGTGGATTCGCCGACCAGGTCGACCAGTTCCTCGTAGACGATCCGGAGGACGTGATCCCGTGCGGAGGTGCCGGCGGGCGGCTCCTCGCCGGTGGCGCGCTCCTCGATCGACGCCGAGAGCTCCATCACGAGGTCGACCTCCACGTCGGCAGAGAGCAGCGAGCGTTGGATCTCCTTGATGATCTCCTCGACGTCCTCCTCGTCGAGGCGGGACTTCCCCTGTAGCGTGTCGAGACTGCTGCGGAGGGAACTCCCGAGGTTGTCGAGTACCATTACCCTGCTCTACGCCGCCGCCCGGGTAAAGCCTTTTTCCGCGGGCCGTACGGTTCCGGCGACGACCGGCGGCTACGCCCCGCCGACCAGCCGGTCGACCAGCCGCTCGGGGTCGAACCGCTCGATGTCGTCGTACCCCTGGCCGACGCCCAGAAAGAGGATCGGGCGGCCGGTGACGTACGCGATCGAGATGGCCGCGCCGCCGGAGGAGTCGGCGTCGGCCTTCGTGAGCACGGTGCCGTCGATCTCGGCGGCGTCGTTGAACTGCTTTGCGCGCTCGACGGCATCCTGGCCTGCGACCGCCTCGTCGACGAACAGGGTCATGTCCGGGTCGACCACGCGGTCGATCTTCTCCAACTGCGCCATCAGGTCGTTGGAAGTGTGGAGCCGGCCGGCGGTGTCGCCGAGCACGACGTCGACGTCGTTGGCCTCGGCGTACTCCACGGCGTCGTAGAGGACCGCCGCGGGATCGCCGCCCTGCTCGTGGCTGATGAGTTTCGTCCCGAGGGCGTCGGCGTGTTCCCGGATCTGCTCGTTGGCGCCGGCGCGGTAGGTGTCGCCGTTCGCGAGCACGACGTCCAGCCCCCGCTTCTCGAAGTACCGCGAGAGCTTCGCGATGCTCGTGGTCTTGCCCACGCCGTTGACGCCGGTGAAGACGATCGTCACCGGCTTGTCGGCCTCCTCGATCCGCTGGTCGAAGTCGAACTGGCCGACGCTGATCACGTCGTAGAGCGCATCCCGGAGCGCGCTCTCGACGAGTTCGCCGGTGGTCTCGACCTGCGCGCGGGTCTCGCCGATCATCTTCCCCCGGATGGTGTCGAGGATCTCCTCGGCGACGTTCATCTCCACGTCGCTCTCCAACAGCGCCATCTCGAGGTTCCACAGCGGGTCTTCGAGGTCCTCCTCCTCGATGATGATCTTGCCCGTGGCGAACGCCGCCGCGCGCTTGAGTCGACCGGGGCCCGACTTCTCCTCGTCGTCCTCTTTGAGCGCCGCGGCGGCCTCGTCGGCGGCGATTTCCGTCCTGTCGTCGGCGGGTTCGCCGTCGGCGTCGCCAGGGTCGCTGTCGACGTCGGGTTCGGCGTCAGGGTCGGCTGTGGCGTCGACAGCGACTCCGCCGTCCCCGTCGGCGGTCGGCTCCGCCTCCTCATCGTCCGCTGCGTCGGCTTCAGCGGCGGCTTCCGCCTCGGCCTTCTCCTCGGCGGTCTCCTCGACGTCCTCCCGGAAGCTGCCCAGCTTGTCCTTCAGCCCGTCGAACATAGCCGACCTACTCGCCGTCGTCTTGGCCCTGCATCTGCTGCATCTGCTGTTGCTGCATCTGCTGTTGCATCTGCTGGGCCTGCTGTTCGAGTTCGGAGCTTTCGGTCTCCAGCTCCTGGACCTCCTCCTGTACCTCGTCGATCCGGTCGTCGAGGATGTCCTGTTTCGTCCGCAGGGCGTCGACGGCGTCGTCGGCTTCCTGTTCGGCCGCGAAGTCGCCGCCGAGGTCGACGATGATCTCGTCGATGTCCTGGATCTCCGCGCGGATGTACGCGCCGCCGCCCAGCGGGACCTGCACCGTCGACCCGGTGTCCAGCGTGTCGATCGCCTCGATCGCCCCGTCGATCTCCGCCTGTTCGGTCTGGAGGTCGTCGATCTCCGCCTGCAACGCCTCGATCTCCTCGTCGATGGCCTGCAGCTCCTCGGAGAGCTGCTGGAGCTGCTGTTGTCCGCCGCCCATCATGCTGTGGCCTCCTCGGCGGCGGCGACGCCGTTGATCTCGATCTGCGTGCGCTTGAGGCCGTGTTGGCTTCCGATGTTCGCGTACACACGCTCGCGGGCGACGTTCTCGTTGGGCGCCTCGACGACCGTTTCGAACTGACTGTAGCCGTCACGGCTCTGGAATCGGCCGCTCACCGCGTACTCACTCATACCGTGTGGTTCCCGAGCGACGGGGAAGTATCTTCCTACTCGGTACGCGGCGAATCGGCGCGGATCGGGGCGTGAAAACGCGACTCACGAACGAGGCGGGGAGCGCCGGAAACCGGACGCGCACCGCCTACTCCAGGTAGCCCAGGGCGTCCTCGATCCGGGTCAGCTCCGGTCCGGTGGTGTCCTCGCCGGCGACGTAGCCGGCCTCGGTGGCGACCAGTCCCGACCCGACCAGCGGGGCGCCGTAGTTGACGGTCCCGATGTCCGCGCGGACGTCGAGTTGGTCCTCGATCGCCTCGATCTCGGGCTCGCGAGCCTTCGGGTGACAGAGCGCCCCCCTGTTGGTGGCGACCGCGGCGGTGCCGACGGTGCGGACGTCGGCGATGTCGCCGCGCTCGGCGGGGACCGAAAGCGCCGCCTCCACGACCTCGACGGCGTCCTCGGAGAGGTCGGGGTGGACGTACGCGCCGTAGTCGTTGGCGAGAACGACGTTCCCGGCGGCGTTGATCCGGCCGGGGAGTTCCGTCACGGGCACCCCCGCGACCGACTCGATGGCCTCCTTCTCCCGCTCTTTCGCACGGCTCGTGACGAGCAGCCCGTTCTCGTTGCCGACGACCAGGGCGCCGACTGTCCCGGAGCCCCCGACCGTCGTCGCCACCGCGGGGACGCCGAGCTCCTCGCTCATCGCGTCGACGACATCGCTCTCGGCGTCGGAACGAACGACGAGAACGTGATCCGTCGCGCGGGCGAAGACGCCGACGTACGGCGACCCGGCGAAGGAGGCGCGGAGCACGCTACTCGGCCGGCTCCGCCTCGACGATCGACTCGCCGTCCTCGTCGAACCGGGCGGCGCGAACGCGGAGCTTGCTCGGGGGCTTCTGCTGCCCGCGGGCCCACACCGTCTCGTTGAGCGAGGGGTCCAGCCGGACCGAAGCCTCGTCGACGCGGAAATGCGTCGCGAGGTGTTCGCGGATCAGTGCCATCGCCCGCCCCGCCCGCTCGTGGGCGGGGACGGCCTTGACGTCTCTGAGCGGCACCGTGACGACGCGCTCCTCGAAGTCGCTTGCACTCATCCTTACTCGTCCGTGTCGCTACGGCGCCAGTCGCGCCGCTTGGGGTTCCGCGTGACCTCCATATCCGTCTTCATCATCACCCACGCGGGGACCCGCGTGTTCTGCCGCTCCAGCTTCGCAAGCCGCTTCTTTTTCGCCTTCGATTTGTTGCCCATAGTGATCGCTCATACCCTGCCGCCGCATAAAATCCTGTTCCTTTGCGGGCGGCCACGCCGTTCACGCGACGACGCCCGCGACCGCGACCGCGACGAGCCCGACCCCGACGGCCAACCCGACGGCGTCGCCCCGCCCGAATCGGAGTTCCGGCAGCGTCGGGTTCCACGCGAAACACCGCGCCCGGAGCGCGAGCGCCAGCCGGTCGGCCCGTCCCAGCGCCCGCCGGATCCCGGCGGATGCAACGACCTCCATCCGTTCTCTCAGTCTCCGTTCCCCGCCCAACCGGACCGCCGACGCCTCCCGAACCCGCCGGAGGTCCGAACGCAAAAGCGGCAGAAAACGGAACACCAGCGCTACGCCGACTCCGAGGAGCCGGCCCGGGCGGCCGGGCACCAGCCGCTGGATCGCCGCCCGCGACTCCCGGACCGGCGTAGTGTGGAGGTACACCGCCGACACGAGCAGGATCAGGAGGACGCGGTAGCTCGCCAGCAGCGGCCCGACCGCCGCCCCGGGGTCGATCCCGACCGTCCAGGGTCGGAGTTCCACCACGGAGACCAGCGGCCCCGCAGCCAGAAAGGGCAGCGCGGGAAGGTACCCGCGGATCGCGTCGACAGGGGACAGCCGGCCAGCAACGAGGAACGCGCCCCCGACGACGGTGAACGCGGCCAGCCCGCGGGGCGTGGTGTGGACGAACGCCGCGGCGGCGAAGGCGGCCTGCGCGAGCAGCTTCGTCCGTGGATCCAGCCGGTGGGCGACGGAGTCGCCAGGGGTGTAGCTCAGCATCGCGGATCCCGCGGCGTCGCGCCCGGGGAGTCGCTGTCGGTGTCGGCAGCCGAGCGGTCACGCCCCGTCGCCGGAACCCGCACGCCGTACTCCGGCAGCGACGCAGTGGCCGCCTCCGGCGGCGCGTCGACGACGACGCGCCCGTCGGCCATCGCGACCACCCGATCCGCGAGGCCGAGGACGTCCCGGAGGTCGTGGGTGACAATCACGAGTCCCGTGCCCGATTCGGAGAGGTCCCGGAGTCGGCCGAGGACCGACGCCCGCGCCGGCGCGTCGAGGCCGGTGAACGGCTCGTCGAGGACGAGGTGGTCCGGGTCCATCGCGAGTGCGCCGGCGACGGCGACCCGCTCGCGCTCCCCGCCGGAGAGTTCGTCGACCCGGTCGTCGGCGCGGCCGTCGAGGTTCACCGCCGCCAGCGACGCCGCCACGCGGCGGTCGATCTCCGCCCTGTCGAGCCCGAGGTTCTCCGGACCGAACGCCACGTCGGCGCCGACGGTGGCGGCGACGAGTTGGTCCCGCGGCTCCTGAAACACCATTCCGACGGCCGTCCGCGCGGCGACGAGGTCCTCGCCGACCCGGCGGCCGTTCACTGCTACGGATCCCGCGTCGGGTTCCAACAGCCCGTTGAAGTGGCGGACCAGCGTGGTCTTTCCGGAGCCGTTGGCGCCCGCGAGCACGACGCACTCCCCGTCGCCGATCGACAGCGAGACGCCGTCGACGGCGACCGCGTCGCCGTAGCGGTAGACGAGGTCGACGGTTCGGATCACGCGATCTCCGGGTGGGTCGTGAGCGGACGACTCATCCGGCTACGCGGCCGCGGCGGCGTCGCTCCGGACGATCCCCACGGCGGCGGCCATCTTCACCGCCTCGAAGGGGACGAACGCCACCGCGCTCACCGCGAACGCCTCGATCACCCCGACGTTCTGGACGATCGAAAAGCCGACCGTCCCCAGCGCGTAGATCACGACGGTCCCGGCGGTCATCGCCGCGACGAGCCGGACGGTCCCGACGGTTTCCGGTTCGGCCAGCCCGTCGGCACCGTGGACGACGGCGCCGACGAGCGCCGCCGCGATCGGGTACGACCAGAGGTAGCCCGCAGTGTAGCCGGCCAAAGGCGCGAGGCCGGCGGATCCCCCGGCGAAGATCGGTGCGCCCGCCGCCCCCGCAGCGAGGTAGAAGCTCAAAGAGACGCCGCCCCACACCGGGCCGAGGAAGATGCCCGCGAGGAACACCCCCAACACCTGGAGGCTCACCGGGACCGGCGAGACGGGGTTCGGGAACGATACGTACGCGAACGCGCCGGTGAGCGCCGCGAACAGCGCCGCGCGAGCGACGTTGCCCACGACGTCCTCCCCGACGAGCTCGACCGACTGCGTCTCTGTCGCCATACCGATTCCATCTCGTAAACCCGTTTTAATCATTCGGTTTACGACGGCAAGGTTTGTACGTCGCCCTCGCGTATCCCCTCGGGATGGACGACGAGACGGCGGAACTCCGGGATCTCTTCGTCGAGACCACCGGCGAGGAGGAGGTGACCGAACGACAGACCGAGAGCCGGGGGTCGCTTTCGACGGACGACGACGCGGTCGAGGAGCGACTCACGGAGATCGTCGGCGAGATGGCCGACCGCTACGCGTTCGACGCCGGTCTCCCGGAGTCGGAGCTGTGCCGCGTCGTCCGGGCGTTCTTCGACCCCGACACCGGGGACGTCGGCGCGTCGTCGTGGTCCGCCGAGGCCGACGCGGCGGTGGCGGCGTCACTTTCGACGGACGCCGACGGCGAGGCGGTGTTCCGTGCGCGGATGGACCTCCATCTCGTCGCCGACGCCGACCGCGACGCGCCGTTCCCCTACGCGACGCTCCGGGCGCTCGTCTCGGATGCGGCGTCGGGGGACACCGACGACCCGGAGGACGAACCGACGGCCCGCGATACCGGCGCCCCCGACGACGCGGCGCTCGCGGCGGCGCTTCCCGGCGACGTGGATCCCGACACGGTCCGTCGGTACCGACAGGTCGCCGAAGCCGACCTCGCCTCCCGGCGGGTGAACCACCGGTACCGCGACGCCTTCGCCGACCTGCTCACCGACGCGGACCTCTCCACGCGGCTGGCATCGGACGCTCGCCGCGACGGCCTCGAAGAGGCTACTGAGGACATCGAGACCGACGTGTCGCTGTAGCGCTCCAGATCCGCGATCGGCGTACTGGTCGGATACGCCGGCGAAACTCGATCTACCCCGAAAGCCCCCGCCGCTCGTCGGCCGGGACGACGCAAGCACCGCAACGTAGTGAGGAGTACAGCGAGGCTTCGACTCCAGCGAAACGGGGCTTCCGAGGTGGTCCCATTCGACTCAATCACTCCTGAACGGAGCCGACAGTTCGGGTGGCGAAGACTCTTATCCGAGGGGCATCCTAATTCGGTGCGATGGCCCAGGCCCCCCAGGACCCCTCGGACGTCACCGATCGGTTCATCCAGTTCTACCGGAAGTACTACCGCAACGAGATCGGAACGCTCGCACAGAAGTACCCCAACGAACAGCGGTCGCTCTACATCGCCTACGACGACCTCTCGACGTTCGACATGGAACTCGCGGAGGACTACCTGGCGAAACCCGACCAGATGCAGGAGTACGCCGAGGAGGCGCTCCGGCTTTATGACCTCCCGGCGGACGTCAAACTCGGCCGCGCCCACGTCCGGCTCACGGGCCTGCCGGAGACGGTCGACATCCGCAACATCCGGGTCCACGACGACCACATCGGCCGGCTGATCGCGGTCCAGGGCATCGTCCGGAAGGCCACCGACGTCCGGCCGAAGATCACCGAGGCAGCCTTCGAGTGCCAGCGGTGCGGGACGATGACCTACATCCCCCAGAGCGACAGCGGGTTCCAGGAACCCCACGAGTGTCAGGGGTGTGAACGCCAGGGGCCGTTCCACGTCGACTTCGATCAATCCGAGTTCGTCGACGCCCAGAAGGTGCGGGTCCAGGAGAGCCCCGAGGGCCTGCGGGGCGGCGAGACGCCGCAGAACATCGATGTCGACCTCGAAGACGACGTGACCGGTCAGGTCACCGCCGGCGATCACGTGACCGTCACGGGCGTGCTCCACATCGAACAGCAGACCTCGAACAACGAGAAAACCCCTATCTTCGACCTCTATATGGACGGCGTCGCCGTCGAGATCGAGGACGAGGAGTTCGAGGATATGAACATCACCGAGGAGGACGTCGCCGAGATCGTCGACCTCTCGAACGAACCCAACATCCACGAGAAGATGGTTGACTCGGTCGCGCCGTCGATCTACGGCTACCGCGAGGAGAAACTCGCGATGATCCTCCAGCTGTTTTCGGGCGTGACGAAACACCTCCCCGACGGCTCGCGGATCCGGGGGGACCTGCATATGCTTTTGATCGGGGATCCGGGGACGGGGAAGTGTGTTGCAGGCGACACGCGCGTCACGCTCGCGGACGGATCGGAGGTTCCAATCCGCGAGTTGGTCGAAGAAAATCTGGACGAGCCGAAACCGGTTGATGACGGGGTGTGGGACACCGTCGATCTCGAAGTCCCGTCGATGGAATCCGACGGATCACTTACCACACAACGGGCGACGAAGGTCTGGAAGCGCGAAGCGCCTGACAAACTGTACCGGATCCGGACTGCAAGCGGAACGGAAATTGAGGTTACGCCGTCGCACCCGCTGTTCGTCGTCGACAGCGGGCCACCGAATGCGGTCATCGCTGACGATCTCGAAGTCGGTCAGTCGGTCGCTGTCTCTCCGATGTCGGTCAAGAACGCGCGACCCGAAACCGCAACTTCCGACCCAGCGGAAGCCGTCGCCGACGGCGGCGTATCCACGGACCGAATCGTGTCCATCGAGCCGTGTCAGCCGGACGACGGGTGGGTGTACGACCTCGAAGTCGCTGGAACGCATTCGTATCTATCGAACAACCTCGTGTCCCACAACTCCGCGATGTTGCAGTACATCCGGAACATCGCCCCGAGATCGGTGTATACGTCCGGTAAAGGGTCGAGTTCGGCCGGTCTGACCGCAGCAGCTGTAAGGGATGACTTCGGCGACGGACAGCAGTGGACGCTCGAAGCCGGGGCCCTGGTGCTCGCAGACAAAGGAATCGCGGCCGTCGATGAGCTGGATAAGATGCGATGCGTAACGGGCGATACGCTCGTGACCCTCGGTGACGGGAGCAGGTCCCGAATCGAGGCGCTGGCAACTGCGGCCGAAGCCGAGGGAGCGGTCGAGGAGCTACCGAACGGCCGGACCATCCGCGGTGTCGACATCGACGTGTGGACGATGACGGACGACGAGCGGCTCGTCCGACGACCAGTCACGGCGGTTCACGAGTACGACGCCCCGGAGACGCTCTACACGGTCACCCTATCCGACGGTGCGGAGCTCACCGCCACAGCGGATCATCCGTTCTTCATTGTCGAAGACGACAAGCGGATTGAACGCCCCGCGGAGGCGCTTGCACCCGGCGACGAAGTGTACGTCCCGATCGACGATCGACCGGTATCGGCGGATGGCGGTGTCCGTCCGGACAGTGCTTCCACGATGAGTGACACGGCCACCGCAGGATCCCGCGATCCTGTTGAACAGGACGTTACGACGAGAACTGTCGATAGCGTTCGACGTGTCGCATCCGACACCGACGCACGCTTGTACGACCTCACCGTCCAAGGCACACACAATTTCGTCGCGAACGGGATGATCGTCCACAACTCCGAGGACCGCAGCGCGATGCACGAAGCACTAGAGCAGCAGTCCATTTCGGTATCCAAGGCCGGCATCAACGCCACCCTCAAATCACGCTGTTCGCTGCTCGGCGCCGCAAATCCGAAATACGGCCGGTTCGACCAGTACGAGCCGATCGGCGAGCAGATCGACCTCGAACCCGCCCTGATCTCCCGGTTCGACCTGATCTTCACCGTCACCGACTCCCCCGATCCGGAGGAAGACGCAAAGCTCGCAGATCACATCATCAACACCAACTACGCGGGCGAACTCCACACCCAGCGGACCCACGTCCCGAACTCGGAGTTCACCGACGAGGAGGTCGACGCCGCGACCGCCGAGGTCACCCCCGAGATCGAGGCCGAACTCCTCCGGAAGTACATCGCGTACGCAAAGCGGAACTGCTACCCGACGATGACCGAGGAGGCGAAGGAGGTCATCCGCCAGTTCTACGTCGACTTCCGCGCGAAGGGTGCCGACGAGGACGCGCCCGTGCCGGTGACCGCACGGAAGCTCGAAGCGCTCGTGCGGCTCTCGGAGGCGTCCGCACGCCTCCGGCTCTCCGATACGGTCGAACGCGACGACGCCGTCCGCGTCACCGAGATCGTGGAGTCGTGTCTCCGCGACATCGGGATGGACCCCGAGACCGGCGAGTTCGACGCCGACATCGTGGAGACGGGTACCTCGAAGACCCAACGGGACCGGATCAAGGACCTCAAACACCTGATCGAGGAGCTCGAAGACGAGTACGACGAGGGCGCACCCGTCTCGGAGGTCGTCTCCCGGGCGGGCGAGGAACTGGGGCTCGAGGAGTCGAAGGCCGAAAAGGAGATCGAGAAGCTCAAGCGGAAGGGTGAGCTGTACGAGCCACGAAGCGAGTACCTCCGGACGACGTAGATGGACCGGATCTCCG
Source organism: Halobellus ruber (assembly GCF_014212355.1). Classification (NCBI taxonomy): domain Archaea; kingdom Methanobacteriati; phylum Methanobacteriota; class Halobacteria; order Halobacteriales; family Haloferacaceae; genus Halobellus; species Halobellus ruber. The sequence goes on from NZ_JACKXD010000005.1 coordinate 253,446, forward strand.
CACTCAGAAACATCGAGGAGGCACTCCGGGAGTTCGAGGCCGGGGAGGCGGATCTGGAGGCGACCGAAAAGCGCGTGATCGGCGTCTTACGTACCTACGCAACCGACTTCGAGGGCGACGAGGAGGGGCTGAGAGCGTATCAGGCGGTCGGAGCGGGGCGGGCCGACGGCCTCGTCGTCGTCGCCGACAGCGAGTCGGCGGCCCGCGAGCGGATCGCCGACCTCCTCGACGAGCCGGTCGCCGAGATCGACGTCGATATCTCGCCGGTGTAGGAGGGTTTTTGTCGGGCGGCGGAGACCCCACCGGCCGTGTTGTTGGTGGTGACCTACTCGCGCCGAGCGCGCGAGACGCTGCGGAACGCGTGTCGCTCCCACGAGGGGACCGTCGTCCGCCGGTTCGGCCGCGCCGCGCTCCTGCGGGAGACCGAGTACGGGGCGTTCCTTGCGTGTCGGCTCCGGGAGCGCCACGCGGGCGATGTACAGGTCCAGCGGACCGAGCCGTTCAACGAGTTCGCCGACGTGCCCGACGCCGTCCGCGAGGCGGCCGTCGCCTACGCCCGGCGTGACTCCCCACATACCCCGTACGACCGGTTCGCCGCCGATACTGATCACCCCGACGCGAGCGAGATGCGCGGCAGCGAGCTGTGACCGGCGGCACAGTACGGCTCCGGCTCCCCGACGGGGCCGAGTTCGAGGGTCCGATCGTCGACCTCCGCGGCGTCGACGCCGACGTTTCACCGGCAGCGATCCTGGCTGCGATCCGCGCCGGCTGCCCGACGCGACCCGATCGGCCGACCGTCTACGCCCCGCCGCCGACCCGCGTCCACACCCACGTCTGCCGCCTCTCGCCCGAAATCCCCCTCGACCGGCGGGCCGCCCTCGCCGCGGTCGGTGCGGCACGCGGCGTCGAAACCACCTCCGACGCCGACCTGGCTGCCGCAAAGCGATCGCTCCGTGACCTGTCGGTGCCGACGGTCGACGACGCCGAACTGCGGGCGGCCCGTCGCCGCGCCGCCGAGGCGGGGTCGGAGACCGAACGGCTCAGAGAGCGGGTCGCGACCCTCCGGGGCAGGGTGGCCGCCCGGCGCGTCGACGGGGACGACGACGCGGTCGCCGAGGCGGAGACAGCGCTGTCAGAGGCCACCCGTGAGTTGTCCGAAGCGTCGACCGAGGAGGTCGCCGCGACACAGCGGCTGGCCACTCTCGAACGGCGGGCCGACCGGTCGCGGGACGCCCGAGAGAAGCGGCTCCGGCTCGAGGACCGGATCGCGAACCGCCGCCGCGCCCGCAGAGCCGCCCACGCCGACGCCGTCGAACCCGACTTCCGCGACGCCCGCGGCCGGATCGGGTCGGCGCTCGGCGGACGGTTCGGAACGTGCGGCGACGACGCCGGGACGCCGCTCCGAGACGCGCTCGCGGTCGCGGCCGTCGCCCCGATCCGGGCCCCTGTCGTCGTCGATCCCGACGTCGTCTCCGCCCTGGGCGGCCCAGAGGCGACGTTCGAGCGGCTCGACGCGCCGCTCGTGATCCGGTGACGCCGCGCCGGCCGAGAGTTTACATACCGAACCGCGGCCATCCGGCGTGTGTCCCCCGACCCACCCGACGCGCCGACCGACGCGACGGCATCCCGGCCGGTACGCGCCGATGTCACGACGAACGGCGCGGTCGGCGTCGTGTTCGTCGCGGTCACCCTACGCAACGGGACTGCCGCCGACGTCCGTGTCCGCGTCGAGAACGACCTCAACGGCCCCGTACTCCCGCCGCGGCAGGCGGGTGTGCCGGCGGCCGGGTGGGACGAGGACGGCTTCACCGGGGTGGTCCCCGCCGACGCGACGGTCGGGATCGGCTACGCGTGTCCGACTGCGGACGGCGGGAGCGCCCCGCGTGCGGATCCGGATTCGGACGCACAGCCGGCCTCGGATCCCATCTCTCTCGACGTCCTCGGCCCGGCCGACGACGTCGATCCGTCCGCCACCGACCGGGTCGCGGACGCGGTCCGGACGCTCGGTCGGGCGACCCCGCCGGCGGACGTGGTTCCGGCGACCGCGGCGAGTGACGCCGACGGCCGGGCGGCCGAGTATCCCTGCCGATGCGGTGGGGGCGCCGACGTTCCCGACGTCCCGGCTCCGATCGCCGAATGGCTCGACGCAGCCGAACGGCGGGTCCAGCGCGCGGAACGGCTCACCGACGCAACCGCCGACGAGGCGGCGGCAGTCCTGGAGGGCTGCGGCGGCGTCGACGGGGTCGCAACGCTGCCGGCGGATCTGGAGCGGGACCTCGCGTCGCTCCGGGCGGTCGGGGACCGTATCGAGGCGCTCGCCGCGCGTGCGGCCGACACGGACCCGGACCCGGTGGTCTCGTCGCTCGTCGGGAGGGCCGCAGCGGACCGCTTCGAGTCCGAGGCGTGTCGCACGAACGGGACGGCCGGCCCCCGCTCGGAGGGAACGCGGTGATCCTCGCGGTCACCGGCGGGAAGGGCGGGGTCGGGAAGTCGACCCTGTCGGTCGAACTCGGGGCGGCACTGGACGCCACCGTCGTCGACGCCGACCTGGGGATGGCCGACCTTCCGACCGGTCCAGGCCCGGACCTCCACGACGTGCTGGCGGGGCGTGCGGATCCGATCGAGGCGGTCCGCGAGGGGTGCGGGCCGGTCCGACTCCTCCCGTGTGGCCGGTCGCTCTCGGGGGCCCGGGCCGCCGACGTGCGGGCGCTCGACGGTGCACTCCGGGACGTCGAAGGGGCGTACGGCGACGTCGTGGTCGACTGTCCGGCGGGGCTGCGGGCCGACGCCGGTGTCCCACTCGCAGTCGCGGACGCCTGTGTGACGGTGGCGTCGCCGCGGCGGTACGCGCTGGCCGACGCCGTCCGGTCGCGGGCGCTCGCACGGGAACTCGACGCCGGCCTCGTCGCGGCCGTCATCAACCGGGTCGTCGACGACGCCCCAGTGGACACCTTCGAGGAGGCACTGGGGGCACCCGCGGTCGTTGTCCCCGCCGATCCCCGGGTGGAACGGACGCTCGACTCCCTGCGGCCCGTCGTCCGTACGGCGCCGTCGACCCGGGCGGCGGAGGCGATCGGCACCGTCGCGGACGCGGTCCGTCGGACCAGGCGGGTGTGAGAGGAACGGCGCCACGACGGGGGGCGACCGTCCGGACGGCGACAGCTTCGTGCTACGCCGTCCGCGACGCCAGGTCGGCTGCGCGTTCCCGAGCCATCCCCACAACCCGCTCCGCGTCGAGGGTCAGCACCTCGCGGTCGCGCATCAGCACCCGGCCGTCGCACACCGTATGCCGGACGTCGGAGCCGCGGGCGGCGTACGCGAGGTGGCTCACGAGGTCGTGCTGAGGGGTGAGATGCGGCGCGTCGAGGTCGACGATCGCGAGATCCGCGGCCGCACCGACCTCCACCCGGCCGCCCGGCAGCGACAGGGCGTCGGCGCCACCCTGCGTCGCCATCCGGACCGCCGCCGCCGCGGGAACCGCCGCGGCGTCGTCGGCGGCAAGCTTTCCCACCATCGCGGCGTCGCGCAGCTCGCCGAAGAGGTCGAGGTCGTTGTTCGACGCCGCCCCGTCGGTGCCGAGCGCCACCGTCACGCCCGCATCGAGCAGTCTCTGTACGGGTGCGATCCCGGAGGCGAGCTTCATGTTCGACGCCGGGCAGTGGACGACCGCGGCGCCGGATTCCGATAGCTTGTCGATCTCGCTGTCGTCCACGTGGACGGCGTGAGCGAGGAAATCCCGTGCGGAGAGGATCCCCACGTCGTCGGCGTACGAAAGCGGCCGGGTCGACCGCTCCGCGACGATCGGCTCGACCTCGTCTTCGGTCTCGTTGGCGTGGAAGTGGACCGGGATCCCCTCGTCGCGGGCCGCCGCGGCCGCCTCCCGCAGCAACGGCTCCGAGACGGTCGTCAACGAGTGGGGCATCACCGCGGTTCGAACCCGGCCGTCGGCCGCGCCGTCGTACTCGCGTGCCACCGCGATGCTCTCCTCGACGTCGTCGCGGGCGTCGGGGTCGTCCTTCCCGACGGTGACCGCGCCGTGACCGACCCGGGCGCGGACCCCTGCTTTCTCCACCGCGGCGACGACCTCCGGGACGTGGAAGTACATGTCCGCGAACGCGGTGGTGCCCGACCGTATCATCTCGAGGATGCCGAGTTCCGCGCCCGCGCGGACGTCCGCCGGGGTGAGTGCGGCCTCGGCCGGCCAGATGTCCTCGCGGAGCCACGCGTCGAGCGGCTTGTCGTCGGCGTACCCCCGGAGCAGCGTCATCGCCACGTGGGTGTGGGCGTTCACCAGCCCGGGGACGACGAGTCCGTCCGTTGCGTCCAGCCGGACATCGGGGTCGCGGTCGGCCGAACGGTCCGCGTCGATCGCCTTGATGCGGCCGGCATCGCGGTCGACGAGCACGTCCGCTTCGGTCACCCGCATATCCGGGCGGAGAACCCGCCCGCCGGCGACGAGGAGCGTCTCGGAGGCCATAATCGCGGTACCGTTTGCGGGGGTTTGATTCCACCGGGTTCGGGGAGCGGCGGTCGTCGTCACCCCAGGTTCCACGGCCACGACGTCGCCGCGGATCCGGCGCAACCGACCCCGAGCGCCGACAGAGTATGGTCTCGTAGAACTTAAACCGGCCGCCGACGAACGCCCGCGTATGAGCGACGACGGAAACGAGGCGCGACGTGACCTCCGGATGCCCGACGACGACGAGGTGTTCGCCGTCGTCACCAACATGCTCGGAGCGAACCGCGTGACGGTGCGGTGTGCCGACGGCGTCGAGCGCACCGCCCGGATCCCCGGCCGGATGCAGAAGCGCATCTGGATCCGCGAGGACGACGTCGTGTTGGTCGAGCCCTGGGACTGGCAGGACGAGAAGGGCGACATCACCTGGCGCTACGAGAAGGCCGAAGCCGACCAGCTCCGCGAGGAAGGACACATTCAGTGACGGACGAAGAGGAGTTCGGCTTTTTGGCGCCCGAGGAGGCCGACGCCCCCGGCGACGAGTGGGAGGAGATCGACGTTTCCGACACCGAAGCCGATCGGATCGCGCGGCGCCGGGATCGGGAGTTCAGCGAGTTCCGGAAGCGGCTGACCGACGCCGACCAGTTCAAAGTCGAGCAGTCGGTCTTCGACGACGCCACGTTTGCGGCCATCTACAAGCTCGTCCAGGACGGCCACGTCGACGCCTTCGGCGGGCCGATCTCGACCGGCAAGGAGGCCAACGTCTACGAGGCGCTCGGAAGCGACGACGGGGTCGACCACGATGTCGCGATCAAGATCTACCGGATCAACGCGTCGAACTTCCAGCAGATGCGGGAGTACCTCGAGGGCGACCCCCGCTTCGAGGGGATCGGCAGCGACAAGAAGAAAGTCGTCCTGGCGTGGACCCAAAAGGAGTTCGCGAACCTCCGACGCGCCGAGCAAGCGGGCGTCCGCGTCCCGCGGCCGATCGCGGTCGAGCGCAACGTCCTCGTGATGGAACTCGTCGGCCTCGTCGAGGACCGGGCCCGCCGGCTGGCGGAGGTCGACGTCGAGAACCCCGAGACCGCCTTCGAGGTCGTCAGGGAGTATATGTGCCGGCTCTACGCCGCTGGTCTGGTTCACGGCGACCTCTCGGAGTACAACATGATCATCCACGACGGCGAACTCGTCGTGATCGACCTCGGCCAGGCGGTGACGGTGCATCACCCCAACGCCGACGAGTTCCTCCGGCGGGACTGCCACAACGTCGCTGCCTTCTTCGGCCGTCAGGGGCTCGACACCGACGAGTCGTCGCTCTACGAGTTCGTGACCGCGGTCGAGCCCGAGCCCGGGGGCACGCCCGACGGGCCCGACGTCCCGGAGTGAGTCGGTTGACCTGCGGTTCCGCTTCAGTTAGAGGGTGACGATGTGGTCGACGCCGATCCCGCCCAGAGCGCCGTAGAGGTCGGGGAAACACCCGACGGTCACGTCCTCGAAGGTGTTCCGCGGCTCGTAGCGCTCGCGGCCGCTGTCGTCGGTGCCGACCTGTTCGGCGAGGCCGCGTTTCTCCGCACACCGGTCACACAGCATCAGCAGGATCTCCTTCTCGTCGGCGACGTCGACCAGCCGCTCGCCGAGGGGGTCGCCCTCGCGGAGCACGAAGGCGTTGTCGTGGAGGAAGAACATCCCGGCGACGTCGACGCCGTGGCAGTCGGCCTCCAGTTGCGGGAGGATCATCTCGCCTAAGACGTAGTCGATGGTCTGGCCCGCAGTGCTGAACACGTACGCGACTTTCATACGCGCGCTCCGTCCGGTGCAGTGAAAATTCTTGCCTACGGTCGGCGGTACCGTGTGCCCCGTCGGCCATCGTCGCTAACGGATTCCCCGGTACCGAACATCTTCGCGCAGTTACAGCCGACAGCGAGGGTACCATAGATGAGCCGTCACGTGTTCATTTCACGATACCACGGCCGAATCACTCGTGTGAGTCCGCGTGTGAATGTACCGCTGATATTTCTACCAGGTTGCGTTGACGTTCATAGCGGCGTGCTGATACTGTTGGTTATAACTACGTGAAGATTTTCGACACCCCGGGGTGTCGAAATCCGCCACGCGACTATAGCCGACAGTATGAGTACAACGCGCGAATCTCGCAGTATATACCTCCCGGTTCCTGCAGTGGAATCGCGTAGCACGGGACAAGACGTTCCACTGGAATCACATTAGGTCATCATTTTGTATCTTTAGCAGGAATACACCGACTATGGTCCCCTATATCAGCGACGTTCTGTTTAACGAGCCACGAGGTCGCCCCAACTCACTCATCCAGTTTGGCGCGTCGCTCTCCTTCTTGTGTATATTCGTGTATGTTTGGAGTGTCGGCGAGGCTGGAGAAGTCCCGTGGGTACTATTTCTCATCGTCGGAACTGCGCTGTCCGGAATTGCTGAATCTCTTCCGAAACCCCGACGATGGGCGGCTGGTCTATTGCGTCTCACAGCCATCCTCGTACTGGTCTGTCTTCTCGCCATTACGTTCCTCGCTCCGGACTACATCATCGGGTACTGGAAGGTCGCTTTTTGAACTCACAGTAGTGAGGCTGATTGTTAGATTACTACCGATACTCTGAGCCACGTGGGGTTATCATACTGATACTGTCGGCGATAACTACGTGAAGATTTTCGACACCCCGGGGTGTCGAAATCCGTCACGCGACTATCGCCGACAGTATGAATTCACCCTCTCTATTCAGCAGACAACTACTGACAGATGCCGTAGATGTTACATCGAATTGTGCTGCATAGAGAGCGCGCATCAGCCACCGTAAGGCGTAGGAATCAGTGCCGCTCAAACGGGTCGATACGTGCCACTCATATGTGAACCCGCCCTCAGGACGTGATAACCTCGTTCGGAATCACATTTGAGACGTAGAGCAGAGCATAGATTCAGTATCCGAGTGGATGGGCGTCACCTCGACAGAGCAGTTCGCAATCAAGAAGCCGCGGATTTGTAGACCGGTAATCCGACAAAAGCCAAGCCTAAAACGCCGATTATAGCGGGCAGAGGGTTAGTCATAACTGGCAGCGGGTTACTCTCCTTTTTGAGATACGATTTCGAGGGCGAGCCTCGCACAACGTAGGCCGTGGTCGTCTCCCCGACATTGTACTGGTCGATTCTGTCTTCGGCGGCAGTCCTTGTGTTGGACGTTTTTGTTCCTATTCCCGGTCTGATGTTGTCGGAAGTGTACTGGGTTCCGTTGTACGTGTAGCTGTACGTAACGTGGGGTGTGTACCTACCTCCGTTGTCCGAGGAATAGGTGATATCTTTGCTCTCTACGGTGGCTTCAATCTGTACTCCGGATGAGAGGCTTTGCTGTTGGGAGTATGCCATGTATCCAGCAGCTCCGAGCAGCATAACCCCCAGTGTTATACTTATCAGAGACAGCTTCGACACATCCGTGATTATTTAGGAATATTAAATACCGGTTTCGGTGTGTTTCTCACTGCGCAATGCACTAATCCGCAGGGAGGTTGGGCCCCCGCGACAGCGGCGGGAGGTCGCCTGTCTCCTTCACCCGCTCCCGGGCTGGTTCAACACCCGGATCGTCACACAGCGTCACAGAGTGATATATAGAACCTCTCCGTGCAGCAGTAGTGGTTTGACAGAAGGGAGATCGGTCGGTTATTTATCATAGACTCGACGGAGTGCGTCGGCAGTGGCAGTTCCGGAGATACGGCTGTACTTCCGGGCGGTAGCAAGGTCGCCTCATCCCATCAGTGCTTGTAGCGGCACCGGAGCGACACCCTTGTGCGCGTGGTGGCTGGCTGCAGTGGCCCGTAGACAGTGTGGATAGATCCATCCAGTGAGATCCGCTTCGTCGGCGGCTTCTTTGACGCGCCGGGTAACTGTTGACCGCGACCGTGGGAAGTCACTGTAGCGGTTTGCGAACCGCCCGATACGGAGTTCGATTCGCAGTGAGAGGTCGACGGGAATCGACCGAGCTGGCGTGACGGTCTTTGGATGCCAGCGCGAACGAGAGCGTCAGCTTCAGTCAGTTGGTCATTGTGGGCGACTGACGGGCCTGTCGTCGGCGGTAGCCGCAGTCACACGACTCGTGCTGTGGGATGCCGATGAGTTTGCGGTTCCAGTCCGGCCGTGACGTATCGAAATGGGCAATTTCCCCAGCGCGGAGCCCGGGCAGACAGATGAACTGCGCCTCGAAGCCACGTGGTGCTGGCAGATCACCACACGCCTCCAATAACAGTTCGAATTCCCGGTCGTTGAGTACACCCTCGCGCGAATGGCGGGTGGTCAGTGCTTGTCGGTGTCGATCGGCCCATTCGCTCTCCGATGTTCCTTGGTGAACCATCCTTCGCAGGAGTGTGGTGACCGGAAATGAGCATCCCTCATACTGTCGGCTACAGTCGCGTGACGGATTTCGACACCCCGGGGTGTGGAAAATCTTCACGTAGTTACAGCCGACAGTATGAGTTCACACGGGTATCATTTAGCGTCGGTACGGCGGGAGGCCCTCAGACTGCCAGCTTACCGCAATGGTGCCGTCACTGTCCGAGGAGCTCCACACGACGCGTAAATCTTCGATTGTCGGGCCGGTCGGAATTTCGTACGGAATATATCCCGTTTGCTCGCCACCTGGCTGTAGCTTGGTCGGTATGTATGGCTCCCCTTGGTAAATCGGTTGTTCGACAAGTGCAGTCCGATCGTACCGTGTTTCACTCGGGAAGAGTGCAACACTGCTGGCAGCGGGTCCGCTCAACGCACGTTCGGTCTCGTTTCTCACCTCAATAGGTACAAAAACCCACTGACGGTCGTCTTTGGACGCGGTCCGCTCAATCCCGTCCGGGCTTACGTATGAGTATGTCTGCTGTAATCGAGGCGTCCGTACGCGCACCTGATAGCCAGCCGGGCTCCGATGGAACTCCGCCCATTCGAGCGACGCTGGACGTGTCCGGATTGTGGTCGTCGGAGCTGATTCGCCCACCCTGAATTCGTATCTACCGAGATATGTCAGTTCATACGGCTCTGAGTCGACTGTCACCGACTCACCCGGAGGAATTTCTCCGAACTCCTGAGTTGGGCCCGTTTGCCACGCACCGTTTGCACGTCTTATGAATAGTGGCGCACTGAATCGCCCTGCTTGACCGCCGGTGTTCGTTACCGTCGTGGTGATAGTGACCTCACTACCGATCTCCACGTCGTCACTGTGTTGGTAGGTTATCCCGAAAGAGGCCGGTGTTGGAGTCGCTGTTGCCGTCGGTGTCTGTGTTGTCCCCTTCGTGGGTGTCCCTGTCGGGGTATCCGGTCCCTGCCCGTTACAACCGGCTCCAGCCGTTGCACACAAGAGAGCTACCAGCTTCCGTCTCGTGAGGGCCTTCTTCACACGCAGTCCAGTCGCTTCGGACAAGTTAAGCTACTGGCAGGAAAGCACTGGAGTCAAGCTGCTGCGTTCGTGTATTGATCACCAACAGCTATGGACGGCTGCTCTCGTCAGGTACTGTCCGACTCCCCTGTGAAGTCGAACACAATCACCTGAGTGGTTCGGCAAACGACGATAACAGGTCCAGGTACTCATACTGTCGACGATAGTCGCGTGACAGATTTCGACACCCCGGGGGGTGTGGAAAGTCTTCACGTAGTTATAGCCGACAGTATCAAACAGAGCACAGACGAGAGTGAGGGTGTCATAGAAGACTTCCCACACCCCGAACCGGAATCGGTCAACACAGGGAACTAACTAAGCGATTCTACAGCGAAATAAATAGACATCGGAGCATTTTCCGGGGCCAGCAAATCAGCGTAAACTACTGGAGCCGTCTATCTCTGTCTCAGTCCTTGGCCGCAAAGTGGAGCGTTCCACTACTCCGCTCAGTCAGTGCTTCTTGATCCCGGCGGGAATCGATCACGGCCCCACAATCGGGGCACTCGTAACTCAGCGATTCGGTGAGTACGTGGAGAATCCAGTCTCCGTTAATACGGCTTTCGTGACCGCACTCAGGGCAATAGAGTGTCACCTTATCGACCGACTGTCGCTCAGAAGTAGAAGTGGAGGGCTTCATTCCCATATATTCTCTCTGGACAGGCATAACCATTCGTACTTCAGCACGAGCCCCCACTCAGTACAGATCAGTTACTGACCGTTATGACGGAGAAGTAATCCATTCTTCTTGGCGACAGGAGTGATTGTATTTTTCAGCGTTACTCCTCAGAGGTAGTATCCGGAACGAACAGCAGTACCTGTTCTCCCGGCGTCAGGTTATCAACGAGCAATCCAAACTCGTCACGTTCAGCGAATGAGCGAACGTCGGGTTCGGGGGCCTCTTTGTCGTTCCGTTCACAGACGAGTTCGAGCGTACCAGTGTCGTCAGCTCGAAGTGTGAACTCTCGCATGCGCTACCTTACTACAGTCTCGTGTATAGATGTACGCACGAATGCGTCCGGCAAGACCCGACAACGTAGATTGCTCAGTACAGTTACTTCAGGAGACGATTAATTCCAGAACCTCAGTCCTCTACTCTGGAAGAATTCCGATTCATATCCGTGACAGTTATTGCGAATGTTTGCCCACACTTACAATTGACTCGACACATTTCCGCATCTGCCTTGATCCAGTTACCACAGTCGCACCGTATCTGTATCCTTCGTTCCTTAGACTGATTGACATTTCTGTTCATATTTATAAAATCCTATGCCAAACATATAGCTTCCACAGTTCACCAGAACTACGACAACAACTTTTCCAGTGAATGCCATACAATTCTCAGTTCGCAAGCAGATTCTCACGCCTGGTTCGACTGTGAGATCCTAAAATAAACACCGTGACAACTCTTCTATGACACCCTGTCAATACTGTTCAACAAAATGGACGTAGAAACGGTTACGTCGCAAGACCTTTCGGAGTAAAGGACTGACTGTAGACTGTGATTCAATCTTCAGAGCGCAACGACGAGGCGACTGCTGAAGACAAGACACCGCACGGTGCTCCGAAACCGGAGGACTTCGATGGCCGCGAGCGAGAGGGTGAGGAGAGGGAGATTCCCCCAGAGGTCCGCGACAAACAAGAAGACCGCTACCAAGACAAGTCCGGTGTGGCGCGCGAAAATGCGAATCCTGACCAGCACCGCGACGAGGAAGAGTACGACTAGATTCTCACCCGTCTGACACGAAGGATGGAGACTCCAAGCTGAGCGCACTACATCTATCCGACCAGAGCACAAACGTCCACCCGTTCGCGAACTTCTCGCAAGCCCGTGAGTTCCTCGACCAAGAGTGTAATTTCCCCATCGATCAGGAGACCCTCGTCCAGCAGGTCGGTGACGCCGAACTTGAGGCCCTCGAAGCGCAAGCAACGGAGGCCGAAACGATCAGAACCGTACTCAGTCGAACCGAGGAGTCCACCTACCAGACGGCAGACGACGTGTATCACGCCATCATCGGCACAGTCAACGACGCGTACATCGGTCGGAAGCACTACGATGATCGTGGGGGAGTCCAACGACCCACGCACGACTCAGTCCGGCAGGATGTGACACCGACGGACAGAAACGTGGAACATATGACCGGAAATGAGGGAGTAAAAAAGGGAGAGAGATTCGAACCAGCGGAGGAGAACCGGCGAGAGATAGACATCGAAGATCAAGGGCAAGCGATCGATGCGGAGGAGGAAGTGAATCCTGACGTTGCGCCAGTGGATGGTAAAGATATTGACCCCGGCCCCGAAGGGGTGGGGGCCCAGGAAGCAACTCAAAAATCGGGGAGAGCACCGACCAAGATACTCGATGAGGACGCTGACTCGGCGGACGAATAGTCCCGACCTCCACAGGCGGCCTGCTGTATCCGCGCGTTGTATTCAGCAGGTCGTTCTCAATACAATCTTGATTTGACAGAACCCTCGACGTTCAATAAGCGCGCGTTCATCTCACGGCTATTTCGTTGCTGTCGAGGCGAAATAAACGACGACCAACTGCTGCATACAATCTCTGTATCGGTCACGCCGGTACTGACAGACACCGAGTAGGTGGAAGAGGCTCTGCTGAATAGAGGGCGCGAATCTGGCACAAATCGAGGTCGGTCTGTAGAGAAAGGATGATCGGTCAGTACAGACGATACACTGACGGAACGTTTCATTCAAATGCCGAGGCTATCTTTGATTGCCGAGTCGATTTTCACCATGTCTGATGACGGGACAGATCCAATATTCTTTTTGACACGTTCGTCGATGTCGATGACTCGGATTTGACTTAGATCTGCCACTGAATCGTGATCGAGGGAAGTATCCGAAGCCAGTACTTCCACCTCGAACGGGTACGTGTCTCCAGACGTGTACTGCGTTGTGAATGGAGCGATGATGGTTGTCGGTGAGTACTGATTCCCAACATCGTTCTGGATGACAACACAGGGCCGGCTCTTTCCTTGCTGCTCACTCCCTTTCGTGGGATTCAGTTCGACGATGACAATGTCGCCGCGGCGTACCTGCACACTTGACTCCAAAATTCACTCGCTCCAGCCGGGTGCGTCACCGAGATGGCCGGTTGCTTCTGCGGATGCCTCTTCCATTTCTTCAGCCAACTCACGAGACCGCTCGGCTCTCTTTCGATATCCTTCGGCAAGCCGTTCCTCATCCGTCGGCGGTTTGAGTATGATCTCGCCATCCACTTCGACGAATTCGACCTCGTCGCCGCCTTCGATGCCACGACGGTCCCGCAGTTCCTTCGGAATCGTCACCTGCCCCCGATCTCCGACTTTCCGTTTGTGTTCGGGCATGCTCATTCATACTTTTTTCATACTGATATAGATGTCGGTGGCATACCCATTCAATTCGCACGCGCATTCTATTGGCTGGTTCAGGATTCAGATGGAGAAAGTAACGCAGTTCCCGTGATGACTACAACCTCTATGTCCAGCAGGCGGTTCTTGACAGGGTATGGATAGTTATGGAGCGGACGTGATACGGCGTTCGTCTGGTCCGCCGAGTCGATCCGTCACGCTGATCCCTCCCGCCGGTGACGGCCCTCGGCGGGAGGAAACGAGCGTCGTCAGTATCAGTCGTCTTCCGCTGGCGCGATGTCGGACGTGTCGACCGCCTGAATCGGCTCTAACCCCCGCATTCTGGCGTGGAGTTCGGAGAGACCGTACACGAGTCCGATGAGGACGCCGACCCCCACCAGAAGCAGGAGCAGCGGAGAGACACGGGTGTATCCCCAGACGAGCATCAGTACCGCCACGACGACTGCGACGGTCCCGGCGTAGTAGAGTTGCGTCCGGACGTGGTCGATGAGATCAGCACCCGTGAACGTCGAGGACAGCACGGTCGTATCCGAGATGGGTGAGCAGTGGTCACCGAAGATCGCCCCCGAGAAGATCATCCCGACGATCACCGACACCAGCTGGTGGCTCCCCGCCAGATCCCAGGCAACGGGGATGGCGATGGGGGTCAGGATCGTCATCGTTCCCCAGGAACTGCCCGTCGTGAAGGCGATGAACGCGGCCGTGACGAACACGACCACCGGCAGGAGTTCGGGCGTGAGGAACGCGTTGACGACGCCGGCGACGTAGTCGCCCGTACCCAACGCCGAGACGACTTCGCCGAGCGACCACGCGAGCACCAGGATCGTGACCGCGGTGAGCATAATCCCGAACCCGTCGATCGTCGTATCGACGCTTTCACCCAGTGAGAGGATGCCGAAGACGTACCCGAGGACGTACGTCGAGACGACCATCCCAAAGGATCCGAGCACCAGCGCCAGGGCGTAGTCGGCGCCTTCGATCGCGCCGCGGAGCGTCGCGTCCCCGAAGAGCCCGCCGCTCCAGAGTGCCGTCACCAGCACGCCCGCGATCAACACGAGAATCGGGAGGATGAACGACGACAGCCGGGGGTTGTCGACGTTGGGGCTGCCGAGATCGCCCTCGACGTCCTGCATCGGTCTGGCGTCGTCGCGGGTGACCTTTCCGGTCTCGGCGGCCCGCCGCTCGGCGGTCAGCATCTCGCCGTAGTCCCGCCCGGAGAGGACGATGATGCCGACCATCGCGATGGCGAGAACGGAGTACATATTGTACGGAATCGAGTTGAGAAAGACGGTGAACGAGTCCGGAATCTGTCCCTGAGGGATCCCCGTGGCTTCGTACCCCTGTTCGATCATCGACAACTGGAACGCGACCCACGAGGAGATCGCGAGCGTCGCCACCGGCGCGGCCGTCGAGTCGACGAGATACGAGAGCTTCTCCCGGGACACGTGGAGGTTGTCCGAGATGTCCTTCATCGTGCTCCCGACGACCGCGGTGTTTGCGTAGTCGTCGAAGAACAACACGACGCCGAGTAGCCACGTCATCACCCCGGCCTTCCGCTGGGTGTCGACCTTTTCGAGCGCCCAGTTGCGGATCGCGTGTGAGCCGCCGAGCCGCCACATCATCGCCACCGCCGACCCCAAAAGCAGGGTGAAAACGATGATCTGGGCGTGGAACACGCTCTCCCCGACCGCCGTCGCGACCCAATCGAAGGTCTGGACGATGCCGAGGTTCTCGGCGAAGATGATGCCACCAGTCCAGATGCCCAGGAACAACGAGAGGACTGCTTTGCGGGTGATGATCGCCATCGCAATAGCGATCAGGGGCGGGACGACCGAGAGGAATCCTCCTTCGACCATACGAATCGATATCTTATAACAACCATTTAACGGTATGGGGCGACCCCGTCTACAGCACCCTTGTTATTAGTGCTCGACTACCGGTAACAGATGTATGGACACCGTCTTGGTCCCGTACGACGGATCGACGCTTGCACGTGGGGCACTGGAGTTCGCCTGCGAGAAGTTCACCGACGGGGAGTTGATCGTCCTGTACGTAGTCGACACGTCGATCAGCCTCGAACCGGAGACGTACGTCGGGGTGAAACTGGGCGAAATCTACGAGAGACGCGAGGCTGAAGGCCGGGAACATCTGGACGAGGCCGCGGAGATCGCCGGGGAGTACGGTCGGTCGATCACGACCGTGCTCGATCACGGCGAGCCGTCGAAGGTGATCCTCAAACAGGTCACGGAACACGACGCCGACCACGTGGTGATGGGGAGCCACAGCCAGGGAACGATCGAGCGGTTCTTCCTCGGTAGCGTCTCCGAACGCGTCGTCGAGCGAGCCCCCACATCGGTGAGCGTCATTCGGGAGTGACAGCCGGGTGAACGCCTCACGACGGTCCTATCGCCGACCCGCCCACGTTCGACACTCCGGGACAGCCGTCGTCTGCGTCGGACGTCCGGAGCCTCGGTACAGTCGCGCGGTCGGGGTCTCCGCGGCGGCTACCGGAGAGCGCGGGCGGATCAAGGGTCTCGACAGCTTTGCCGGACAGCACTACAGCCGAATCCGGTATGGGACCGACGACACCCGGCAACCCCTACAGTCCCGGCTCGATGGGCTCGCGGTTCTGGAAGGCACAGAGCGTCCTTCGCGATGACGAGTGGAGCACTACGGGCCGCGAGCGATCGCAGCAAACGGTCGGTGTGCAACAAAGTTCTTAACTCGGTTCACCGGGTATACGAACGTATGAAACACGTGAAGGTTCCGCAGGACCGCATCGGCGTCCTCATCGGCGAGGGCGGGGAGACGATGCGCGAGATCGAGGAGCGGGCGGAGGTGCGGCTCGACATCGACTCCGAGTCCGGTGCAGTCGCGATCGACGAGGTCGGCGACCCCGTGGCCGGGATGCTCGCCCCCGACATCGTGCGGGCGATCGGGCGGGGCTTCACCCCCGAGTCGGCGCTGTCGCTGCTCGACGACGACCTCCGGACGTTCGAGCTTGTGGATCTCGAATCCCACACCCGGAACAAGAACGACCTCCGGCGACAGAAGGGGCGGCTGATCGGCGAGGACGGCCGCACCCGCGAGCTGATGGAGGAGCTCACCGGCGCGGAGGTCGTGATCAAAGGGTCGACGCTCGGTGTCATCGGCCAACCCGAGGAGGTCGACGCGGTCCGCCGCGCGGTCGGGATGATCCTCGACGGCGCGCCCCACGGCGCGGTGTACTCCTTCCTCGAACGGAAGCACAACGAACTGACGCAGGGGTTCAACGTGCGGCAGTCCGGATAACAGCCGGCGAAACGGCCGAAGTCAGGCGATCCCGTCGAGGTGTTCCGCGACCGCCTCGGGCGCCGACAGGAACGGCGAGTGGCTCGAATCGATCGACCTGACATCGTCGCAGGGGAGCCGTTTCCGCATCCGTTCTTGGGTCGCCGGCGTGATCGCGTTGTCCTGCTCGCACCCGATGTACACGCGGGGGAGGCTGCCGAAGCCCTCGTCGCTGGTCTGCATCGGCGTGACGAGCCCCGCGAGCGGCTCCGGTCGGAGTAACGAGGTCGCCAGCGTCACGTCGGCGTCGTCGCAGTCGGCGTAGAACGCCTCGCGGAGCGCGTCCGCTTCGACCGTCGCAACCCCACCTTCCTCGTCGACGACCAGGCTCTGCGTGACGACCGACTCCTCGTCGGCCTCGGCGTACTCGAGCAGTGCCTCCCCGTCGTCCAGCAGGAACCCGGTGAGGTAGACGAGGGTGTCGATCTCGTCCGTGTACGCCTCCGCGGTCTGTGTGATGACCGCGCCGCCCGTACTGTGGCCGACCAGGATCGCCGGGTCGGACTGCGCTTCGAGCACTTCGCCGCCGCGTTCGACGTGGTCGTCCATCGTGACCTCGCCGACCGGCGTGGTGTCGGTGCCGTGCGCCGGGAGGTCGAGGGCGGCGACCGTGTGACCCGCCGACTCCAGCCGCGGGAGGACCTTGTGCCAACACCACGCCCCGTGCCAGGCGCCGTGAACGAGGACGAACGTGCTCACGGCGACCCGCCTCCGTCAGTCGGCAGGGCGGTTGCCATACCGGGGCTACGCCGGAGACGGAGTTACAGTAGCGTTTGCAACTGGTTGCACATCCGATCGCACGACCGCGTGCGATCGAGTGAGCGAAGACTTGCAAACGCTACTATAATCCTTGTCGGTGACGCCACCGGCCGCCCGCGGCGGTCGATCCGACTGACGCGAAGTCGGTATATAAAAAGCTTTGTTTGTGTATACTTCCCACGGTCTGTTCGGGCCGTCCGGCGGTTTTTTGCAACTACATACGACACATTTATATAGAATCACAAACAATCATCGGGCGACTATGTCTCAACGAATGCAAGAGGGCCAGCCGATGATCATTCTCGGCGAGGACTCCCAGCGTACACAGGGGAAAGACGCCCAGTCGATGAACATCTCCGCCGGCCAGGCGGTCGCGGAATCCGTACGGACCACGCTCGGTCCGAAAGGAATGGACAAGATGCTCGTCGACTCCGGCGGCTCCGTCGTCGTCACGAACGACGGCGTCACCATCCTCGGCGAGATGGACATCGACCACCCCGCAGCGAACATGATCGTCGAGGTCTCCGAGACCCAGGAGGACGAGGTCGCCGACGGGACCACGACGGCCGTCGTCGTCGCCGGTGAACTCCTCGATCAGGCCGAGGAGCTCATCGACCAGGACGTCCACGCCACCACCATCGCGCAGGGCTACCGCCAGGCCGCCGAGAAGGCCAAGGAGATCCTCGAGGAGAACGCCATCGAGGTCTCCGAGGACGACCGCGACACCCTCGTCAAGATCGCCGAGACGGCGATGACCGGCAAGGGCGCCGAATCCTCGAAGGACCTGCTCGCGGAACTCGTCGTCGACGCCGTGCTGGCGGTCAGGGACGACGCCGGCATCGACATCGACAACGTCTCCGTCGAGAAGGTCGTCGGCGGCTCGATCGACAACTCCGAGCTCGTCGAGGGCGTCATCGTGGACAAAGAGCGCGTCCACGAGAACATGCCCTTCGGCGTCGAGGACGCCAACGTCGCGCTGTTCGACGGCGCCCTGGAGGTCCGCGAGACCGAGATCGACGCCGAAGTCAACGTCACCGACCCCGACCAGCTCCAGCAGTTCCTCGACCAGGAGGAAAAACAGCTCAAGGAGATGGTCGACCAGCTCGTCGACGTCGGCGCCGACGTCGTCTTCGTCGGTGACGGCATCGACGACATGGCCCAGCACTACCTCGCGAAGGAGGGCATCCTCGCGGTCCGCCGCGCGAAGTCCTCCGATCTGACGCGGCTCGCCCGCGCCACCGGCGGGAACGTCGTCGGTTCGCTCGACGACGTCGAGGCCGACGACCTCGGCTTCGCCGGCTCCGTCGCCCAGAAGGACATCGGCGGCGACGAGCGCATCTTCGTCGAGGACGTCGAGGACGCCAAGTCCGTCACGCTCATCCTCCGCGGCGGCACCGACCACGTCGTCGACGAGCTCGAACGCGCCATCGACGACTCGCTTGGCGTCGTTCAGACGACCCTCGAGGACGGTCGCGTCCTGCCCGGCGGCGGCGCGAGCGAGACCGAACTCTCGATGGAGCTCGGCGAGTTCGCCTCCTCCGTCGGCGGCCGCGAACAGCTCGCCATCGAGGCGTTCACCGAGGCGCTGGACGTCATCCCGCGCACGCTCGCCGAGAACGCCGGTCTCGACCCCATCGAGTCGCTCGTCAACCTCCGGAAGGAGCACGCCGACGGCGACTTCGCCGCGGGGCTGGACGCCTACACCGGCGAGATCGTGAACATGGAGGACGACGGCGTCGTCGAGCCCCTCCGCGTCAAGACGCAGGCCATCGAGTCCGCCACCGAGGCGGCCGTGATGATCCTCCGCATCGACGACGTCATCGCAGCCGGCGACCTCAAGGGCGGCGGCAGCGACGACGACGGCGACGACGCCGGCGCCCCCGGCGGCGGTATGGGCGGCGGCATGGGCGGCGGTATGGGCGGTATGGGCGGTATGGGCGGCGCTATGTGAAAGCGATCGGAGACTGCTTTCCATAGGCCGTCAGGCGTCGCCTGACGCAGCCGATGTAAGCGTCGGTCACGAAACGCTCACCCCCACGACCGCAGCCGAACCGCTCGCCGAACGCACGACCCTCGCTTTCTTTAGCGTCCGACCGACCAGCGGCGTCGCCGTCGAGCGCTCCGTGATTTGTCGAGGACACTCTACCGGACGCGGCACGAGGGCGGCGATGTATCTCAGGAATACAAGCGGTTAGCGTGATAAAACGGTCGCGGACCGACTACTCGGTCCGGTCGATGTCGATCTGTTCCCTGATCGCGGCCAGCTCCTCGGAGTCCGCAAGCGACTCGACCTGCGTCCGGAAGTGCCGCTCGCAGAGCCCGACCTTGATCCCGTCCTTCTCGGCGGCGTAGGCGGCCTCCCGGTCGCAGTAGTGGCACTTCATACTCTATCTTGGTTCCCGCTCCGGTTTAAGCCTACGCTCCCGGCTATCGAAGTCGAGAGCGCGACGGATCCGTCTCCAGCCGGTCGGCGAAGGAGTCGAACGCCGACGCGGGTGGCCCGGCGACGCCGAGCGTCCGATCGTGGGCGTCGGAGCCGCCGGTCCGGAGCAGGTTCGATTCGGCGGCGACCTCGTCGACACGCTCGGGGTCGGCGCGGTCGGCGTCCCGCCCGTTGTATGGGTAGTACCGCTCGACGGCGTCGAGGTCGCGGGCGCAGTCGAGCGCCGCCCCGACGTCGGGATACCGGAACGGGTGGGCCAGGCCGACGACCGCACACGACTCCCGGAGGGCGTCGGCGCCGTCGGCGAACGTCGGGATCTCCCGCGGGACGTAACAGGGGCAGTCGGCCCCGATCAGGTGCTCGAAGGCGCCGTCGTAGTCGTACGGCGCGTCGCTGTCGGCGATCGCGCGGGCGATCCCGGGGCGGCCGATCCCAGTGCGGATCTCGGCGTCGACCGCGACGCCGACGTGGTCCTCGACCCGCGCGAGGATCTCCGCGGCGCGCTCCTTCCGGTTCCGTTGGATCCGGTCGACCATCGTCCCGAGCGCGTCGGTCTCGGTGACGCCGTATCCGAGGAGGTCGAGGCGCTGGGTCCCGGCGTCGACGCGGAGTTCGATCCCCCGGATCACGGTCACGCCGTCGACTTCCTGGGTTGGGGCATCGAGCTCCGGGTGGATCCGGTCGTGATCCGTCACGGCGACGACGTCGATCCCGGCCGCGCGGGCCGCGTCGGGGAGTTCCGGGACCGTCAGCACGCCGTCGGAGGCGGTGGTGTGGATGTGGAGGTCCGCGGCGGGCCCGTCGTCGTCGCGGCCGGATACGTCGTGGCTCACTAGGTTGATCTCGGCCGTTGCGGAGTAAATCCCTTGCGCCGTGTGGGATGTTAGTACGGTATATTATGACAATTAAGGTCGGGGGAGGCCTTGGTACTCTACCCCATACTGTAATGGAAAACCGTTAAGAACCCTCGGTCGCTACGCAGGGATGCAATGCGCTTGAACCGAACCGGTTACCTCATCGATGCCCACGAGTTCCCGGCGACAACCGAGGAACTCACCGAGGCGTACGGCGATCGGACGATCGAACTCCCGAACGGGACCGCACGCCTCGGGGACGTACTCGAGCGTGCGGGCGCCGAAACGTACACGAACGCCGCCGACGCGCGTTCGGCGATCCTGTGTGGGCTCGGTCACGAGGCCATCGGTCGTCGGTACTACAGCGACCGCGACGCCTACGCGATGGGCGAGGACGGCCCCCAGCAGGTCTCGTTCTGACTGACGCCGCCACGCAGTTTTTTCGACGGCAGCGAGTCACACTCCGACGTCGAGTGGGACCGAACCCCTGGTGTACCCCTCCACCCGGCCGGACGGTCTGAGCCGGAACACGACCGCGGGCCGGTGGTGGACCTCCGGTTTCTCGGCGAAAACCGACTGCCACTCGTCGTCGGGGAACGACGAGCAGTCGACGAACAGCACGACGCCGCCGCCGTGGGCCTCCAGTTGGCCCTCCGATTTCGTCTCGGCGGTGTCGCGGACCGCGGCCACGGGGGTTCCGGCGCGGCGCTTCCGCGTCGGGGTCGGTCGGGTGACCTCCACCAGCACCGACTCCCCGTCCCCGCCCTCCGCGCGGTAGTCGATGGCGTGACCGGTCGTGACCTCGATCTCGGGTTCGATCCCGTAGCCCGCCTCGACGAGGAGGTGTCCGACGTTGAACTCGCCCATCGCCGCGGTCATCCGGGTGAGATCGAGGTGTTCGGAGGTGCCGAGCTTCCCCGCCATCACCTCCCGCCAGTCGTCGAGCACGCGGGTTCGGAGGAACGACTCGTAGAACTCGAGGGCCTCATCGCGGGTCGCGTCGGGAAAGCCCGCGGCGTGGTCGTGGAAGAACGCCCGCGTCGCTTCCCGGCCGTCCTTCGAGAGGAACACGGGGAGGAAGAACCACGACAGATGGGGGTAGGGTTCGAGCCACGGGCTCTCCTCGTGGAGCTGTGCGGTGAGCTCCCGGGTCGCCCACCGCGAGACCGCCTCGGGGACGTCGTCGAAGCCGTACTTGTCGGTCCGCCAGAGCGCCTCCGGCGTTTCGGTGTTGCCCATCCAGTAGGCCTCGGTGTCGTTCCACAGAAACAGCGCCACGTCGCCGTTGTCCATCTCGAATCGCTCGCCCGCGTACCGATCGGGCGGGCGGAACCACGGCCGGCGACGGGTCGCGCCGAGGTTCCGGTCGAGATCGCGGTAGACCTGTCCGACGACCCGGTCCTCGGTCCAGCGGCCGGGTGCGTGTCGGAAGCGTAGTGGGCGTGCCACGCTCGTAGTAGCGCACGCTTCGGTTTATACTGTGGGCTCACGGTCGGACGCCGTCGGCTACGTCGGGCCACTGGCCTCGTTGTGCGACGTCTCGCCGACGCGATCCCTCACCGTTCACGCACGCCTCCCGGGCATCACCATTGGGGGCACCGCGGAAACGACCACGACCGCAACTACGCGAGCATCTACCGCCAGCACATCCACTGGAGAACCTTCCGGGGCCAGACTCACCGCTGGCCGAAACGACTCACTCGGAGGCTCAGCGGGTCGAGTCGGCAGTACCGACGAATCAAACCACTACCGGCTGTGAACAGTCCACCGCGCGTTTTGATCGAAGTCACTGTTTTCACGTGAGTTAATAAATGTGTTCTTACCGAAAGGTTCAAAAACTGTCACACATACTGATAGTATGCAGGCAAGGGGTTCCAGAGTCGGGCGCGGCGAAAGGTTCTCAAGACGCTCGGTGCCGGTGTTTCGTTGCTGGGTATCGGGACCAGACGATCCGTCGCCGCCACGACACACTCTGGCAAGAGCCGGACTGCCGACAGCAATCAGAACCAGGGTGATGCGAGTGGCCAGGACGCGGGCCAGTCATCATCGGCACAGCGGCGCAAACGAGCCGCCCAGCGCCGGCGGGAGGCGGTCCGCGAAACGCTCCAGCGACGGCCCCTATTCGAGCAACCGACCAACGACGATGACTCGACGTACGACAGTAGCGTTAATTACTTCGCCTCGTACTCGAAGGGACTCCCACACGACGACAACGGCGAACCCGACGCGGGCGCCTACGAGGCGCTTCGGTCGGCGTTGTCCGAAGCGGATGGCGGCGACTTCGACGCCATCCCGCAGGCCGGCGTTCGGCCGCTGACCAATCCCGAGGCGGCTATCAGCTACAATATGGTCGGGCTAGATCCGAACGACATTTACGCCCCCGCGGCGCCGTCCTTTGACAGCGCGCAGGCGGCGGGCGAGATGGTCGAACTGTACTGGATGGCGCTGCTGCGCGACGTCCCCTTCTCTGCGTATGCAGACGACGATGACGTCGCTGCAGCCGCCGCGGAACTCGCGGGACTGAGCGATTTCGATGGCCCGACCGACGCCGGGGCCGTGTTTCGGGGTACCATCCAGGGAGTGCAGACCGGGCCGTACGTGAGCCAGTTTCTGTACAAGGACTTCGAGCGTGGCGTCGTCCGTCGAACGCAGCGGTTTCGACCGCTTGAGCCGACGGAGTATATGATCGACTACGACGACTGGCTCGCGGTTCAGAACGGCGAGGTCCCACAGGGTGGGATCAACCGTACGACGCCGGGCGAGCCCTCGCTGTCGGACGCGGGGATCCGGCAGGACGCCGAACGCTACCCGATCACCGGGCGGGACCTGGCGACGTACGTGGGGGAGAACGTCTCCCAACAACCGTACATGAACGCCGCCTTGATCCTCCAGAACACCGAACCGGACGACGATTCGCCCGAAAACCTGGCGTTGGCGAACTTGTCGGCCGACGGCCCGGGGTCGGTACCGGCCGACCCCGGCTTGCCGGTCGACCCGAACGTTCCCGACGGCTTCGTCGACTTCGTCCGCAGCGGGTATCAGTCACTACTAGGCGGTATTCTACAGGCCCACGCACACGCCGCGTGGTATCACAAGTGGCGTGTCAACCGCCGCCCCCGGCCCGAGGAGTTCGGCGGTCGGGTGTACCACGTGGTGAACGGGACCGAGGTCGAC
Organism: Halobellus ruber; assembly: GCF_014212355.1. Lineage (NCBI taxonomy): Archaea > Methanobacteriati > Methanobacteriota > Halobacteria > Halobacteriales > Haloferacaceae > Halobellus > Halobellus ruber. Next base: position 277,265 of record NZ_JACKXD010000005.1, read on the forward strand.
GGGCAACCGGCGGCCGACCGGTACCCGATCCACGGAGACCTGATCGACTCGGACGCGCTGAACGAGACGAGAGACAGGATCAGCACCTCACTCCTCCCGCAGGCGTACCCCGACGGGTCGCCAACCCACCCCTCGTACCCCGGCGGACACGCCGTCACCGCGGGATCGAACGCGACGATCCTCAAAGCGTACTTCGACGGCGATGCCGTCATAACAAACCCGGTCCGCCCCGATCCGGAGGATCCGACCAGGCTTACGACTGACGGCGTGGCGGATCGCCTGACCGTCCGTGGGGAGATCAACAAACTCGCGACGAACGTGTCGTACGCCCGGAGTTGGGCGGGGATTCACTACCGAAGCGACACGACCGCCGGCCTCCGGGTCGGCGAACGGATCGCCGCGGCGGTACTGAGCGAGCGACTCCGGCAGCGATCGGCGGGCGCTTACGGCTCCCGTGGCGAGTTCACGTTCACCACGTTCGACGGCACGGAGGTGACGGTCTCGGCAGACGGCGTGTCGCCCGCAGGCGCGTTCGACCCCCCGCTGTTCCGGTCGAAAGGGTAAGCGAAGGGGTAGCACCGACGGGACCGAGAGTGACCTATGGCCGTCGCTTCGCCGTGACCGCCGGGTGATGATCACTCTCGCCGTGTACCGCCGAGCACCACCCCCGTCGACGCCGCTCGGCGGTAAGAGACGAGAACAGTCGGGATGGGACCCGACGCTCCGACCCGTACACCGCCACCCGAGCCTCGAAGCCGGGAGCATAATTGGGTACGGCGCGTAACGGAGGTGTGACATCGCCGGAATCTGAGGTCGAGAGCAAACGCGACGACGAGACCGAGGCCGAGACCGGGGCTACACAGGACAGTACGCAGGAGCGCCCCGCGACCGCGGAGCGGGCGGCAATCGACGTCGAGGGCCTCGAACTGATCTACGCCGACGGGACGGCGGCGGTTCAGGGGATCGACCTGACCGTCCCGGAGGGGGAGTTCTTCGGCTTCCTCGGCCCGAACGGCGCCGGCAAGACCACCACGATCAAGACCTTCGCAACGCTCCTGTCGCCGACCGCCGGGACGGTCCGGGTCAACGGCTTCAACGTGCGGTCGGACGCCCGAAAGGTCCGGGAGTCGATCGGATATATGGCCCAGGAAACAAGCATCGACCCCGAACTCACCGCCGCGGAGAACGTCCGGTTCGCCTGCGAGGCCTACGGCGTTCCGCGGGGCGAGCGGGCCGACCGGGTCGCGGAGCTTCTGGACCTCGTCGACCTCGCCGACGTGGCGGACAAGCGCGCCGACGAGTTCTCCGGCGGGATGAAGAAGCGCTTAGACGCCGCGACCGCGCTGGTCCACCGGCCGCCGCTGGTCTTCCTCGACGAGCCGACCACCGGGCTCGACCCGAAGGCCCGCAACCGACTGTGGGACTACTTCCGCCGGATCAACGACCTCGGGACCACCATCTTCCTGACGACGCAGTACCTCGAGGAGGCCGATCAGCTCTGCGACCGGCTGGCGGTGATCGTAGACGGCGAGATCGTCGCCTCGGGGAGCCCGGCGGAGCTGAAGCGGGAGGTCGGCGGCGAGGTGCTCGACGTCGAACTGGAGGGCGGCGCCGACGCCCGCAACCGGGCGGCGACGATCGCCCGGGAGTTCGACGCGTTCGCCGCGGCGACGGTCGCCGAATCCGAGGCGGGGATCAGCGTGACCGCGGAAACCGCCCGGGAGCACGGGACCGACCTGCTGGTCGCGCTCCGGGACGCGGGGCTGACCGTGACCGGGTTCAACATCCGGGCGCCGACGCTCGACGACGTGTTCCTCGCGATCACCGGGGAGGAACTCGACGCCGACGGTGACGGGCGCTCCGGGTACGGTGTCGACGGTGGCGGCAGCGAGGGGCACGACGGCGCCTCCCCGGAGGTGTCGCGGTGACCGCTTCCGACGCCGAGCGCGTCGCGGACGCGACGGCACCGGCCGGCGGCCGCTCCGGCAACACCTTCGCCGGGGACGTGTGGGTGAACTTCAAGCGGTGGAACCTGAAGGCCGTCCGCAACCCGTTCGTTCTCGTCGTCTCGCTCGTCCAGCCGATCATCTTCCTCGTGTTGTTCACCGAGGTGTTCGGGCGGGTGGCCGGCGGGGCCGTCAACCGGGGAATCCCGGGGATCACCTACGAGACGTATCTGGTGCCCGCGATCGCGATCCAGGTTGCCCTCGCCGCAGCGATCACCTCGGGCGTCGGGCTGGTCAACGACATCGAGAACGGGATGTTCGAGAAGGTGCTCGTCACGCCGATGAACCGCACGGCCGTCTTCACCGGCAAGACCGCAGCGGAGGTGTTCCGGATCGCGATCCAGATCACGATCATCCTCGGGCTCGGGACGCTGCTCGGCGCCGAGATCGCCACCGGCGTCGTCGGCGCGGTCGGGATCGTCGCCGTCGGCGTCCTCTTTTCGCTGTGGTTCGTGGCGTTCTCGAACGCCCTGGCGATCGTCACCCGGGACCAGGAGTCGACGATCATCGGGGCGAACCTGCTGCAGTTCCCGCTTCTGTTCCTGTCGAGCGCCTTTCTCCCTCTCGCTTCGCTTCCGGGGTGGATCCGGACGTTCGCCCGGGTCAACCCCGTCACCTACGGCGTCGACGCGGCGCGGTCGCTGATGATCGACCGGGACGTGATGACGGTGATCGAGGTCGCGTGGTTCGACGGGACCCTCGACGGGGTCGTCCCCGGCGTGCTCGTCTTGATCGGTCTCGCGGTCGTCTTCGGCGGCGTCGCGGTCTCCCTGCTGGCCCGAGCGTCGAGTTCCGACGTGCGGTGACGCCGCGGCGCGGGAGCACTTCCGCCACCGACCCGGAGGAGGTTTCACGCTCGGCCGCCTCAAGCACCTATGACGAGCCAACCCTGCGAGGGCTGCGGGGAGTCGGTCCGGATCGCCGGCGGGATCGGCGACTTCTGGTCGTTCGAGGCCGGCTCCTCCGGCGGGATGACGCTGGAACTCGACGACGGCGGGGAGTACTTCCTGTGTCACGACTGCATCGCCCGGCTGCCCGACGGCCGGGCGGTGACAAGCGAGGACGTCGAGTCGCTGTAGCGCGTCGGCCGCGGTCTCCGGACCTCGGTGGACGCTCCGTCGCCCGCCGTCTGAAGCTTTTTATCCGGGTACGGCGGAGAAAGCCGTGTGGACCCGGACCTGATCCCCGAGTCGTTCCCCGCCCCCCAGTTCCGCGGCCGCCAGAAGCGGGCGCTCGCCGACATCCGCGACGCCTTCGCTGCGGGCAACAACGTCGTTCTCGTGCGCGCGCCGACCGGGACCGGCAAGTCCCTCCTCGCGCGGGCCATCGCGGGCGCGGCGGCGACGACCGAGGAGGTCGCGCCCGCCGACGCGACCGGGGCGTACTACACCACGCCGCAGGTCTCTCAACTCGACGACGTCGCCACCGACCCGCTGCTCGACGACCTCAACGTCATCCGCGGCAAGTCCAACTACACCTGCATCCTGAACGGCGAGACAGACACGCCAGTCGACCGTGCGCCCTGCGCCCGACGGGCGGGGTTCGATTGCTCGGTCCGTCACCGGTGTCCGTACTTCTCGGATCGGTCGATCGCGTCGAACCGCGCGATCGCGGCGATGACGCTCGCGTACTTCATGCAGACCGCGGGCTCGGAGGTGTTCCGGAAGCGCGACGTCGTGGTGATCGACGAGGCCCACGGCCTCGCCGAGTGGGCGGAGATGTACGCGACCGTCGAACTCGCTCCGCAAACGGTCCCGGTCTGGGACGAGGTGGGGATCCCGGACGTGACCGCCGCCGACGACGACCCCGTCGAGCGGACGATCCGGTTCGCCGAGACCCTGGAAGGCGTCTGCAAACGAGCGAGCGACGACCTGACCGGAACGCCCGAACTCTCGCCCGAGGAGGCCGCCCGCCGGGACCGCCTCCAGGAGCTCCGCTCGGAGCTCACTTGGTTCGTCGCCGACGCTCGCGACCCCGAGAGCCCGACCACGTGGGTCGTCGACCAGCCCGACGGCGAGGGCGGCCCGATCACGATCAAGCCGCTGGATCCCGCACGATACCTCCATCACACCGTGTGGGATCGCGGGAACGCGTTCGCGCTGCTGTCGGCGACGATCCTGAACAAGGAGGCGTTCTGCCGCGGCGTCGGCCTCGACCCCTCGAACGTCGCCCTGGTCGACGTCGAGCACACCTTCCCCGTCGCAAACCGGCCGCTGTACGACGTGACCCGCGGGAAGATGACCTACGAGGAGCGCGAGGAGACGCTCCCGAAGGTGGCGAGGGTGCTGGTCCGGATCGCCGCGGCCCACCCATCCGAGAAGGGACTCGTCCACTGTCACTCCTATGCGATCCAATCGGAGCTCCGGCGGCGACTCGCCCGGTTCGGGCTGGGGGGTCGCGTCCGCGCCCACGACCGCGAGGACCGCGACGCGGCCCTGGAAGCCTGGAAGGCCACCGACGACCCCGACGTCTTCCTGTCGGTGAAGATGGAGGAGGCGCTGGACCTGGCGGGCGACCTGTGTCGGTGGCAGGTGCTCTGTAAGGCGCCCTACCTCAACACCAACGACTCACGGGTCGCCCGCCGGCTCGAGGAGGGGCAGTGGTCGTGGTACCACCGGACCGCGCTCCGGACTGTCATCCAGGCCTGCGGCCGGGTCGTCCGGTCGCCCGACGACCACGGGGCGACGTATCTGGCGGATTCGTCGCTTTTGGATCTGTTCGATCGCACCCGCGGGGAGATGCCGACGTGGTTCCGCGAGCAGGTCGACCGGCTTTCGGTCCCGGATCTGCCGGACTTCGAGGCGGCCGCCGACGCCGCGTCGGGGCGGACGCGCGGGTCGTCGGGATCGACGGCCGGAACCGGGCGCGACTCGGGTGGTGGCTCGCACCCGAGCGGGACTACCGGATCGGGCGGAGCCGCCGCCGATCCGGACGGATCCGACGATACCGGCCTCGGCAGCGGCGCCGACCACCCCCTCTCGGACGTGTGGGGCGACGGGTAACCGGGTGTGGACACACTCTAGCTTTCGTCTTCGGACCGCCCCGATTTCGAGAACGCTATCGAAGCCGAACATACCGAATTCCGGTGGACTGATCCGGTTGACGAGTTCCCGATCGATTTACGGAGTGTCGATCGTCTACGGACGTATACGTATGGGGACGAAGAGCGTGCGTCTGGACGAGGAGGTGTACGAGCGCGTGAGGGCCTACAAGCGGGATGATGAGACGTTCTCCGACGCCGTCGCGCGACTGATCGAGACGTATCGCTCCCTGATATCGCCGAGGAGAGCGGGGAGTACGACGCTGAACGTGCCGAAGAACAGAAGGACGCACTGAAACGGACCGCTCGTGGCGACCAGAGGGGTATCGAGGAACTCCCGGAGACGCGATCGGAGTGGTTGCCCTCGACACCAACGTTCTCATCGACATCGACAACGACCGATCGGAAGCGATCGAGAAGGCTCGAGAGATCGAACGGTCGGGAAAACCTCGGAGAGTCCCCCGGATCGTTATCACGGAACTGTGGGTGGCGATCGGAAAGGGAACCGCGACGGAGCACAACCGTGAGAAGTTCGAGTAGGGTTTGCAACTGGTTGCACATCCGATCGCACGCCGTCGTGCGATCGAGCGAGCGAAGACCTGCAAACGCTACTATAGGCGGACTCCCGCAGGTGATCTCACCGAACCGATAGCGAAACGAGCCGGGGAAATCGAAGGCGAAGCGCAGTCGTCTGATCGGAACGACGTCGGTGTCGGAATGGCAGATGCGATACCGGCTACGACGGCACTCGAGTTCGACGAACCGATCGTGACCGATGACGGAGACTTGGTGAAACGGATTCGGCAGCTCCCCGGCTGCGATGTGTTAGAGGTCGACCACTATGCGTTGGACCCATAACCCGATCTACAGAATCAGCGCCGCCCCGTACGCGACCGACGACCCGAGCATCAGAATCACGAGGATGATCGCGAGCACCTGCTGTCGGTCCATACACTCCGGTACGCGGCCGGCCGATTCAATTCTTTCGACTGGCGACGGTCAGTCTCCTGCGTCCGCGTCGTCGCGGTCGACGGCGTCGGCCGGGAGGATATGAAGCCCCGCGCGACTCGACAACACCGGCACGGAATCGGCGTCGGGATCGACGTAGGAGGGGCGGGCGATCGTCGTCGACTCGTAGGTGTCGGGGTCGAGCACCTGGATCGCGTACTCGTCCTCGACGGCGACGACTGTGGTGTCGACGGCGTCCTCGACGGTCCCGAGTTTCCGGGCGTCGGGCGCCTCGCCCTCCTCGAAGGCGGCCTCGTAGGGGTCGCCGGTGGCGAGTCGGACCCCTTTGAGGTTCCCGCGGACGCTCCGGACCAGGACCGGGCCGTCGCCGTCCTCGGGGTCGATCACGTCGCCGGGGCTGAACTCCGGGAGCCGGACCGCGTAGGTCACCCGGTAGACCTCGTTGCCGTCGCCGTCCTCGGTCACCAGGGTGGGGTACTCCTCAACGGACCCGCCGAGTTCGCGGACGATCCGCTTTGCGACGCCGGCGCCCATCTGGTTGGTGGAGATCTTGATGTCGATGCCGTCGTCGACGTCGAGCGTTTCGGTGATGAACGCGTTGCGGTCGCCGGTGGCCTCCCGCTCTGCGATGTACGACTCCGCGATCTCGACCGCGCGTGACTCCTCCCCGGCGGTCGGGACCCGCTCGCGCGCCCGAAGCTGGACGATGCTGGCGTAGTAGCCGCCCGCGATCCGCCCGCAACGGTCGCAGGTCTGCTTGGCGATGTGGACCGGGACCGTCACGCGTTCCTCGCGATACGTGTCGCGGACGATCCCGCTGAACGTACAGTGCATCCGGATGGTGTTCTCGTCGACCTGCTCGGGCTCGACGCCCCACCGAACCTCCTCGGCTTTGAGGTGGACGCCGAGCGCGTCGGTCACCCGATCGACGGCGACGTCGGTGTAGTCCTCGGCATCGATGTCGACCCACCGGTTGCCCTCGTGGACCGCGCCGCACCGCGAACACACCCGGACTTCGAGCCGCTCTGGGGCGTCGACCAGGTCGAAGTCCTCGAAGTAGCAGTCGTCACACAGCACGGCGTCCCGTTCCCGGGGTTCGCCCGGCCGCGGCTCCGAGCGGGCCGGGACCGGATCGCCGCACCGCGGACAGAACGTTCCGGAACTCATTGGCCGCCGTAGGCGACAGGGCCGGTTAAGCGCGACGAACCAACCGTCCGCGCCGCGGCCGCGCCAACACCGTTTATACGCCGCGACCCGTATCTTCACGTATGAAATGGAAACCCGACTGGGGACTCCGCGGTCGGATGGTCCTCACGATGTTCCTGCTTTTCGCCCTCTATCTGGTCTTCGTGGGGGTGCTGTTCCGGACCAACTCGGTCGTCTTCCTGCCGCTTATGGGCGCGTTCGTCCTGGTGCAGTTCCTCTTCAGCGACCGGCTCGCGCTCTACAGTATGGGCGCAAAGGAGGTCTCGGCGGAGGAGTACCCGGAGCTTCACGCGACGGTGTCGCGGCTCAGCCAGCAGGCGGACCTCCCGAAGCCCACGGTCGCGGTCGCCGACTCCCGCGTGCCGAACGCCTTCGCGGCCGGGCGGTCACAGAAGAGCGCCACCGTGTGTGTGACAACCGAACTCCTCCGCACCCTCGACCGCGACGAACTGGAGGGCGTGCTCGCCCACGAACTCGCCCACGTGAAGAACCGCGACGTGATGGTGATGACTATCGCGTCGTTCCTCTCGACGGTCGCGTTCATGATCGTTCGGATGGGCTTCTGGTTCGGTGGCGGCGGCCGGAACCGTCAGGGCGGCGGGATCATCGTCGCGATCGTGGCGTCGCTGGTCGTGTGGATCGTCTCCTTCTTGCTGATCCGGGCGCTCTCGCGGTACCGGGAGTTCGCCGCGGATCGCGGCGGCGCGCTCATCACCGGCCAGCCCTCGGCGCTCGCGTCGGCACTCCTGACTATCGACGGCCGGATGGACCGCGTTCCGAAGGAGGACCTCCGCGAGCAGGCGGAGATGAACGCGTTCTTCATTCTCCCGGCGAAGGGCAACGCCATCACCAAACTGTTCAGCACCCACCCGTCGACCGAGAAGCGCGTCGAAAAGCTGCGCGACCTCGAACGCGAGATGGAGACGCGGTGACGATGCGTGGGGGTCTCTGATGGGCATCTTCGACACGATCCGCGCGGTGCTCGGCACCAGCGCGGAGGCGGACGCGACCCGCGACGCCGACCCCGAGGACCTCTTCGGGATGAGCACCGCCTACGTCACGATGGAGGCCGACCTCGGCTACGAGTCGGTCGACGCTGCGGCGCTGTGTTTCTCCGGCGTCGACAGCACCGACTTCTCCGAAACGGTCGCGGACGTTGAGGCCATCCTGGGCGCCGGCGAGGAGGAGACCGGGACCACCTTCGACGTCCGCGAGGACAGCCACGGGTGGGAGTGGGTGGTCCTCCGCGACGACGACCCCGAGGACCTGGTCACCTCGATCCACTTCGCGGCCGACGAGTTCGGAGAGCGCGGGTACGGCTCCCGGCTGCTCGCGGCGGTGTTCGGCTTCGAGGCCGACGGCGACCGCGCCTACTGGATCTACTCGTTTCGCCGGGGGGCGTACTACCCCTTCGCGCCCCGGCGCGGCAAGGAGCGGGCCAACGACGTCGAGTTCAAACTCCAGTCGGTGCTCGACGGCGAACTCGACGTCGAGGACGACGAGTCCTACTGGTATCCGATGTGGCCCGACACCGCCGGCGGCCACCCCTGGGAGTAGCGGGCGCCGCCGGCGGCCCCTCCGAGTAACGGACCCGACGGGGGCGCCGGTGTGAGCCCGCGCGTCCGCAACCACCGTGACCGGCCCGCTCCCGGGAAGTATTTACCGCCGCCGGCGGTAGCCGGGAGCCGATGCCCTCCAGTACGCCCCGCCCGACCAGACGCCAGTTCCTCCGCTCGGCCGCCGCGCTCGCGGGCGTCGGCGCCGTCGCCGGCTGCGGCGGCACCGCCGAATCGTCGGGAACGGCTGTCAGTCGACCGGACCCCGAACCGCCCGAGGACGCCCTCACCGATCCGGCTACGGTCGTCCTGCGTACCGCACCCGACGAGGCCGTGCTTCGGGAGGACGACGACACGGAGACCGACTCGGAAGCCCGGATCGACGAGTGGCGCCACAGCCTGATCGCCGACAGGGGGACCGCGGCGTCGGTGTCGGTCGCGGACGTCGACGGCGCCGGGGCCGCCCGGCAGTTCCTCGCGGACACCGACTTCGACGCGGAGACGGTGTACGTCGAGGGCCACGTCGTCGGCGAGTGTTACGACCGGCGGCTGTGTTGGGTCCGGTGGACGACCGAGCGGGTCGAGACCAGCTACGCGCGGGTGCTCCGCGACGCCGACGTGGCGTGTTCGGCCGACGCCAGGGTCGGCGTGACCCACCTGATCCGGTTGCCGGTCGCGCTCGACCCCGGGCAGGTGAGCAGATTCAGTTCGCGCGGCGGCAGCGGTCGGTGCCGGACGTCGCCGGCGGACGGGTCGAACCGCTCGACGGAGGGAGGGTCGTGACCCGCGACGCCGACGACTCGGGGCTCACGCGCCGCGAGGTGCTGTCGCTGTCGGGGACGGCGGTGCTGGCCGGCCTCGCTGGGTGTGGCGGTCGGCTCCCCGAACGGCTGCCCGGCGGCGGCCCGGCGACGATCGACGCCGCGGCGCTGTCGGAGGCGACCCGCGGGGAGACGCCGACGGTCCCCGAGACGCTCCCGGTCGACATCGAACAGTCCTTTATCGAGGGGCAACGCGACGTCGCGCGGTCGAAACTCGACGCGACCCCTGCGCCGTTCGACGAGGGGACGATCCCGAACGGCGTGATCCGGGAGCGGCTGAACGACGAGTACGACCACGCGTTGCGGTCGATCCGGGACGCTTCGGGCGCACCGACCGTCTACGAACGCCTCGATCACGCCACCCACGCCCGGACCAGCGCCCACGAGGTCGCCGCCGCGTGGGACGCGATCGAATCGACGCTAACCGTTGCGGACCTCCGGGAGTCGATCCCGGGTGTCCGCGACGAGGTCGACGCGTTCGCCCGGCGCCGGTCCTACGTCGGCAGCGACCCGGTCCGCGCGGCGGTCGTCCACGCGGAACTCGACCGGGAGATCCGCGCCACACGAAACTGGCTGTCGAACCCCGACCGGGAACTGGAGTCCGTAGCCGGGCAGTCCCTCGCGCTGGCGGAGGTCGCGGCCGACATCGAGCGCGCCCGCGCCGGTCTCGCCGTCGGATCGTACCTCTTCGACCGGTACCGGCAGCGACTCGACGACGACGGAAACCTCCGCGACCGGCTCGCCGCCGCCCACGGAACGTTCAGGGAGCGGATCGACCGGCGAAGCGACTCGATGCCGCCGGAGCAGGTCGACGACCCGACTACACTCGTCGACCGCGACGTCGACGCCACGGCTGGCGTCCACGCGCTCGCGGAGTTGGGTTCGGACGTCCGGTTCCGGATCGAGGACGCCCGGACCGACGAGGACGCCCCCAGCCTCGCCGACGACGTGATGGACGCGATCGGAACGCTCCTCCGGATCCGTGCGGTCCGGCGGCTCCGCGAGCGGATCGAGGGCGGCGACGACGTCGCGATCGCGTCCGCAACGGACGTGGAAACGCTCCGCTCGGACGCGATCGCGGCCGTCGAGACGGCACAGGACGCAGGTGGGGGCGAACTGGTGGTCGACGCGATCCTCCCCGAGTTCGCCCGCCAGATCGAGTGGATCGACGACCGGTTCGACCGCGGCTCCGGCAGCGTCCGGGTTGAGTCGGTCTCCTTCGACGCGATGCGGTACGTCACCGTCACGGCCGTCTGCCGCGTCCCCCCGGAGACGGCGGCCGAGGTGACGACGGTGCTCCGGGACGCCGAGTGACCGTCCCTCCGTAGCCGGCGGACCCGCGGCGGCTGTGCGCCTTCACGTTTGAATCCTCGTCGGCGCCCTTCCGCCCCGGCGCTCCCGTCCCGCGGCTTTACTTCCACCTCGCTGTTAACGAGGGTTTATGTACGGATGGGACCCAAGATCGCATACGATGCCACAAGACGATCTCGAGAGCCTGCCCGGCGTCGGTCCAGCTACCGCAGACAAGCTAACCGAAGCGGGGTTCGAGAGCTACCAGGCGATCGCCGTCGCGAGCCCAGGGGAGATGTCGAACACCGCCGACGTGGGGGAGTCGACCGCTGCGGACATCATCAACGCCGCCCGCGACGCCGCCGACGTCGGCGGGTTCGAGACCGGCTCGACCGTTCTGGAACGCCGCGAGGAGATCGGCAAGCTCTCGTGGCTGATCCCGGAGGTCGACGACCTGCTGGGCGGCGGAATCGAGACCCAGTCGATCACGGAGGTGTACGGCGAGTTCGGCGCGGGGAAGTCGCAGGTGACCCACCAGATGGCGGTCAACGTCCAGCTCCCGCCGGAGCACGGCGGCCTCGGCGGCGGCTGTATCTTCATCGACTCCGAAGACACCTTCCGGCCCGAACGGATCGACGATATGATCCGCGGGCTCGACGACGAGATCATCGAGGGCATACTGGAGCGCCGCGGGATCGAAGGCACGCCCGGCGACGACGAGACGATGAAGGCGCTTCTGGACAGCTTCCTCGAACACATCCACGTCGCGAAGGCGTTCAACTCAAATCACCAGATCCTGCTGGCGGAGAAGGCAAAGGAACTCGCCAAGGACAACGAGGACGCGGAGTTCCCGATCCGGCTGCTCTGTGTGGACTCGCTGACCGCTCACTTCCGCGCGGAGTACGTCGGCCGCGGCGAACTCGCCGAACGCCAGCAGAAGCTCAACAAACACCTCCACGACCTGATGCGGATCGGCGACCTCTACAACACCGCCGTCCTCGTTACGAACCAGGTCGCCTCCAACCCCGACTCGTACTTCGGCGACCCGACCCAGCCGATCGGCGGCAACATCCTGGGTCACACTTCGACGTTCCGGATGTACCTCCGGAAGTCGAAGGGCGACAAGCGGATCGTCCGGCTGGTCGACGCGCCCAATCTCGCTGACGGCGAGGCCGTGATGCGCGTCCAGGACGAGGGGCTGAAGCCGGAATAGAATCCACCTTTTTGCTGCGTCGGGTCGCGCTCCGCGCGACCGCTCCTTGCAAAAAGCTGGATCAAAAAATGCGCCGACTCACGGCCTCCAGAAGAGCAAGCTCTTTTGTGCCCCCGTTCGCCTTCGGCTTACGGGGACTTCGGCCGTTCGTCGGCGTGAACCGCTCGCTCCGCTCGTGGATGCTCAAGACTGGTGAACCATTTACGACGGGTTCCAGAGACCCGGCTTACAAAAGGTCAATAACAGCACCAAGAGCAAAACCGGCCCCCAGCGCGAGCGTTGAGTAAACGGCTTCCTTGGTGGTCGCACGAAAAATACCGGAGAGCATTATTCCGATTGAGCAACCGAAGAGGATGTTATGAACTGCTGTTGTCTCACTTCCGACCGGCCCTGATGATGCGACAACCTCAACGAAAATGATACCAGCGAAGCCGAGCAGAAAGAGGGCACCGTCTCGCCGTATGTTCCGTTCTTGCCGCTCAATCATACAGAACTGTTGAAAGGATACTTGGATAGGCTTTGTCACTCGTTTTGCTAAGTTCGCGCGTTCATCTCACGGCTATTTCGTTGCTGTCGAGGCGAAATAAACGACGACCAACTGCTGCATACAATCTCTGTATCGGTCACGCCGGTACTGACAGACACCGAGCAGGTGGAAGAGGCTCTGCTGAATAGAGGGCACGTATCGGTCACCGCCATTCCCCGAAACGATGGTATGGCGAATCGCTCAAGACAGGTGAACTACCGACCGCGAGCGAACGCAGTGAGCGAGCGGGCCGAGGAAGGGGCAAAGCCCCTGACGTAGGCTTTTGGCCAAGCTTTTGCCAGGGAGCGAGCAGGGCGGGACCGGAGGTCCCGCTGGCAGCCGGGCGAAGCCCGGCGACGAAGCGAGCGACCGCAGCAAAAGGTCGGTACGCACACGTATCGAACAGCTAATTCACAGCGAAACAGCTGAAAATAACGTAGGCATCCGTGAGAAACACGGCGTCCTTGCCCCGGAGAACTACAGGCTCCTATGATATGGAAAAGAGACTCAACAAGCACAATCCACCGTGAGCGAGGCCGCAGGCCGAGCGAGCGGGTTCTTTTTGACCCAGCTTTTTGCGAGGAGGGCGAGACGGCTTCGCCGTCTCACTTCTTCGCGGGCGACTCGCCAGTCGCCCGCGAAGAGGGTGCGCGCCAGCGCACCCGACGAAGTAAAAAGGTGGTTAGTCCTCGGTCGTCGTCCGGTCGATCTCCTCGCCCTCGTGGATCTTTGCGCCGTCCTGCGTGACCTGCCGGGCGAGGACGGCGCATTTGATCCGCATCGGGGAGATGTCGACGCCCAGCATCTCGGTGATGTCGTCGGTGCCCATCGCTTCGAGTTCCGACAGCGTCATCCCCTGCAGCCGCTCGGAGAGCATACTCGCCGAGGCCTGGCTGATCGCACACCCGTCGCCGGTGAACGTGACGTACTCGATCGTCTCGTCGTCGTCCGCCAGGCTGACGTTCACCGTGATCGTGTCGCCGCAGGAGGGGTTCTCGCCGGTGTGTGAGAAGTCCGGATCCTGCATCTCCCCCTTGTTTCGGGGGTTCTTGTAGTGATCCAGGATCTGCTGCCGATACATGTCCGAGCCCATTCCCATAGCTGTCGGCAATAAGTCAGTCCGTCGCAAAAGCGTTCCGCCGCAATCGAGGGTCGCGTTAACTTTGGCATCGATTCCACCAGACAGCGAGGGCTTGGAGCCAGGATTCTGCTGTCGTCGGCTCCACGTGACTGAACGTATTTGAAAATGAAGAGGTTCGTCGTTTTACTTCTC